>JAQXNZ010000167.1 GCA_029098265.1 Clostridia bacterium | reverse complement strand
AAATCGGGCAGCCGCATTCAAATACCATGTGTGCCGCTTCGGGGTCAACATAAATATTGAACTCAGCCGCAGGAGTAATGTTGCCGTATGCGGCAGAACCGCCCATAATAACTATTTTCTTAAGAAGTGAAGGAAGCTCCTTATACTTTGAAAGAGCAATAGCTATGTTAGTGAGCGGGCCGACAGCCACAAGAACAAGCTCACCTTTATATTCCTTTGCCAGTCTGTAAAGAGCATCCCAGGCTTTTTCCTTTTCGGGAGCTATATCAGGTGTAGAAAGCTTTGAGCCGAGTCCTGAAAGTCCGTCCTCACCGTGAACATATTTAGCCGTTACAAGCTCGCCGAACATAGGCGCATCCGCACCTTTAAATACAGGAGTATTGCTTCCTGTAAAAGCAACTGCCTTAAGAGCGTTTGTATATGTTTTATCGGATTCAACATTTCCGCATACCGTACCTATGCCTACGACATCAAGCTCAGGCATTTTTTCGGCAAGAAGGAGCGCTATCATATCATCTATACCGGGATCGCAGTCAATAAAAACAGGTATTTTCATTATTTGGACACCTCCCCATAGCTTGCGCAGGCATTTATGAGTATTTTCGCAAATGCATCTCTGTCAAGATTCCAGAGTACATGGACATTAGGTTCTTTGCCCGTAACGTGCTTTACATCGCCAATGGTAGCACCGGGGCAGTAATCTCCGCATGTCTCTACTTCAACATACAAGTCTTTAGTTTCAAATATTTCGGGATTTGTCATAGCAACAATTGCTACAGCGTCATGGACTGCCGCACCGCGGTATCCCTTAAGTGATTTATGATACTGGAAGAAGAAATCAAACCATTCTGCAACGGTTTTTGCAACAGGATTTCCGAGATTTCTTATTATATCAAATTCCTCGGGATATATCTGAGCCTTCTCAGTAACATCAAGTCCTGCCATAGTAATGGGGACACCGCCTCTGAATACTATGTCGGCGGCCTCGGGGTCAACCTGGATATTGAACTCAGCCGCAGGCGCCCAGTTACCGTGATGTATGCCGCCACCCATTATGTATATGTGCTCAATCTTGCTCTTAAGCTCGGGATGAGCAAGGAAAAGTGCCGCAATGTTTGTAAGCGGGCCTGTAGGAACCAGTGTTATGGGTTCATCACTTTCCTCTATGATTTTGGCCATAAGAGTTACAGCATCCATGTCTGACACCTCAAAAGCGGGCTCAGGAAGCTTGGGACCGTCAAGGCCTGACTGTCCATGTACATTGGGAGCAACCATAGGCTCCTTTAAAAGAGGCTTAACTCGGCCCTTGGCAACGGGTACATTGAGACCTATAAGTGTACAAATTCTAAGTGCATTATAAGTTGTTTTCTCCATTGTCTGATTTCCGCAAACAGATGTAACTGCCTTAATATCAAGCATGGGGCTGGCATTTGCCAGCACCCATGCGATAGCATCATCATGTCCGGGGTCACCATCGAGAATAACAGGTATTCTTCTCATATTAACACCCTCCATATAGATTAATTATGATTTTTTTCTGGATTTTTTAAGCTGTGTAACAGCATAGATTGAAAGACCTATGATTGTTACGGCGTAAGGTATAGCACCTACGAGATAAGACGAGAAGCCCTGGAGACCTTCCATCTTATTACCGAGAGCACTGGCAAAACCAAACAGCAACGATGCCAGCATCGCCCCGACAGGCTCGCCCTGTCCCATTGCACGGGCTGCAAGAGCTATGAAGCCACGTCCTGCAACGATACCTGTATTCCAGCTCTGTGAGTAGTACATTGACATATAGGCTCCACCTATACCTGACAGTGCACCTGATATCATAAGAGCTATATACTGTGTTTTTAATACGCTGACACCAACGGAGTCGGCAGCATTTGTGTTTTCACCTACGGCACGGATTCTGAGACCCAGTGCTGTTTTGTAAAGAAGTATCCATACTACGATAACAAGTATGAATGATACATAAGTAAGTATTGAATGTCCTGAGAAGATAGCTCCTATAACGGGTATATCCTTTATTATAGGGATATTGATTTTAGGAGTAAGCATCTGAGGAGTTGTAAGATTTGCAGTATTTCCTCTGAGTCCTGTAAAGAGATAGAGCAGGAATATGGTTCCTCCGGAGCCCGCTATATTAATAGCAGTACCGGCAAGGATAATATTTGTTTTCAGCTTCAAAGCAAATATACCCATAACAAGAGCTATCAGTATACCGACTACCATAGCCGCCAGAACACCGACAAGCCAGTTGTTTGTCCAGTAGGCAAAAAGAACACCGAAAAGTGATGAAAACATCATTGTACCTTCAAGACCGATATTAGTAACACCGGCTTTTTCCGCAACTACAGCTGCAAGTGCTGCAAAGAGGATAGGAGAAGTAATACGAATGATCGCATAACCAAAGCTGGTTGTGAAAATCATATTCATAAGCTGATTTAACATTATGCCTTCTCCCCTTTCATGCTGATTTCTTCTTTAGCATCCTTAACTACCAGTTTCTGACGATATTTTGCAAGGAACTGTTCTGCTGCGAAGAACAGGAATATTACTGCCTGAATAATATCAAGCATTTCTGCAGGCACGCCTGCATATATGGACATAAGCTCACAGCCTCTGTTGAGGTAGGCTATAAACAACGCCGCAAGCGGTACCATAATAGGGTTATTTTTAGCAAGTATTGCAACCGTTACGCCCGTCCAGCCATATCCGGGAAGATCAAGCCAACGGAAAGAAATATCACGTCCGAGAACCTCGATAGCTCCGCCTGCACCTGCAAGCACACCGCCGATTATCTGAGAAGCTACGATTATGGCACCTACTTTGATACCGGAATATTTTGAGAATGCTTCGTTAATACCAATCATTCTGATAGCATAGCCCCAGCGTGTGCGGTACATGAATATAGCAACTATTACAGTAGCAATAAGTGCGATAAAGAAACCGTAAGTAAGCTCTGTTCCCTGTACAACAGTGCCGATTTTAGCTGTTGCTTCAAAGGGGAATGTCTGTGTAGCACCCTTTGACCTGTCGGCAAATACGTTATTAAGGAAATGAAGTACAAGGTAGAGTATTACATAGTTCATCATAAGTGAAATAACCATTTCACTCGCCTTAAGCTTTACCTTTGCAAGGGCGGGAACAATCATAACAAGACCGCCTACAACAGCTGCTATAAGAACAGCAACAACTGAATGGATACCGGCTGCCATAGGTACATATATACCGATAAGAGCGCCGATAAAGCCGCCGAGCATTGTTACACCCTCTGCACCGAGGTTGAACTGGTCCGCCGAGAACATAACACATACGGCAAGACCTGTGAAAATAATGGGAGTTGTGCGTCCCAGTATAGTCATTATAGACTTAATATTAAGGGCTCCGTTGCTTATTATAGGCTTAATAAGCAGACAGTTAAGAGCCTTTCCGGGGTCATCCGCAGATATAAAAATAAATATAAAAGCAACTAATATAGCAATAAATATGGCAACAAATCCTCTGATGAACTCAAAGGCCATCATATGCTTATTCTCCATGCTGAACCCTCCTTATTTCTTCTTCGGACTGCTGTTTGATACCCAGCATATATTCGCCCATTATTGTGTCATTAAGCACAGAGGTATCTTCAAAATAAGCGGCTATTTTACCGTTTACCATAACAATAAGGCTGTCGGACAGTTCCATAACCTCGTTGAGGTCCGCAGAAACAAGGAGAACTGCGGCGCCTTCACGGCTGAGCTCCACAAGTTTTTTTCGTATAAACTCCGTAGCTCCTACGTCGATACCACGGGTAGGCTGGTCAGCTATAATAAGTCCGGGATTGCTGGAGAACTCTCTGGCAACAACTACCTTCTGAATGTTACCGCCGGAAAGCATTCCAACCTGCTGGTTTCTTGATTTACAAAGTACGGCATAGTCTTTAATGAGCTGGTCACTGTCCTCATGCATATTCTTTGTGTTGAAGAGAGGGCCGTTGTTATATCTCTTTTTACCGCATCTGTCGCTCATAAGGTTGTCCTCGATTGTACCTCTGCCTGCAATACCGAAGGTCATACGGTCCTCGGGGATAAGGGATACACCCATATCTCTTATCTTTCTCTGGGCAACGCCGAGTATATTCTGACCGTTTACGGTGGCAGTTCCGGAGTCGGGAACGTTAAGGTTGAAGAGCATATCTACAAGCTCTCTCTGTCCGTTGCCCTCAACGCCGGCGATACCGAGAATTTCACCTTTTCTTACGTCAAAGGAAAGGTTGTTAAGCATCTTTTTGCCCCATCCGTTTGTATAGTCAAGATTTCTTACCTTTAAAACTACGTCTGTAGGCTGTGCCTTATCTTTCTCAACTGTAAGTACAACGTCACGTCCTACCATAAGTCGGGAAATTTCTTCTTTGGAAATATCAGCAGTGTTGTAAACACCCATTGATTTTCCGCCGCGCATTATAGTAAGTCTGTCGGTTATCTGTTTGATTTCATCAAGCTTATGGGAAATAAAGATAACAGTATGTCCCTGATTTTTAAGGTTAATAAGCTCTCTGAAAAGCTCTGCTGTTTCCTGAGTTGTCAAAACGGCCGTAGGTTCGTCCAGTATAAGGATTTTAGCGCCGCGCACAAGCGCCTTAAGGATCTCAACCTTCTGTTTCATACCGACCGGTATATCTCTTACCTTTGCGGAGGGATCAACGATAAGATTATATTTCTTTGAATATTCCTCGGTTATTTCCACGGCCTTTTTGTAATCGATAAAGCCTTTATTTTTAGGCTCCATGCCAAGAACGATATTCTCGGCTACAGTAAGGCTTGGAACAAGCATAAAGTGCTGGTGCACCATACCGATTCCCTTGGAAATGGCTACAGTAGGCGAAGTAAGGTTAACCTTTTCTCCGTTTACGATAATATCACCCTCTGTGGGCTGCTCCAAGCCAAAGAGCATTTTCATAAGAGTAGATTTACCGGCGCCGTTTTCCCCCATCAGCGCATGGATTTCGCCTTTTTTAACATTGAAATCAACGCCTTGATTGGCAGCGATTCCGTTTGGATAAACCTTTGTTATCCCTTTCATTTGTACTACATATTCTATGTCCGCCATAGACAAAGACCTCCTACCTCCCGTATTTTGCTGTCTGCCGTTAAAGCAGCCAAACAGTCAAGAAAACAACTGTTAAAGCCGTTTTATATTCCTGCCCTTATGCGCCTTAGGCAAAACATATTAAGCAAACTATAATTAAAAGCTCAGCTTGTTCGACTGTACTCTTAAATAATCCCTTAATGTTTTAAAGGAATATTTAAAAATACAGGAAATCTCTTTTTTTTGCGGAATAGATTTTAAAAAAAGGGGAGCATTGCTCCCCTTTTTGTATTTTATAAGATCAATTAGGGTTTAACTGATTCTCTTAAAGCTTCAACAGCACCTGATTCGTCGCCGATAGCTGTAGGTACTTCAACAGCGCCTGAAGATACATCTTCGATAGCTTTGTTAACAGCATCCTGAACAGCCTGAGGAGTTGTTGTGAAGTTCTTGTCTGTTACGATGCCAACGCCGCCCTCGTTGATACCGAGAGTAATGTGCTCGCCCCAGTGCTCGTTGCCTGCATCAAGCTCGTCAAATACCCAAACGAGTGACTGGCCAACGTTCTTGAGACCTGATGATAATGTAACAGCTGCAAGTTCGGGTGAGAATGTAAGCTCCTGGTCAGAGTCAACACCGATGAAGTAAGCTTTGCCAGTTTCCTGAGCAGCCTCTGCAGCACCGTTACCAGAGTTACCTGCAACACCCCAAACGATATCGCAGTTGTTGTCGTTGATCATAGATTCGCCGAGCTCTTTTCCTTTAGCGGGATCTATGTAGCTTCCTACATATCTTGTGTCTACTTTGATGTCAGGGTTAACTGACTGAGCACCTAAGATATAGCCATATAAGAAGTCGTTGATTACAGGGCTGTCAACACCGCCAACGAAACCGATTACGTTGTCTTCGTTGATACCTTCAAATGAAGTATCCTGTGTAAGAGAACCTGCGAATACACCTACAAGGTAGCCAAGGTCGTTCTGTTTGTAGCTGAGGTTGAGGACGTTGTCAAGTGTGTAAGTTGTGTCATCGTAGATTACATATTTCTGGTCAGGATATGCTTCAGCTACATTTTTAAGGTAGTCGGGCATCTGGTATGTTCCGCAGATGATTACATCATATTCACCTGAAGAAGAAACCTCTTCGAGGTAGCTCTGCCATTTAGCCTGGTCTTCTGTTGAGCCGCCCATTTCGATTGTTGTGTAAGTAATACGGCCAGCATCCTGAAGTGATTTTAATCCTGCTTCTGCTGAGTCAAAGAATGACTTGTCGCCGAGGTTACCATTTACAAGGTTACATACGTTATAAACTGTTCCCTCTGCTTCTGTACCCTGTTCTTCTGTTTCAGCGGGTGCGCTCTGCTTGCTGGATGAGCATCCTGCAGCCATAGCAACAACCATTACAGAAGCAAGGGCTACTGAAATAAATTTCTTCATGTCTTTTTCTCCCTTTCTGTTTTTAGTTGAACTAAAATTATTTATAGCCGGCATCAAATGGTTTGTCTGACGGCTATGAATATATTTTATAGTAATTGCTGTTAAATGTCAATGATTTTAGGAATATATAACAGCACAACTGTTAATTTTAAATTTTTTTTGTACAAAAATCAGACCAATTAGAATAATTATACAAAAAAATATCATTTTAAGCTCTGTTTCAGTAATGGCCTTATACAATGTACATATAGGTTATACATTTATACGAACACAACTCGGTAAATTACATTAATTTGGAAATATATCTATTATTTTTCTGTCATTTTTAACTGTTAAATTAATTTTCTCTATTGTGTTATAATCACAAAACAATATAGTTGTACCGAAATATATTTGTAAACTTATCACCTTCTCTCCCGCAAGCTTTTTATATACTGTCTTTTGTCCCCGATGCAAAGCAAATACATTCAGTTAATGTCAAACAACGCATTCAGCACCAGCCAGTTTTGTGGAAAATACCTCATAAGGTTCCAGTATGTAACTCCCCTCAGCCCGTATTCATAGGCGGTTATAAGCTTGGTTTCTATACTTCTTGCATCTTCAAACCATACCTCGTGCATGCCTGCATTTTCATATCTGAATGTAGGTGAACGTGCAGTATAGTCAAAGTCTATAGTGCTTCCGAACTGTGCCGCTATGTTTACAGCATCATAATTTGATATGGATACTGCCTTCATTTCTCCCTGTATAAACGGTATCGGCCAGTCATAGCCATAGTTCGGAATACCCATAAATATTTTTTCGGGAGGTATCTCTGTAACCGCATAATCCAGTACCTTCCGTACATTAGGAATCGGCGCAACTGCCATCGGCGGCCCGTAGGTATATCCCCATTCATAGGTCATTACAAGCACATAGTCACTTGCCTCGCCCAAAAGCCTGTAGTTATGTCCCTCGTACAAAAGCCCCGGCTGGTCGGCAGAGGTTTTAGGCGCCAAAGCTGTAAACAGCACCATACCCTCGGCATTCAGAGCATCTGAAAATCTTTCGGCAAAGGCGGCGTAGGCTTTGGAATACTGGGGCGGGATAAATTCAAAATCAATGTCTGCTCCGTAATATCCCTTTTGTTTAAGAATAGGGATAATGCTTTCTATAAAGTACATCTGAGCATTGTAGTCTGCCAAAAATTCACCTATAGTCTCACTGCTGAAGGTGCCTTCGGGAGTAAGAGATGTCAGCACCATTATCGGTTTCACTTCATACTCACGAGCATAATGCAGCAGCCTTTCATCATCTGCAAATATAACACTCCCGTCGGGCTGGAGTCCGTATGAAAATATGCTCAGATATGTCAGATAAGGCAGTGACTCCGCCAGCAGACTGTCATTTATATATGTATAGGCATATCCGTTTACATCAAAGCTCCCCAGCTTCTCCTGTGCATATTCCAAAACTATTGTCTGCCCCGGGTATATGTAAAGACCAGTATTCAATACAGGATTATTCCTTTTGAGAATTTTAATCGGAACGCCCGTCTTTGCGGATATGGAAGCTACCGTATCACCCTCCGACACCGTATATACGCTTTTGGCATAGAGTATAACAAGGGTTTGGCCCACAACCAGTCTTTCGGGATTCTGTATCTGATTATTAATTATTATGCTTTCGGGAGAAACGCCGTAATATGCCGCTATGGAATTTATTGTTTCTCCCTCTTTAACAATATGAATAAGCATGTACACCCTCCGTTAAGAAAATTTGTCCATTTCTTTTTTCAGCCTCATTATTATCTTTTTCTCGAGCCTTGATATATATGACTGGGATATTCCCAGCATATCGGCAACCTCCTTCTGTGTCTTTTCACAGCCGCTGCCGTTTATGCCGAAACGCAGGCTTATTATTTTCTGTTCTCTGTCTGACAGCTTTGTCAAAGCCTTTTGAAGCAAAGATTTATCCACCTCGTCCTCTATGTCCTTATATATTACGTCCGAGTCTGTTCCCAATATATCGGATAAAAGCAGTTCATTCCCCTCCCAGTCCACGTTTAAGGGTTCATCAATGGATACCTCGGCTCTTGTTTTATTATTTCTTCTAAGATACATCAGTATTTCGTTTTCAATACATCGTGAAGCGTAAGTTGCAAGCTTTATTTTCTTTTCTGTCTTAAAGGTATTTATCGCTTTTATAAGTCCTATTGTTCCTATTGAAATAAGGTCCTCTATGTTTATTCCCGTATTTTCAAATTTTCTCGCTATGTATACCACAAGCCTGAGATTTCTTTCGATAAGTACAGCCTTTGCCTGCATATCGTTTTCTCCGCCCAGCTCTTTTAAAACGGTCTCCTCCTCTGTCGGAGAGAGCGGCGGCGGAAAGGTATCGCTTCCGCCTATGTAATATACCGTGTTTTCTTCATAGCCTATCTTGAACTTATGTACAAAAAAATCCTTCAGCTTAAACAGGTAAAATTTTAAATTCATATTTTATCGCTTCCTTATAAATAGGTATCATTATTTATAATGGCATTAAATCTGCCTCCGGCGTCCAGCCTGCCGCAGTAAATACCGATTATTATATTATTTCTGGCTTCATGTCCCTTCATTTCCGCCAAATCAGCCTTAAGACCCAGCATAAGACCGTTGGGATTTCCGAGGCTCTTAAATGGTATAAGCCGTATCCTTGTTTTAAACGATGTTGCAGACAGCACTGAAAACATCCCTACAGCATCATCCGTAAACTCAAAGTCAGGCGGAAACAGCGGCTTCAGCGTATCACACTCTGCAATAATTATCTCATTTCCGCCCAGCTCGTCTCTCAGAGAATTACCGCTGTCGGCCAACGCCCTTATGTCTATTGACCTGTTGTCAACACACAGCCTTATGTCGTAATACTCCTTTCTGCCTGCAGTTTTTCTTAAAATGTCCCTTCCGAGCTTTATTGCTATGTACACAGACACAGACGACAAAACAAGTATTTTATAAGAAAAACCGCTTAATATATCTCTGTGTCCGTAGGATTTAAAGCACATAACCATAAAAATTATGCCTGCCGCCGCAAAGGAAACCGCAGTACAAACCAAAACCTGTATTACAAGTTCTTTTATGTTTTTCGGTCTGTAGGCTATAATAACAGAAAGCGTCATAGGCAGTATAACTGCCGCAAGCTGTATAAGCCTGCCACCGTAGGGCATATACAAAACTATTATGTACATAACGCCCGACAGCGCCGCACCTGCAATTAGCCTCAGCGGCTTTATGCTAAGTCTCAGCAGCATTCCTGCGGCCCACACTATTGTCAGGTCCATAAGAAAATTTACCATAAATAATATATCAACATATACAACCAAAAAAATTCCCCCATAAGATATATAAATAATAAATCTTACAGAGGAATTTTTTTGTAATATTATAAGCTATTGTATCGGCATTTTTTTACATAAAAGCTCATCTTTATTTACATAAAAGCTCGTCCTTAAAATGACCGTTTTCATATATAACTATGCCGTCGGCAGTAACTCTGCCGCAGACGGTCATGTCGTTTATCATATCCCAATGAATGGCTGAGTCGTTTTTGCTTCCTGCTTCGGGGAATCCTGCACCCAGAGCCATGTGCATTGTTCCGCCTATCTTTTCATCAAAAAGTATGTTGTGACTGAACTTTGTTATGCCGTAGTTGGTGCCGAAAGCTACTTCTCCTATATATCTTGAGCCTTCATCTGTATCAATATAGGAAAGCAGCTTTTCGTTCATATCCTCGTCCTCGCATTTTGCAGAAACTATTCTTCCGTCTTTAAAGTCCAGTCTTACGTTTTTGAACTCATTTCCGTTCATAAGAGCCGGATAACTGAATGTTATATAACCGTTTATGGAGTCCTCAACCGGCGAAGTGAAAATCTCTCCGTCAGGGAAATTCTCGTTGCCGCAGCAGTTAATCCATTTCCTGCCCTCAACGGATAAAGTCAGCTCCGTATCCTTTGAAACTATCTCCAGTTTTGACACGCCGTTAAGGTAATCTGCCCATTTTTGCTGATATTCGGACATTTTTTCCCATTCCTTAACGGGGTCATCTTCATTGATAAAGCCTGCGCCGTATACAAAGTCCTCGTACTCATCAAGGCTCATTCCGGCATACTGAGCATCGCCGTTAGTAGGAAACTGGGTTCCGCACCAGCGAAGCTCCCCTGTAGCGGAGCGGTCATTATATATCTTTCTGTTTTCCGCATTGGCAAGACGGCGCTTTTTAAGCAGTTCGCCGTTTATGGATGCAAGGGTGCTGATATTGTCGGTTCCCCATGCGCTTATCCATACATCGGCTCTGGCACACTCACCGAAACGGTAATTGGGCTGTTCAATCTGTTCCATAGTTCCGTTTTTAAACAAAAATTCGTCCATATCGGGCATATCAACGAACCATTTTACATTTCCTCCCGCAAGAATGGCCTGTTTAGTTACTTCCTTTATAAACGGCAGAGCGCTTTCCTCGCCAGAAACACACACATTATCACCGGGTTTTACTTTTGTAGAATATTCAACAAGCACCTTTGCGAGCTTTTCAAGTCTGTAATCCTTCATTTGTTCCTCCTGTTTTATTTAAATGTCTTGACATATACTCTTTCAATGGATTATTATAACACTTGAACAAAGACTATGACAGGGATTAGTAAATATTATTTTGTTTTTCAGAGAAAAGGCGGTTGGTGAAAGCCTCAAGCATATAGTATTGAACCTGCCCCTCGAGTCCCGAGACAGTAATAAGTCACGGCGTGTATCCGCGTTAAGGTATAGAGAGGACGCTTATGCGTCAATATGGGTGGTACCGCCGATTAACCTTGGTCCCTGTTTGCAGGGGCGAAGGATTTTTTTATGTTTAAAAAGCTGTTATAAATGAAAGGAGATACAAAATGGCAAAAGATAAAAAATTTGTTGAGTCCATTACCGATATGGAAAAGGATTTCCCCCAGTGGTATACTGACGTAGTTCTCAAGGCTGACCTTGTTGACTACTCATGTGTAAGAGGCTGTATGATACTCAGACCCTATGGCTATGCTATTTGGGAGCTTTTCCAGAAGCAGATGGACGCTATATTCAAGGAAACGGGACACGAAAACGTATATATGCCCATGCTTATTCCCGAAAGCCTTCTTCAGAAGGAAAAAGATCATGTAGAGGGCTTTGCACCCGAGGTTGCCTGGGTAACCCACGGCGGAAATCAGGAGCTTCCCGAGCGTCTCTGCGTAAGACCTACCTCAGAGACTCTTTTCTGTGACCACTACAAAAATATAATTCATTCATACAGAGACCTGCCCAAGCTTTATAATCAGTGGTGTTCCGTAATCAGATGGGAAAAGACAACACGTCCCTTCCTCAGAACAATGGAATTCCTCTGGCAGGAAGGCCACACAGCCCATGCTACCGCAGAGGAAGCGGAAGCAGAGACAATCAAAATGCTCAATGTATACGCAGACTTCTGTGAACAGGTGCTTGCTATTCCCGTTATTAAGGGTCAGAAAACTGAGAAAGAGCGTTTTGCGGGTGCAAAGGCAACATATACAATAGAGAGCCTTATGCATGACGGTAAAGCACTCCAGTCAGGTACTTCCCATAACTTCGGCGATGGCTTTGCCCGTGCTTTCGGTATTCAGTACACCGACAAGAATAACGAGCTTCAGTATGTTCATCAGACATCATGGGGAACAACAACAAGACTTATCGGCGCCATTATAATGGTACACGGAGACAACAGCGGTCTTGTACTTCCTCCCAGAATTGCACCCATACAGGTAATAATCGTACCTATTGCCATGCAGAAAGGCGGAGTGCTTGAAAAGGCAAATGAGCTTAAGGACAGGCTTTCCGCTTTCCGTGTAAAGGTTGATGACAGCGATAAGACACCCGGCTGGAAATTCAGCGAGTACGAGATGAAAGGTGTTCCCGTTCGTCTTGAGGTCGGCCCCAAGGATATTGAAAATAATCAGGTTGTTCTTGCCCGCCGCGACACAGGAGAAAAAATAACAGTTCCTATGGACAATCTTGAACAGGCAGTTGCCGACCTGCTTGATGATATTCAGCAGAACCTTCTTGTTAAAGCAAGAGAAAGACGTGACGCAAAGACAAATGTTGCAAGGGATATGACAGAGTTCCAGGATGCCCTTGATGAAAATCCCGGATTTATAAAGGCTATGTGGTGCGGCGATCAGGCTTGTGAGGATGAGATTA
>JAQXNZ010000166.1 GCA_029098265.1 Clostridia bacterium | reverse complement strand
ATGCCGCCGCCCGCAAGCGGACGCTTTGCAAGCAAAGTGATAACGACCGAGGAGAATGGCGTGTTTCAAGTAGCACGCCGAAGATGCGGCGACGCCATAGGCGGCTTGCCTTTAGGCAAGTGCTGAGCTTATACGCTTTTTTGAAAAGCCGATGGAATAGCCATTCATACATTAATGTAAACAAGTCGAAAACCTGTTTTCTAGTACCGCAAAGATGTGCGGACGCGAAGCGGTTTTGCTTTAGCAAAATACTGACTATACTTAGTGTCGACTTTGTCGACACTCTAAGCCCCTTCGGAATAACCGAAGGGGTCAAATTTATCATATCTTTTCAATTACATCGGCAATTTTATCAAGGGGTGTAACATCAAGGAACTCAATTTCACCCTTATCTACACATGTTGCAAAATTAGGGTCAATGGGAAGTCTCGCATAGTTGGGTATCTCAAATTCCATTGCTGCTGAAGCCACATGGCTTGTACCGAATATTTCGTATTCCTTGCCGCAGTCGGGACACTTGAAGTATGACATATTCTCCACAAGGGCTAAAATGGGTACATTCATAAGGTGTGCCATTTTTACGGCCTTGCCTACTATCATTGTAACAAGGTCCTGGGGTGATGTAACTATAACAATGCCGTCAACAGGCAGTGACTGGACTACAGTAAGGGGAACATCGCCCGTTCCGGGAGGCATATCGACAAACATATAATCAACGTCTTCCCAGAGGCATTCTGTCCAGAACTGTTCAACGGCGCCGGCAATAACGGGGCCTCTCCATACTACGGGGTCTGAATCGTTTTCAAGTATAAGGTTTGTAGACATTATATCTATTCCCTTAACGGTTCTTGCGGGAATAACTCCGTCCTCGGTAGCCTCTACCCTGCCTGTTATGCCAAAGGCCTTGGGGATTGAGGGGCCTGTTATATCCGCATCGAGTATAGCGGCATGATGTCCTCTGTTTGCCATATTTACGGCAAGCATTGATGTAACAAGGGACTTTCCTACTCCGCCCTTGCCGCTTACAACTCCGATTACCTTCTTAACCTTGCTTTTCTCATTTAAAGGTTTAATCATGCTTTCCTGATTTTTTGTTGAACAGTCAGAGCCACATGATGAACAGTCGTGTGAACAACCCATTTTAACATCTCCTAACAAATTTACTCAATCTACTATCTTTTTAGTATGATATTTTACGATATATAAGTATAACATAAAATCAAAAATATACAATACTATTAAATTCCATATAGTTGTATTACGGTACGAAGCGGCAAATCGACCCTTTTGTCAATAATATGCGGTCTGTTTTCTCCCGAAAGCGGAGAAATAATAATAGATTCCAAATCAAAGCCGGGCTATATGCTCCAAAAGGATCACCTGTTTGAATGGCTGACAATATTTCAGAACGCCTGTCTGGGGCTTATCATACAGAAAAGGCTTACCCCTGAGGGCATGGACTATATACGAAGCCTTTTTGATAAATATGGACTTTCGGGCTTTGAAAACCGAAGGCCGTCGGAGCTTTCGGGCGGAATGCGCCAAAGGGCGGCACTTATACGCACCCTCGCCGTACATCCTGAGCTTTTGCTGCTTGATGAGCCCTTCTCAGCCCTTGATTATCAGACGAGGCTTTTTGTGTCTGATGAGATAGGCACCATAATTAAAAAAGAAGGCATAACCGCAATACTTGTTACCCACGACATCGCCGAAGCCGTATCCATGAGCGACAGAGTGATAGTCATGTCATCCAGACCGTCCTCTGTAAAATCCATACACAAAATAGACCTTACCTGCCATGACTGCACGCCGATGCAGAGAAGAAGTGCGCCTGAGTTCAAGGATTATTTCAACACCATATGGAAGGAGCTGGACGTACATGTATAGTATGTCTGCCAAACAGGAGGAATATATAAAGGCCTGTGAAAAGAGAAAAAAATCCGTCGTTTTTTTCCGTATTTTTATTTTGGCGGCCTTTCTGGCTGTCTGGGAGACTTCCGCAAGGTGCGGTATCATAGATGAATTTATATTCAGCTGTCCCTCTGCTATTGCCAAGGCGGCTGTATATATGACTTTGGAGGGCACACTTTTCTATCATATCGGAATTACCGCCGCTGAGACCGTATTCGGCTTTCTTTTGGGTACAGCCATAGGTACGGGACTTGCCGTAATACTCTGGTGGAACAGCTTCATTTCCGATGTGTCGCAGCCCTATCTGGTTGTGCTCAATTCCCTGCCAAAAACCGCACTGGCACCTATCATAATAGTATGGCTGGGAAACAACACCAAATCCATAATACTTATTGCCCTGCTGACATCGGTTATAATAACAATAATGACGGTTTTGGGCGGCTTTGTCGAGACCGACAGAGACAAAATAAAGCTGGTAAAGATATTCGGCGGCACAAAGCGGCAGATACTTACCCATGTGGTGATACCGTCCAATATCCCTGTCATATTCAACGCCCTTAAAATAAATGTTGGGCTTTCATTTGTCGGCGTAATTGTCGGCGAATTTCTGGTAGGAAGGGCCGGACTGGGTTATCTTATTGTTTACAATTCCCAAATTTTTAATCTTACCTGCGTAATGATGAGTGTGGCAATACTGGCACTTATGGCGGCGCTGATGTATAAGGTAATCACATTTATAGAGAAAAAGTATATAAGATAGAAAAGCAAAAAGCAGAGCTGATTTATTCTTTCGGCTCTGCTTTATTAAATGCGTATTCAATTTCTTTTCCGGCTTTGACAGCATAGCTGAGCAGCTCTTCATTAGCCTTGTCAAAGGTTCCGAAACTGCTTTTAGCGCATATTACCCTGTCGCACACATCAATACTGTGCTTTGCCCTGTCAATAAGCTCAGCAGAAACGGGCTCAAAGGCTTCGGCAGAAATAACCTCCGCCGCCAGTGCCCTTGCCGCAGGAAAGTCTAAATCATTCTCAAACAGTATTCCCGTTATAAATGCCGTTCCCTTTCTTTGCAGTCTGCGGTAAATATTTTTTCCGCTTCCGCCTCCGGTAATGACAAAAACCTCCGCCTTGCCCTTTGCTTTCTCCAGCTCCATACTGCTGTTTTCCTCGTCATAGGTGCCGCTTTCCACGTCAAAAAGCGATTTTATATATCCCGCACGGAAAATATCCTCGGGAGTCCCGAAGCGTTCTGCATATTCTCCCTTAAGACACAATACACGGTCGGAAACACGCTCCGCCAGCTCCAGCTCATGTAGGGACATAATTACGGTAAGACCCTTTTTTCGGCAAAGCTCCTGCAATACGGATAAAAATTCAAGCTTATATTTAACATCAAGAAATGACGTCGGTTCATCAAGTATTATTATTTCAGGCTCCTGGCAAATTGCTCTTGCAAGCATTACTCGCTGTCTCTGTCCGTCGCTTATCCTGTTAAAGTCCTTATCTCTTATTTCCGATATATGTACCAGCTCCATTGCATCGTCAACGGCGGAATAGTCGTCCTTTGACAGCAGTCCGAACCGTCCCGTATACGGATATCTGCCCGTGGCAACCACATCCTCGCAGGTCATAAGTTCCGCCCTTAGCTTTTCGGTAAACACCACCGCCATTCTTTTGGAAAGCTCCGTACCCGATATGCCGCCCAGGTCTGTTTTATCCAGATATACGGTACCCGCAATCAGACTGAGCTGTTTTGCTATGCTTTTAAGCACTGTGGATTTGCCTGCGCCGTTGGGACCGATAAGGGTCAGTATTTCCCCCTTTTCAAGGGATATATTTATATCATGTATAAGAGGCTGACCGTTATAGCCGACACTCAGCTGTTCTGTTTTAAAATAATATTTATTCATGCAGGCCTCTCCTTTTTATGCTTTACCATTACCCACAGCACTACTGGGGCGCCGAATACTGCCGTTACCGTACTTATGCTGAGCTCCGTAGGTGCCAAGAGCGTTCTCGCAAGCAAATCACAGAAAAGACAGAAAGCGCTTCCGCCGAGAAAGCAGGCAGGTATCATCATTATCGGTTCGGCAGTTCCCAAAAGCTTTTTTACAATGTGCGGCACAGCTATACCCACAAAGGATATGGGCCCCGCAAAGGCAACGATACACGCCGAAAGCACACTTGAAAGTATCACAAGCAATACTCTGAGCATTCTTACATTTACGCCCATATTTTTAGCATAGGTATCCCCCAGCTGATAGGCGCTTAAAGGCTTTGAAAGCAGAAAAATAAACACAAATGTTATCGCAACTACAACCGCCATAACCCGTACATTGTCCCATGTCATTCCCGAAAAGCTTCCCTGAGACCAGTTATGAAGATTTACTATATCGGCATCATCGGCAAAGGTGACAACCAGTTCAGTCACGGCGGAACATATATATCCAATCATAACGCCGCTGACCACAAGCATGGACATACTGTTTATTCTCCTTGACATCAGCAGTACAAAGCCCATTGACGTCATGGCTCCTATAAATGCCGCCGCTATCATAACGGCAGAGGACACCCTTACGGATTTTCCCAGCAGAAATATCATTACAAGGGCAACCGTCATTTTTGCGCCCGAAGAAATACCCAAAACAAAGGGGCCTGCTATGGGATTATGGAAAAAGGTCTGCAAAAGATAGCCCGCCAGTGCCAGCGCACCGCCCAGTATAATGACCGAAACCGACCTAGGCAGACGCATATCCCACAGTATTCTTACAGCCGTTTCATCGGTACTGTTTCCCGCCAGTGCCGCAATCGTATCTGATATGCTTATCTTTACGCTCCCTATAAAGACATTCAGCGTAAACAGCAGTACAACAACTGCCGCAAGGACTGCCGTTGCCGTTATATATCTGTACTTTCTCTTATCTTTCATGCCGATACCCTTCTGTTATTCCAAATGAAATAGATAGTGCATATCTTCCTCGTCACCGCCCATAAGCATACTGTGAATATCTTCGGTCATATAGCCTATGGAAAGCGACTGCTGATACATGTCGTTGGTGGTACACCACACATTGCCCTCTTTGACAGCCTTAAAATCAGCCAGAGAGGCGCATTTGTCAATAAGCTCCTCAACACTTGCCACCCCGCCGTCAATGGAGCTGTTGTATATTATATAGTCGGCGTCCCTTGCGCCCTTATAAAACTCCTCTGCCTGCATGTTCATGGTAGACCGTTTCGATTCGGTTCTCTCAAGGTCTGAAAATATGTATCTGCCGCCTGCAAACTCAATCATTTTAGGTATGTAGTCCGAGGGCTGACGTACCTGAAAAAGCCCGTTAGAGGTTATATAAAAGAAAGCAACCGTTTTATCGGTCTTTTCATCAGCGGTTACCCTCTCCAGTATAGCCTCCTGTTCCTCAAATATTTTCTCTGCCCTTTCTTCCTCCCCCAAAAGCGCACCGAAAAATTTGACCCATTCCACTCTGCCCAGCGGGTGTGACTCATAGCTGGAGCATTCTATCATTACGGGAATATCCAAGCCCTCAAGCTTTTCTATTACCTCGGGAGAATGGGATATCATCATATTTTCTATTGCAAGGGAACAGCCCTTTGACAGTATCAGCTCATAGTCGGGCTTATTGTACTTACCTGCATAGACTATATCTCCCCTTGCCATTGCCTCTTTGGCATCCTCAATATACCAGCCGTCCTCCTTCTGCCCCGAAAAGGCTATAGTATCAAGCCTTTCAAGGCGACTAAACATATCCATTACCGATGATGACACAAGATAAATGTCATCAATGGGTCTTTGAAGCACTGCCGTTCCCTCATCCAGATTTTTCGGAATTTTTCCGTTTTCGGGTACAATAAGGAACTTACCGCCGTCCATAGCCGTGGTTAGCATTGTATATCCGCCCTCATAGTAATCCACCGTAAAGTTTTCGGCGTACTTAAGCTCCATACTGCTTTCATATACCAATTCCGTAACTGTTTCAACTTCTTCATCAGTCTGTTTTTCGTTATCGGAAGAAGGACTGCCGCAGCCGACAAGCCCCAGCAGTCCTATAAAAAGCAGACATAATTTAATTATCTTCTTTTTTCTTTCCTTCATCATTGCGCACCTCTTACTGCGCAGACTTTAATGTATCCGAATAAAAAGTAAGCGTATACTCTACCTCATGGGGCTTACTCATGGCAACAGTATCTCCGATTACATCTATCGGTTCATCAAAGACGGAAACAGGTATTTCAAATATCGAATTGCCCTCGGTGTTTACGGGAAGATACTTTTCCCCGTCAACTGTCATATAGTCATAGTTAGGACTGCTCCACTCAATCCTTGCGGTTGCCTTTCCGTCTGTTACGGTTATTTCCGCAGGAGAGAGTACTGTTGCTTTGCCGCTGCCGCCCTCAAAGGTAAGCTCGGCAGTATATGTACCGTCCTCAATTACCGATGTTTTCTCCTCGGGATTTGATACGCTTACCTTATGGTCATACCATGTTCCCTTTGTACCCACCAGTGCCAAATCAAATTCCTCATCAAGATAAGGAACGGGCACATCAAAGCCGTATACCTCCTCGGACATGCCGTCGCTGTAGGTGACGGTATCAACAGTTGGATAAAGCAACTCTGCTCCGTCCTTTTGGGCGTCCTCAGCAAGTCCCGGATAGAGATTAACTATATTTTTTGACATCAGTGATACATGTACCGTCATCTCTCCGCCGCTGACAGTAAGGGTTCCCTTGCCGTCACAGGCTTCGCTTACATGGAACATTGAGCTGTCCGTATCAAAATCCACAGTGTATGTACCGTCCGGCAGCTCCGCCTGATTTTCTTCTGCGGCTGTGTTCTCCGTCTGTGCCGTTTCCTGCTGTGCCGAATTGCCACAGCCTGCAAGCATTGCTCCGATAATCATTATTCCAAGCAATATACTCAGTTTTTTCTTCATATTGAACTCCTATCATTACATAACGTCTGCTGTGTGAGCCACATATATTTTCTGAACGGCCTTTTCAGAACCAAGACCGAATATCTGTGCCTCTACGCTTTCAAATTTGCCCGAAGCCTTAAACATGCTTATCCATGAATCTTCTTCCTCACCTGCCATATCGTTATTGGCATGGTCTCCCGCAACTACCATAAGAGGACGAAGTATTACTTTGGTATAGCCTGCTTCCGCTGCCTTTTCTATAACTGCTTCACAAGCGGTTTCTTCGGGCTCGCCCTCAACCGTTCCGATAAACACGTTATCATATCCCAAATCAGCCATCTGTGTCTGCATCTGACTGTAGGATACCTTTGCAGTATGTGATGTTCCGTGTCCCATAAATACGAAAGCAACACCATCTGCCTTTGCCGCTTCAATGCTTTCATAGCCTGCATCTCTTACCGCCGCCGCTGTTACGGCCTCTGCAACAGCTTTTTTATCATCATTAATAACCGAAGCGTCAGAGCCTACTTCACCCAGCAGGGGTTCGGCTATTTTTACTGTCTCAAAATTATCCCTGTAGGCTTCAACTGCCTCGACAAGCTCGTCATATTCAGCGCCGTGCATAAGGTGTGTGGGCTGTATAACAAGGTTCTTTACACCGTTGTTTACTGCACGCTCAAGGGCCTGATCCATATTGTCTATGCACTCTCCGTCTCGGGCCTGTATATGGTTTATTATTATCTGTGCCGTAAATGCCCTTCTGACAGACCAGTCGGGATTTGCCTCCTGTATAGCATCCTCAATGCCCTTAATATCGGCAACACGGCTGTCATTGAAGGATGTGCCGAAACTTACGACAAGTATTTCATTTTCGCCTATATCGTCCTGATTGCGTGGGTCATCAAAAGAAGCGTCACCCGTATCTCTGCCGAAATAGTCGGGGTCGGCAAACTCACCCTCCACAAGAGCCTTCTGCTCCTCCGTCAGTGCATCCCATGCGGCTTTTGCCTTTATGCACCGGGCATCTGTCTCGTCAGTTCTCTGCTGTACATAGATGGCGTCGATGAGAGCTGCAACCTCGTCGGCGGCCGCTTGGTCGTCAACCTCCTCATTGGCACCGCTTTGAGCTGTCTTTTCACTGCTTCCGCAGCCTGATGTGACAACAGCGCAGCCCATTGTAACCGCTAAAAATCCTGCAAGTAATTTTCTTTTCATTTCACATTCTCCTTTTTTGCTTTATTGTCGGAAGCAGTCTGTGCAGACCCGATTACAGGTACACAAAAAAGGAACCCCTTTACCATGCGGAAAAGGGGCTGTACACAAAACACTGACGATACTTCGCCCAAAGGCGCTCTATCGCGATTCAACGTACAGCCAATTACTCGTGGCCTGAAACAAAAAGCTTCCGTACAACAGATAGGCAGGTCTCCCGACTTAAAGATCATCGCATCAGCCATCTTCCCGGTCTCCCAGTGATATATCGGCTTCTGCTCCCTGATTACGGTGACGAGTTCGCACAGGATTTGCACCTGTTTCCCTTTTCACCAGAGCCAATCAAGCTTCAATTGCTCTGACACCTAACTGTTCCAATATTAAATCTGCCTAATTATAGCATATCGATATTTAAATATCAATATACGGCTGCAAAAATGCCTTCGGCAACAATAACCGAAGGCATCAGACTGTACGCAATATTAATTTGTTCCTATGCAAACTATCTCTTTTACAGGCTGGGTCACTACCCTTGTGGAAACGGTATTCTCACTCTGATATACGCCGTTTACATATATTTTTTCCTTCGTTACCTCTGTTACGCCGTTGGTGCCCTGCTGTATTATCTTCTTGTAGCTGCTGCTCTTTGAGCTGTCGTACTGATATTCTATTTCTTTTTCAGCAGTCTGGGTCTCCTTTTCCGTAACGGTGGCTTTGACCGTTATATAAGGGTCATTGCTTCTTACCTGTATTTCCTCTCCGACATAAATACTGCTTGTTACACTCAAATCGGGATTGAGCTCAATCAAGTCATTAAGAGACATGCTGAACCTGCCGGCTATAGATGAAAGACTGTCGCCCGAAGCAACAGTATATGTCTTTGTTGAGCTTTCGCCGAGGGCAATTTTGTTTTTTGCGTCCTCAACGGACATAACTCCGTCGGCATTTGTAAACTGGCTTACAATCTGCACGTCCTCCACATATGAAATGCTTACGTTTTCGGCTCCCTCGGGTGTGTACTTGCTGTTTAAATATTCAAGTACTTCCTTGGCCTCCGCCTCATTTTTAAGAGTAACAACAACATTTCCGTTCACTGCAATGCCATAGGCCTCAATGTTATAGGCAACGGAATCCCTGAGCTTTGCCAACAGGCTGTCTGCCGCCAAAGTCTCAGTCTTTTTGGAAACATGAACGCCTTTGACGTCTATTTCATCAAGTATCTGCACGTTTGTGCCCACCTGCTCCGACAGCATGGCGGTAACGGAATTTACTATATCGTCTTTAGTTATATTTCGTGTTTTGACTATTCCTGCGTTTTCGCCGTTTACAAGTATCTCACTGCCGTTGCGCCTTGTGGCAAAGCCGATTATTCCCGCAAAAATGAGCACCAATATAACAATGCCTATCATAAGCACTCTTTTTCGTCTGTCATAGTGCATTT
>JAQXNZ010000165.1 GCA_029098265.1 Clostridia bacterium | reverse complement strand
CTGCTGTTAAGGATATATGAGCGATACCGTTGGTATTTAATACTCCAAGGTCGGCTCTGAGGTAAATCCTTAAGCCCTTCTGAATACGTCTGAACATATCCTCCGAAGCGCCCCACTCCATTGTTATGCCTTTATGTATTCCAAGGATAATTGAATTGCTGTTAAAGATAAATAAGTCCTTATCTTTAACATTGTTGCTCTCAATCGCTCTATAGCTGCTAAGAGCGCTTGGAGGTGTGATATACTGTCCGTCTTTGTCCTTGAGTGATACAAGGTCAATAGCCGCATTTGTGCTGTATGCTATGCTGTCGGGATTGATGTTATTTGCTCTGCACTGCTTAATACCCTTGAGTAATACATCATAACTCATTGAGGTATCTGTCACTGTCTCGTGTAATATGTCCTCTCTGTTGGCAATACCGAGAATTGCATTTTTGTCCGGTCCTTCACCGTATAACAGAGCTTTGTCCAGTGCGTTTGCGATTGCTTTACCGCAGGCGTTAAGAAGCTGTCCGCTTAAGTTTGTAACGGTACTGTCAAGAAGCTGTTCGGACACAGGCACGAAGATTGCAAGTGTCTTTCCTGTCAGTGTTTCACTGCTGAATATCGGTGTTGATGTAGGTATTAAGTCACCCTCGGCAACAAACGAAGCTGTCGCATCGGCTGTCTGAATGGCAAATGTCATATTGTTATAAGGCATTGATACCGTTCTTGTCTTGCCAAGGATAGCAGATTCCGCTCTCGCACAGTCCACAATCTGACTTGCAAGGCTCATCGGTAATACTACAGAGCCCGTAGAGCTATCTAACGCTCTGAATGCTCTCTGTTCTTCCTCTGCACCCTGCCAGCCCTTGCCGGACATACCTCTGACGAACTTGGCAAGGTCTAAGCGTTTACCTTTTTCCCTTGTCTCGAACTTCTCACCGGGTAAAACTAAGCCCGGAATACCGTTAACGCTTTTATCTTTATATCCCAGCTCGATGTCACGTTCTTCCTTCATAACTTCGAGCTTTTCATCAATATCATCTATCAATGTTTTAAGCTCTTTAAATCTTACGCTTTCACCATAGGAAAATTCACGCTTTTCTATTTTGGCGGTCTTAATCATTACGCCCATTTCATCAACGTATTTATTTCTTCTTTCGATTAATGTTTTTTCGCTTTCATTATTTACCATGTTTTATCACTTTCCTTTCTGATAATTACTGTATCTATCTATAGTTTCATATCGCCATTTCTAAAAAACATTGTACTCTGACTTCGGGTAGTATGGTCTACGGGGGGTCGGGATTTTGTCGGGGAAAAGGGAGGGGGGATATTATTCCCCTTCCCCAGTAATCGAAGAAACTCTTTAACAGCTTATTAAGCCGTTAAAGATTTTAAAAAGGAGGAACCCGAAAAAAGCTCAAAGAAACAACCTTCGAGTTCCAAGTCCATAAAAAAAGACGCAGGAAAAACCTTTCGATTTGTTTCCCACGTCTTAATTACTTAGAACATACAGACTATATCAAGACAGTAAACTACAGTCTGCGGTACTCTCCTGCATCAATCTTTACTTAAATATATTATACCACTAAGGCAGTACATTATCAAGCACACTGCTATTTTTCTTTTATGGATATAAAGCAGTGATACAGGCTGTCTTCACCCTTCTTTACCTTGACCCTTGCCCCGGCTCTGATGTATGGCCTGTTGGTCTTAATAAAGTGTTCTATGCTTTCTTTGTCCTTGCTGCTGGCGTGTATCTTCACCCTCTCAGCTCCTCCCGTATATGTATTTGCTAAACTATGGGTATATCGTTGTATGTACAGACCTCTTATTTTTTACTTGCAATAATGCTCAATTTGTATTAAGCTATTACTGTATGTTATTTTCACCCTTGTGTACTTTGGTCGGTCACAGGGGCTTCTTTATATTCAAGGTACTTATCATCTCCCAACAGCTTACGAATGAATTCTCTTTCTTCTTCAAGTGCGATGCTTTCAGACTCAGGCTCATATCCATGTCTTTCTATGTAATGTTTTACAGCTTGTTTTATGGCTGATTTATTCCAATCTTCATCAGACGTCATAGGAATATCTATTATTGGAATTGGCTTCCCTTCACACACAAGAGGCGTACTTACTGAACCTATAACTTTAAACCGTTTTCCACCAACTTCTACACACTGCTGCATACATACCACTCCTTTATTTGTCCCATTCGTTCAGTGCCTTGTTTTTCATTATCCAAGCCCATATACAGACCAATGTCTTTGGGTCGTCTATGTCCATTACATTCTCCATTATGGCTCGCTGCAGGTCGAACACTTCGTATGATTTTCTGCTTTTCGGCAGGAAGTTTGTAATTATCTTACATACGAAATTCGACCTTTTCTTTTCTCTTGCTTCCTGTTCCTCTTTGCTTATGTTGTTTAATACAGGTTCTTTTTTACATTCCATGTCTCACACCTCCACAATAAAGTTCACATAGGAATTATCTCTGTCACAGGGATTGATAACAACTAACATATCGCCCTCATCGTATTGATTTTGGCTGTAAAACCATTCGTTCATACGAAGCAGTGCCGCAGTCGCGTCCTTGTCTACGATTGTTTTTACTACTTTTTGCATTGTTTTTTACTCCTTTCTTAATAGGCCATCTCTCTATACACACTGGTGAAAGTGCTCAATTTTGAGCAAGTTCCCTAAGAATAATAAATAATTTGGCAATATTGAAACAAATGCCCGAAATATCAGCATTCTATCAATTTTTTCAGTGAAAATATTGAATAGTTTTATACACGTCAATATTTTCAAATAAAATTATGTTGAAAAAATTGAATAAACCCTTATAAATACTGACTTTCTTTCAATTTTTTCAAATAAAATATTGTTCTTAGGAAATTGATAAATCTGATATTTTTTCCTGCTCCGGCTCATGTGGCAAATCTTCCTTTTTAACATCTTCCATAGACCACCAAGCTAGTTTATTTTTTCCATATCCTATACTGTGACCTATAATTCCTAACTCATTCTTTGCTCTGTTTAGCGTTGCATCCGATATTCCTGCTTCTGCCGCCATTTCCATAATAACCTTGCGCTTTTCGTACTTCTTATCACCCAAAACGTCTATTAGAAATAATTTAGCGCTCTCTAATGCTATGTCGATTTTTTTCTTTCTTTCTCTCTTTGATTTTAAGATGTCGTCAGCCTCTAAATCACTGTAGCCGTCCCATTCTACGCCCGTTATGCCGTTTATCTTAAATGC
>JAQXNZ010000164.1 GCA_029098265.1 Clostridia bacterium | reverse complement strand
TTCAGGACAAGAAAAAGAAAACATGGAGAGAAAAGCTTTCTCTTTTCACAAAGGCAGATCCCAAGAAGGAAGCCGAAAAAATTGTAAACAAATAATACAAACAGGTATTTATAAAAACATCCACAGCAGTATGCACTGCTGTGGATGTTTTTTGATTTATACTGTTATAATTATAAAGGTATACAAACCGGAATTTCTTACTGTTTATCATCTGATGCAGAATCGACAACAGATATATAAGTCACTACACCAAGCCTTGCAGGATATGATTCTTCAATGTCACCATTATATGTCACTTCAATAATGTCGCCCACTTCTGGCTTTGGTGAGGCATTCATGTGTTCCATCGAAACCACAAACTTATCTGAGGAACCTAATTCATCTTCACCTTCAAGTGGTTCCACAACCATTGTGCCGTTTGTAATCTCCAATACTGTACCTGTCATCTTATATGTTTCTGCTGCTTTCTTTTTTCTATATGATTCAGAAGACCTATATGCTGAGAATATCATTATTCCAGCTATTGCAAAAACTACAATTACACCAATTACTAATGCAAATTTTTTCTTCATAGCAAATCACTTCCGCATCAAATTCCGATTTGTCAAACAGAGCGGCATCATTCCTTTCCGCTCAGCTCAATGACCCTTTCTCTCAGCCCGTCGGGTATTTTACAGTATGGTGCGCCGTAGGGCTCTCCAGCATACTCACAGAAATTGCCGTAATCAATATCGTCATACATACCGACGATAAGACCGTTGCCGTAGTCTATCCAGTAGGAGTTCATACCCTCGTACTGCTCGCCCGTCCATTCCTTATAGAGGGACTTGTCTCCGCCCAGCTCCATAAGCTCCACTATGGTCTCGCTGTCGGTTATAACAACGGGGTCGTTAATTTCCCTGCCATTCTCATCGGGCATAAAATCCTCATAATCGTATATTTTTATCTCGGTAATCTCCTGCTTTGCCGTTTCTTTCTCAGAGGTACAGCCCGAAAGCAGCAGACATATCACAGCCATTGCAGTAATAATTCTTTTTCTCATTTCAGCACATCTCCCACAGCCGCCAACAACGGTGTTTTAGTATCAAAGGCATAAAACCCCGATTCATTTCTTACGCAGTATTCCCGCATTTCGTTTCGGAATGAGTCCAGTGCCCTTTGGTATCTGTCAAGCATTTCGGGCGTCAGCTCCAGCTCCCTCGTCTCCTTGGTCTCGCTGTCTATGAGCTTTACATTGCCCCTTTCCTCTATGTTTATTTCACGGCTGTCCAGTATTTGTACAAGGCTTACAGCCTGCTTTTTGTTTCTCAAAAGCTTTACCGCCGAGTCATAGCCGTCCTTGGAGAAAAAGTCCGATATAATGAGCGATATACCCTCGCCGAGCCTTTCTCCCGCCAGAGGCTTCACGGAGCGGCACAGCTCGGTTTTTGTGCCTGTTCTTTCTTTTTCCAGAAATGCCACAGTCTTGGGGAAGGACTGCTTTGACGAAAGCGCCGTGCATTTATCCGTTTCTCCGCCGTCGGCAATAAATATATTGACCATATCCGAATTGTTCAACGCTATATATGCCATAGAAGCCGCAAAGGCCGCCGCATAGTCCCATTTTTCGGGATAGAACCGCATGGATGCACTGCCGTCCAGTATTATGTTCAGCACAGCCTGTCTTTCTTCATTGAACAGCTTCGTGTACAGCCTGCCGAAACGGGCATAGCCGTTCCAGTCTACACGGCGCAGGTCGTCTCCCGGAGTATACTCCCTGAAATCCGAAAATTCCAGCGATGAGCCCTTTGCCGAGGACTTTCTGGCTCCCGCCGTGCCCGCCTGGGAAAGACGCTTTTTAACGGCCATATCCAGTATGTCAAGCTTTGACAGGTATTCGTTTGTCAGCAAATCCTTAAGCATAATCAGGCTTCCTCTTTAAGCAGTTCATCGATTATATCCTCTACCTTTACGCCGTCGGTCAGTGCCTCAAAGTTCAGGAACACCCTGTGTCTGAGCACATCGTAGGCCACGTCCTTAATATCATCATAGGACACATTGTAGCGACCCTTTGACAGGGCGTTTATTCTGGCCGTCCTTATTATGGCCTGGGCACCTCTGGGGCTTGAGCCGTAGCGCACATATTTCTTTACGGCCTCGGGGCTTTTATCCAGCTCGGGGTGGCTCTTTATTATTATGTCCATAGCGTATTTTGCCACGGCGTCCGCAACGGGAACCTCCACGGCAATATCACGCATTTCCTTTATTTTGTCTGCGTCAAACAGCTTCTGCGCCTGCGCTCCCCTTTTGCCCGTTGTGATGTTTACTATGTCAAGAAGCTCCTCCTCCGAGGGGAATTTTACGTCCAGCTTGAATATAAAACGGTCAAGCTGTGCCTCTGGCAGAGGATATGTTCCTTCCAGCTCCAGAGGGTTCTGGGTGGCCAGCACAAAGAAGGGATCTGGCAGCTTATATGTGGAATTGCCCGCAGTAACAGTCTTTTCCTGCATGGCCTCCAATAGTGCCGAGTGGGTTTTAGGTGTGGCTCTGTTTATCTCGTCGGCAAGGACTATATTGGCAAATACAGGTCCCTTTTTAAAGGTGACCGCACCGCTTTCGGCGTCCATCATATTTGTGCCCGTTACATCGGCGGGCATAAGATCGGGAGTAAACTGTATTCTTGAAAAGCTCAGGTCCATTACCCTTGCCACTGTCTTTACAAGCTGTGTTTTTCCCGTTCCGGGAAGTCCCTCCAACAGTACGTTGCCGTCCGCTATCATTGATATTATTATTTTGTGTATTATATCCTTCTGACCAATGATATCCTTGGATATCTCGTCCTCTATCCTTTTAAAATCCTCAGCAAAGCTTTTTATCGTCTGTTCATCAGCCATGTAAGCCCCTCCCAATTCAGTATTTATATCCAGTATAAAATCAGTTTCCCGTCCCAGTCAATCGGATTAAGATTTATTTAAGATTTTAGTAAGTAAACTATAGTAAATAAAATACCGTTATGCTAAAATTAAGCAAAAGGGGTAAGGAGGTGTGTACATTGAGAAAAATTAAATATGATAAAAAATATATGAAAATCGCTTTGTACAGCTTTGCCGTGCTTGCCGCCTGCATACTGCTGTCAAAGTTTCTGGACAACGCCGGAGCCTTTGCCGGAGGCATAGCCAAGGTATTTTCCACCGTAAAGGACATACTGATAACATTCATTTACGGCTTCTGCATCGCCTATTTCTTCACGCCTCTGGTTAACTTTCTGGAAAAGTTCATCGCCAGACGCAGTACAGCCCTGAGAAGCCGCCCGAAGCTTTTGAGAAGTCTCACAATACTTGTGACCTATGCCATATTCATAGGCTGTTTTATATGGCTGTTGATATACATGATACCTACGCTGGCAAAGAGCTTCAACGCCCTTATCGTTGCCCTGCCCGAAAACATGGAGAACCTTCTTGCAAGCCTGCCCGACCACCTTTCAGGACTTGATGCGGAAACCAAAGAGACCGTTATACATTCCGTAAACGCAGTAGCCGCTCCCATTCAGCAGAGGCTCAACAATCTGCCCGACCTTATCCGTGAGAATTTCAACGGAGAGAAATTCAGCGACCTCATAAGCGGAACGGTCAGTATAGTTATGACTTTGATTAACTTCATCATCGGCATAATAATCAGCTTCTACATGCTTTCCACAAAAGAAGATATAGCCGCCGGCTGCAAAAAATTCTGTCTGGCCGCCTTTGAGGAGGGCAAAGCCGAGCGTTTCATACAGAACATGCAGAGGGTGAACATAATATTCCAGAACTTTGTTCTTGGCAAGCTCCTTGACGCCATAGTGCTGGGCGTTATGTGCTTTATCGGCATGGTAATACTGAGGATTCCATACGCCCTTGTAATAAGCGTCGTTATAGGCATTACGAACATGATACCCTATGTCGGTCCCTTTATCGGCACCATACCTGCAGTATTTATAGTTATGCTCGTTGACCCCATCAAGGCAATATGGCTGCTCATATACATAGTCGCCATTCAGCAGATAGACAACTATCTTATATGCCCCAGACTGCTGGGAGAGCCCACAGGTCTTACACCCCTGCAGGTGCTTTTTGCCATCGCCATAGGCGCCTATACCGGCGGAGCACTGGGAATGTTCATAAGCGTGCCCGTTGTGGCCTCTATAAAGCTGTTTGTTTCCGAGGCTGTCAACAGAAAATACAGAGAAAAATATCCCCACGGCTCGCCCGATTTTCCCGATGATGACGATGATATCTGGTATGTGGACGATGATGAGTCGGTGGAGGATATACCGGATGATTGAGCGTGCGGAGCACGCTAAGCGAAAATCCTTGTGGGATTTCCGCTTGATTATGGAACCTGCCCCCAAAGTTCCCTTGAAACTTTGGGGGCAGGATTCGTTTTCAGTTTATTGGTCATTTCGTGAATAAAGCTATCAAAAACATATTGGGCTTTTATTCCATTTGCATTAGTTCAACTTTATATTTGTTCCCATCTAATATTACTAAACACTCCTCAAACTTATTAGTAGACCGTATATTAAATCCTTCATAAGAAAAAAACAGTACTTCTATCGGCCCTTCTGATTTAATTCTAATTAACTCTGTATATAATCCTTCGTTTCCGTTATTTATTGATATTCCGCATTCATCGAAAGTTTCTATTTCCGTAGATGAAAATAGCCTTACCTCTCCCCATATAAATATATCTCCGTTATTCACTGAATCAATACTCTTATTTGTAATATCAAGATTTCTAGCCGCCAATTCATTTTTGTACTCGTAAAAATCTTTAGATATAGTAAAATTGACTTCAATATTTTCTGAATTTCCATAATATACTGCTCTTGATAATGTATTCTCCATTTCTCTTTTAAGTAAATATATATATGTGGCCTCTATTATAGAAATAGCTATTAAAATTATTACAAATGCTCTATATATCTTAGTTTTATATTCTATTTTTATCACTCCAATTCTTCATGTTATCATAAAAGATTTTTATGACTTCTCAACATTATTGTCATACTTTGAATTAAATGGAGAGATAAATTATCTCTCCATTTATATTTTTAACTTATGCTAAAACTGAGTTGGAATTGATGGTTTCTTTGTAGTCTACTACTTTTCTTGCATAAGAAGTAGACGAATTTGACGTAGTAAAATCAAAGCCTGCTCCTTGTATATCAGCTTTAAGAGAACTACTAACAGTAGATGTAAATTTATGTACTAATGTTCCAGAGAACATAAATACGATATCATTGCTGTATCCATCACGACCATCTTTAATCTCTGCTGTAATTATTTTATCTTCAATTGAGCATGAGCCTGAGCCTGTTAAAGAAGCCGTTTTATTAATTATATTAGTTACTATCTGATATTGTCCATATCCAGATACATTGTAAACCTGAACTTTCGCATGGATACTACCCTCAAAGTTTGATTTAAAGCTACCCTTTCCTTCGCTCCATTTCGCCTTGTAAATAACATAATCTGTTGCTCTTAAAGTTACAGCAGATGAATTAATATCTCTTTTTAAGCTAATTTTAGACTGTTCTATCTCCAAGCTTCTTTCTGTTTCAGCTTTATCTAATTTATCAGCCACTTCAATGGTTACTCCGTATTCTTCTGCATAGTTTTTCAAGTAATCATCTCTAGATATCTTTTCAACTGATATAACAGGTTTAGTTCCTTTTTCTGCTGCAAAAGCAGTTACACTTCCCATAAGCATTGTGAATGCCATTCCTATAGCAATTGTTATTCTTATCTTCTTTTTCATAATTACATCCTCCTGTTTTTTCTTGTTAAACCTATTTGTAATTTCATTATTTTCGGATATAATTATATAGAATACCTTTTTTAGATTACTGACTCTTTCCGCCAAGAAAATTTCTTTAATTTAATTAAGGTATTTTTCTATATAATCATCCACTTCTTTTATCTTCGTATCACCTCCAAATTCAAAAATTTTTAATTCACCTCTCTTTCAAATAAGTTTTATAGAAAAAGCTTTTAAAGCTTAAACTATCTCTAATTAGTGAGGACATTTTTTATAGCTAGTCTCAGAAATAACGTCTCCTATTATTTCTTTTCCACAGCTTGTACATACTTTTCCTGCATAGGTTGTTACAACACAAGAGCCATCACTGTTTTTCACATGCTCCTTTATATTCACATTTTTATATGTGTGTACATGCTGTGGCTCAATTGGTGTTTCTCCCATAACAGCTCCCTCTATTGTTCCGTCTTCGTAGACAATGTCACAGTCTGCGTTTTCATTCGGCTTATATTCAACGGCATTTATAAGGCTTTCTTCATCAAAATCAAAATAAATATATGCTTCATCAATATAATCTTCTGTATCTTCCAAATATGTAGCTTTGTGATCACTTTCGCTCATTACTGCAACGCTGTTTGAGAAAACCGATTCAACAGCCCAGTCAGCTTCCTTTGCCAGTGCTGTTGCACATAATGATGTTCCGATTATTCCGGCTAATGTAATTACTTTTACTGTTATCTTTGTTTTATTTTCCTTTTTCATAATTCTCTCTATTCTCCTTTTCATACTTTTTAAATTTTTACTCTCATTGAAAAAAGCAGCTGAAACACATATACCGGCTTTATACTGCTCCTCATTCAGTCTGACCAACAGCTTTGCATATTTCACTCTCCGTTTTATGTCATACCCTGATACAACCGCTTCATCACAGCTGCATTCTATCCAGTCATACATTTCCCGTTTAAGAATATGAAGAAGCGGATTGAACCAGTTCAAACTGCTGAGTACAAATGTCAAAACCTTCGTCAGCACATCATTCTTTTGAGCATGGATAAGCTCATGTGTCAATATTATGCTTATATCCTCTTTGCTCAGGCTGTCCTTTAAATACTCAGGTATCAATACCGCATTTTTAAACATTCCCACTATGCATGGCTGGCCTGTTTCCGTACAGAATAACAGTTTTATTTTCCCTTTATTTATATTTCTTTCCATGCATATTCGTTCAAATTCATCTTGCCATACCTTATCGCTGTGCCCCTCATAGCTGTTTTTTATATAACATCTTATCTGCAAATATGCCAGCAAATGTACTCCAAGATAAACAATCAGACCGATGAACCATACAGCAGTAATATTTTCGGCAAAATTAATTCTCTCCAAAAAGCTGTAGGCTGACTCTTTAAAGGAACCGGATTGTACGATAACGACCGGATCATATAGAACAAAATCCATTATAATGTTATCTATGCTTATCAATATGTACATAGGTAATATAAAGCTCACCATTGCCAGTTTGTACACAAGCAGCACAAAATCTGTCGATGTATGTTTATATATGATTTCTTTAGCCACAAGCACAGGCAGGCTTACAATACTCCCTGCTATTGACATAAGCACCGTAAGCATAAAAATCTTATTCAGTATCGTTATCAAGCTCCTCAACCCATTCCTTAAGTTCTTTTATTTCTTCCGCCGTTAAGCCCTTCTCCTTGGTAAAAGCCGCAAGGAATTCATTCAGTGATCCTTTAAAATATTTATCGACATATTTTACCGCACCTGTTACTGTCTCACCCTCCTTTACTTCCGGCTTGTAGTAGTAGGAACGTCCTACCTTTTTTGCGCTGACCAGTTCCTTATTTTCCATTCGTTTCAAAAAAGTCGCAACTGTCGTATATGCCCAGTTGACATTCTTTTTTTGAAGCAGTTCTGTTATCTGCGCTATAGACAACGGTTCCTCTGCCTCCCAAAGCACCTTTAAAATTATTGTTTCCGAATCCGAAAGTCTTTTTTTGAAAACCATATCATCGTCCTTCCTTTTCATTTACTAAAATACTACATTGTAGTATTTTGTAATATTATAATATACTGCCAGATATAGTAAGTCAATCCCCCCTCAAAAAATTTGGTATACTTGATTTGAAATAGTATAGGCATCTTAAGAAACCCGTAAGAAATGTGTCGAATTTTTTAATGTGGTTTTTAAAACTACGTTATTGACACCGTAGAATTTTATAGTATAATTTTCTTGATTATAATTGTGCGAACACTTTGAGGGAGTTTTTAAATTGAGCAAAACGGCAAAAACCTACACTTTTTTCATAATATACACAGTGGTGAACGTGGCTGTCTCGTTTCTTATGCTTCATGTCTTTGACATTAACATCATTGATGTATTTGTGTTCAACATCATCGGTCAGCTGGCGATTTTCATACCAGTAATATTTATCGGAAAACTCATGTCGGGTGAAAGCATGAGGGATACATATTCCTTGAATAAGCCCGCCCTTATGGACATGCTTCTGGCGGCTGTACTGGCCTATGCCATAGGGCCCGTAATTAGCCTGCTGTCGCTGATAATGGCTCTGATTTTTCCGAACACAGCCGCAGACACTCTCATAGCCGCCGGGGACACCTCGCTTTTTATAAGCGTACTGACTCTATGTGTCATTCCTGCGTTTTTTGAAGAAATGATATTCAGAGGTGCTGTCTTTTCGGGCTTTAAAAATCTCTCTCTCAAAAAAGCCTGCATTATGGGCGGACTGATATTTGCCATAGCCCATTTTGACCCCCAGCGTTTGCTGTACACCCTTGTGATGGGTGCGCTTCTGTGCTATGTGGTGTACCGCACAAAATCAGTATTTCCGGGAATGCTGACGCATTTTCTGCTCAACTTTTCACAGCTGATGATGTCACTGACCGACACCTCTGCCTCAGAGGAAGCCGCAATGGACATATACGAAGCGGCGGCACAGCTTCTCGGCCCCTATATACTTATGTCCCTCATATCTCTGCCCATAATAATATACATCGTATCGATGATGGGACGAAAAAACGGACGGGGCAAGCCTTTATTCAGTCTGCTGCCGAAGCCGAAAAAAGAATTTGAGATTGAGGACGAAACTGTATTTGACTATGCGCCGCAAAAAATTTATGAAGAAAGAATTATCAATTGGCAGTTCATAGTCATAATAATTATATATGTATTAATAACAGCGGTACTTTAAAAAATCGGAGGGATAAGATGCGCAGTTTCACACTTACTTGCTGTTCAACGGCAGATATGCCGAAGGAGTATTTTGAAAAAAGGGACATACCCTATGTTTGCTTTCATTACACTATGGACGGGAAGGAATACCCCGATGACCTGGGACAGACCATGCCCATAGACGAATTTTACAGCCGCATGAAAAACGGCGCCTGCCCCACCACCTCACAGGTAAATGTATCGGGCTATATTGAAGCCTTCACTCCCATACTGGAGAGCGGCAGTGACATAGTTCACCTTACGCTTTCATCGGGAATATCGGGCACCTACGGCTCATGCATCACTGCTGCGGAGGAGCTGAGGGCAAAATATCCCGAAAGAAAAATTATCATCATTGACTCTCTGGCGGCATCCTCGGGCTACGGTCTGCTGACGGACTATGCCGCAGACCTGCGTGACAGCGGTATTGGTGCTGAAGAAGCGGCGGCTCTGATAGAGGAAAAGAAGCTGTATGTACATCACTGGTTTTTCTCCTCCGACCTTACGGCCTACTACAGGGGCGGACGCATATCAAAGACATCTGCCGTTCTCGGCGGACTGCTAAATATATGTCCCCTGCTTAACGTAAACGGCGAAGGAAAGCTGACGCCCGTAATGAAATGCCGAGGCAAGAAAAAAGCCATGTCCGAAATTGTACGCCGCATGGAGGAGCTTGCCGAAAACGGACATGAATACAGCGGAAAATGTTTCATGTGCCAGTCCGACTGCATAGACGATGCCAAAAAGGTCGCTTCGGCAATCGAAGAAAAATTCCCGAATATTGACGGCGGTGTTATGATAAACAACATTGGCACGGTCATCGGCGCCCACACAGGCCCGGGAACGGTGGCACTGTTCTTTTTCGGAGATAAAAGAGAATAAGAAAACATCTACAGCCGTAAGAAAATTTATCTTATGGCTATTGAGTGTCGACAAAGTCGACACTAAGTCGAAAACTAGTTTTCGACTTGTTTAAATTAATGCATGAATGGCTATTCCATCGGCTTTTCAAAAATCATGAAAAGCCTTGAAACACGCCATTCTCCTCGGCCGTTATCACTTTGCTTGCAAAGCGACCGCTTGCGGTCGGCGGTTATGCCGCTGATATGTGCGCGGTCTCCGTGGCAGGTTCTCAAATTCCCTTTGGGAACGCTTCGCGCCGCGACTTTCACGCGGTTTGTACTTCTGCGGATTAAACTTGGAAAACCCTTCGTTTTCCAAACCTTTCCGCTCAAAAAATCAGTTTGTCTACATTATGAAGCC
>JAQXNZ010000163.1 GCA_029098265.1 Clostridia bacterium | reverse complement strand
CAGGGCTTAAAAAGGAGAGCCGCATATATTTTGTCAGACGGTACTGGTATGCCGACTCCATAGCAGACATTGCGAAACGGTACGGTGTTTCCGAAAGCAAGGTAAAGTCATCCCTTTTCAGAACAAGAAACGCTCTTAGAGTACATTTGGAAAAGGAGGGCATCGAAATATGAACCGTGAGGAATTTTTCAGAAAGCTCGGAGACATTGACCCCGAATATATAGAGGAAGCCGACAGCCCCGCAAAAAGGCCTGTCCTATGGAAAAAACGGGCGGCGGCAGCGGCGATATTTATAATAATCGCAGGGTCGGCACTCAGCACCTCGGACTCGGTGCAGGCGGCAATAAGAAGGCTGTTTACTTTTATACCCGGACAAACCATAGAGGAACAGACTGACTCAGTAAAGCCCTATGTGGGTGTTTTGTATTCCATGGACCAAGACCCCATGACCAAAACCAACGGCAAGGTGACTGTAACGCTTCAAAACGCCTATGTGGACGCCTATAATGTGGACGTGGTTTACAAGGTGACATTGGACTTTCTTACCGAGGAAAACATGAAATATACAGTCTCTGCCTCCGATTTCAACAAAATGATGGAGGAGCAGGGAAAGGATTACCGCATCGAGGATGAAAGCAGAGAAATCAGCCTGCCCAAGGATGCCGATGCCATGCAGCTTGTGTTAGATGAAAACGGAGTTTCGGACTATATCAAAATTATGGATAAAGACAATAGGTGGGGTATAACCTACGGAGCCGAAGCAACGCTTAATATCGCAGGCGAGGACTATACACCCGAATATTACAGCGGCGGCAGTGCCACAGAAATGAATTACAGCGCCCATGTAGAATACATTCCCGATGTGATAAAGCAATACGGCGCTGACCTGCCCATTACGCTGACCGTCGGAGACCTGTCCTTTGATATAAAGCTCAAGCCCATAGAGACCTTTGACAGCGTGGACGATATAGGACCGACGGATATTCACAACAATATTTCCCTGACAGCAGTACCTCGCTGGGATAATGATGTGCTGAATGTCAAGCTGTATTCACTCAACTACAGCGAGTTTTCGCAGGTTTACGGCTTTATACAGTACAATGATGACGGCAGCAGAACTTTGCCCTATCTGACCATAGGCGGACAGACCATAGCGGCAGACTATGACGGCGGCGACGGAACGGAGTTTTACTTCGACCTGTCGGACTGTGGCTTTACCGATGAGGAAAAGGCAGCGGCGGAGCTTCATGTGCCCATTGTAGAGGTGCTAAACGGTGAAGAAGCAGTCATAGATTTTAAGGTAAACAAGGACGGAACAATAGATTTCCCCGAAAAAGTCAGCCTGAAATATGCCGACCTGGAAATAACAAACATGGCGGCAGGCCCCGAAATAATTGATGACTTCGCCGGCAGCCGTGACCGGGAGGTAAGCATAGGCATTGAGTTCACCGCCGTACCCAAGCAGGACAATGTTATCTTCGGCGGAGCGAACTTCCATAACATCAATGGAAAGGGCGCCGGAGGCGGCGGCAGCTGTACCGAGAACAACGGCAGCGAATGGAAGGTTGTTTTCCAAAGGGACGGACTTGATAAGCTGACGGACTACCACAGTGTGACCATTTCGTCACCGACATATTTAATTACCGATGAATATGTATTTTCCATGTCGTGATTAGGCAACCTGTGTTTTGAAAAGACAACGTATATGTGTTTTTAAAACAAGACGGACTTATTATAAGCGCCTGTATTTCCAAATAATTCGGGCGCTTATCATTTTGGCATAAAATTTGCTCTTATAACAGTTAAAATCAATAAAATGTGTACACAGCCGCTCGGTTATGGTATACTGATTGTAACGATTTTAACAAAAAGGAGGATTTTTATATGGGTGTTATGGATATGTTTTCACTTAAAGGCAAGAACGCTCTTGTAATAGGCGGAAGCAAGGGTCTCGGCGAAGGTATTGCCAGAGGACTTGTGGAGGCAGGCGCTGTTGCGGTGGTTTCCAGCCGTAATCAGGCCGACTGCGACAAGGCCGCCGCAGGAATTACGGAA
>JAQXNZ010000162.1 GCA_029098265.1 Clostridia bacterium | reverse complement strand
GAATAACAGACATCATGTCCCGCATGATAGAATTCACATCCGTACCATCCTTGACCTTTACATTATTCTCCTTCAGATACGTACTCATCATTTCTCTAAGTGCTGCCTTTTGTGGTGAATCTTTTTTCCTTGCCATAAAATAAACCTCCAAACCTAGTAATTTTATCTTACATCAGTTTAGAGGTTTACACAATCTTTGGGATACTCCCGATCGGCTAAGCTGCCAGCCCTAAGATTCGTCCGCCCCCAAGTTTCATATGCATAGCCGGATTTTTCAAAATTATAACGATGCTTTCTCAGAATATAATTCTTTAGTAAAAACACTTTGCTTTGGTGCATCTTATATTTCTATATTTAATTCAGCACATAGGCTGCCGCAGCCACATCCTCCACAGCCAGTCCGAGAGCGTCAAAAAGCGTTATCTCGTCATCGCTTTCGCGGCCCGGAGCCTCTCCTATCAGCACCTGACCTATAGAGCCCTTTATATGCTCCTCGGTGATGAGTCCCTCCTTAAGCGGAACAAGATACTCACCGCTCTCCTTCTTCATGGAGTCAACATAGTCCGCATAGAGCTTTGAAGCCGCTATCAGCTCTGAGGTAACCTCTCTGGTGGTTGGTGTAAAGGTTCCTACCGCATTTATATGAGCGCCCTTCTTTACCCATTCGGCTTTCAGATAGGCTTCCTTGCTTGGTGTTACCGTGCATATAATGTCCGCATCCTTAACCGCTTCCTCGACGCTTTCGCATATCCTTACCGAAACGCCGAACTGAGCTTTCATTTCTTCGGCGTATTTTTCGGCACCGGCCTTTGATATGTCGTATACACTGACCTCTTTTATATCCCTTACGCACATACATGCCTCAAGATGCGAGCGGCCCTGGGCTCCTGCTCCTATTACAGCCAGCTTCGAGGCGTCCTTTCTCGCCAGCAGGTCTGTAGCCATGCCGCTGACTGCTCCTGTTCTTATACGTGTTATGCTTCCTGCCTCTACCATGCCCTTAACTGTACCATGCTCCGTCTCGAATATCATAACATAGCCTATATGTGAAGGATATTCCGTTCCCACGTTGGAGTGGCAGGCGTTTATGACCTTTGCTCCGAAGCAATCGCCCAGATAGGCGGGCATAAATCCGAAAAGATTGTTTCCGTCAAGGTCATGTATTGTTCTGGGAGGCTGGACACACTGTCCCCTCTCAAGCTTTTCAAAGGCTTCCTTCATTACCTCTATACACTTTTTCATCGGAAGTCTCTCAAAAACCTCCGCCGACTCAATTATTCTCATATTTCAGCCTCCTTACTTCAGATACCTCTGAAGGAACTGCTTTGTGCGCTCCTCCTTTGGATTGGTGAATATATCCTCTGGTACGCCGCTTTCAAGCACAACTCCGCTGTCCATAAATACGACCTTGTCGGATACCTCTCTGGCAAATGCCATTTCATGGGTAACTACTATCATCGTTCTCTTTTCTTCGGCTACCTTTCTTATTACGTTAAGCACCTCGCCGACCAGCTCCGGGTCAAGGGCCGAAGTGGGCTCGTCCATAAGTATAACCTTGGGGTTGAGTGCAAGTGCTCTGGCAATGCCTACTCTCTGCTGCTGTCCACCGGAAAGCTGGATGGGAAAGCTGTCCCTTTTGTCGGCAAGTCCTACCTTTTCAAGATAAAACTCACCCTTCTGTACAGCTTCTTTAGCCGGTATTTTCTGAACGGTAATAAGTCCCTGTGTCACATTTTCAAGCACAGTCTTGTTGGCAAACAGATTATAATGCTGAAAAACCATTGCCGTCTGCCTTCTGACGTTTAATATATCCTTTTTTCCGGCGCTCGGCATATCTATTTTAGTTCCGTCTATTTCAAGGGTGCCTTTATCGGCCTTTTCAAGAAAATTTATGCACCGAAGCATTGTCGTCTTTCCCGAGCCGCTGGCTCCCAGCACCGTGACAACCTCGCCCTCGCCGACCTCCAGATCTATGCCTTTGAGAACCTCAAGAGAGCCGAATTTTTTATGTACGTCTGTCAGTCTTATCATGTTCATGTCCTCACTTTATATCTGTTCTGTCTTATTTCAACCTTTTTAAATATCTGCTCCAGTACGAAGCAAAGTCCCCAGTATATAAGTGCCGTAATAACATATACCTCTATATACCTGTATGCCTTGTTCGCCTCAGCAACGGCTATACCCATCATTTCATGTACCGATATCATATAGGCAAGGGTACTTCCCTTAACATTTCCGACAAAGAGATTTACAAGGTTGGGCACAGCCGTTGCCAATGCCTGTGGTATGAGAATCCTTGTCATACAGTAGCTGAGCAGATATGCAAATGCCGATGCAAAGCATATTACTATCATAGGGCCGAGTGTTGATATTGCGGCCTGGTACATACTGTCTATAAGCTCTCTGATATTAAGCTTTTTGGTTGCAAAGCCGTAAATTATGCAGTAAAGAACGGCAACTGCGCCCGATTCCGAAGCTGTGAATACACCTGAAGCAATACCGACAAGTATAATTACGGGTGTAAGCAGCGCAAAGAAAGCTTTCTTGAATGCACTCCATATCTCTTTAAAGGCGGCTCTTGCCTTTCTCTTCATGCCAAGCTTTCTTGCATAGTAGTAGCTGTAGAACATAAATCCGACGCCCATAAGGATACCGGGAATTACACCGGCCATAAACATGTCCTTAATGGGAAGGTTTGTGGCGCTGGCATAAATAATCATAATGATACTGGGAGGAATAATAGGTCCCAGGTTACCTGCCGCCGCTACAAGCGAAACCGCAAAGGGTGTATCATAGCCGTCCTCCTTTAAGGCGGGTATCATCATGGAACCGATGGCCGCCGCAGATGCGTTGTTTGAGCCGCACATAGCTGCGAATACCATACCGGTAAGACAGGTTGTATGGGCAAGTCCTCCGCGTATATGTCCGACAAGCGTGTCACAAAAGTTAATAAGATTTTTTGTTATATCCGTTTTTTCCATAAGGTTGCCGGCAAGCATGAACAGCGGTATCGCAAGAAGTGCGAATGAGTTTGTCGCTGTAAATGTTCTTTGAGCAAGTACAACCGGCGAAATACCTTCATACAGGAATGCAAGGCTGGCCGATGCACCCATAACAAAGGCAATAGGCATTCCCAGCACAAGAAGTACAAAGAATGAGCCGATTAATATAGGTATCATTTATTGCTTCCCCCTTTTCCTGTTTCACTTTTGTTGAATGAGATTATCTTTTTCAGGATTGATTCAATTGCACATAATACAAGGAAAATACTGCACGCAAGCTCAGAGGCATATACAAAGCCGCTGGGAAGGCCGAGACCCTGGAACTTTGTAGCACCTGCCTGCATTATATACAGCAGGCTTGAATATCCGTAAAAAGCTCCGAAAAGTCCGACAAGTATGTCCATTATTATGCTCACTGTATTTTTGATTCCCTCGGGGAATTTCTCAACAAGCAAATCCAGATATGTTGCCAGTCCCTCCCTGTAATATATCGGAATACCCAGCATAATCGCCCAGACAAACATAAATCTGCAAAGCTGTTCCGACCATGTTATGGGGTTTCCCAAAGCATATCTCCAAATAACCGATAATATAATGACAACCGTAAAAATCGCCATTGCTACAATTATCAGAAATTTATATACCTTTTGAATTCCATCCAGAAGTTTACTGAAATATTTCAATTATTTATCCTCCCTTCTTACCTGATTTGCATATTCATTCTTAATTTAAGTTAAACTCAGATGTCAATTATTTATGCTCGGTACAATTGTTAAACTGCCTTTTTACTGCACCTCCGTTTTCGATAATATTCGGCTGAAAAATGCCGATTATTTTATTTAACTTATATTATCAGCAAAAAGTGTGCCAAAATTATTTTAGCTGAAAAATGTGTAAAATAGGCATATTATAATTAAAATTTTTGTTATATGTAAAATTATGTTGCGTAAAGTGTAAAATAATTTTACAATATTACATATAACAGGATTAAGGAGGATGTCATGTCGAAAATAGGAATAATATTAGAATTGGATTCAACATACTATGCGGCTTTATCGGCGGGCAAAAACTACCCTGACGGCATGATAGACGTCGTTAAGGTTGTGGATTACGAGGACGGTTTGTCCAAAGCAAAAACATTGATAGAAAACGGAACCCAGGTTTTGATTTCCAGAGCCGGATACATACCAAAGCTCAGGTCTGCGAATATTTCAATTCCGATAGTAGAGATACCCTTTTCTATAGGCAATCTGCTGTGCAAGCTGGTTACTGCCCAAAAGCAGTACGGTACAGTCGGCTTATCTGGAACAAAATCACTGCTGGAGGCGGCAAAGGAGATAGAATGTGCTCTAAGCTCCGAAATTAAATACTACGAGGTAAACTCCGCCGAGGACTATGCCGCCGCCGCAGTAAACGCAAAAAGGGACGGCATAAGGGTATTGGTCGGCGGCTATGATGAAACAAGGTACGCCAAGCAGGAGGGTCTGGAGAGGATAATACTAAATACCAGTACCGATGAAATATCCTTTGCCATTGCTGAGGCCGTAAAAATAGTAGACCAGCTGGAGATAAAAAACAAACAGAACGAGGAAATGAATACGGTATTCAACATTATCGAAGAAGGTCTTGTAATGTTTGGCGATGCCGGAAGCGTACGTCTTATAAATCAGTCCGCCGCCGCAATTTTCGGAGAGATAGATTCCATCGGCGGAACAGGCAATGCCGTACCCGACGAATGGGCCTCTTTGGTAAAGTCTTCTATAGACAGAGATGAAGCCATGCTCAATTTCCTTCAGGAATACAAGGGGATTAAATATATATCATCCATTTATCCCGTACACAGCAGCGGAAACGTGTCGGGCGCCGTGCTCAAATTGCAGAGGGTAAAGGACGTCCAGGGTATGGAGCAAAGTATAAGAAGCCAGCTGTCAAAGCAGGGCTTTGTCGCTCCTCATACCTTTGATGATATAATCGGAAATTCATCGGTTTTAAAGGAAAAGATAATAATGGCAAAGCGCTACAGCGGCGTAGACTCAACCGTTCTAATTACGGGCGAGTCGGGCACAGGCAAAGAGCTTTTTGCCCAAAGCATACATAACTACAGCCCGAGAACAAACGGACCCTTTGTGGCTGTCAACTGTGCCGCCATACCGCCGTCTCTTTTGGAAAGCGAATTATTCGGATACAAGGAAGGCGCTTTTACGGGTGCGAGAAAAGGCGGTAAAACAGGACTGTTCGAGCTTGCCCACAACGGCACCATATTTCTAGACGAGATAGGAGAAATTGACCTTTCCATACAGTCAAGGCTTCTTCGTGTGCTGGAAGAACGCAGAATAATGCGCCTCGGTGATGAAAAAATTATACCCGTCAACGTAAGGATAATTGCCGCTACAAATAAGAATCTGTACGAAATGGTCAAATCCGGACAATTCAGAGAGGATTTCTACTACAGGCTCAATGTGCTTGCCATAGAGCTTCCCCCTCTCCGGGACAGAAAATCGGATTTGGACATGCTTATTCGTCATTTTCTCCTTAAAGAATGTACAAAAATGAAGCGTCCGATGATAAACATCAAGCCTGATGCCATGGAATTGCTCCATGCCTATGACTGGCCCGGAAACCTGAGGGAGCTGGCCAATATCATAGAAAGGCTTGTAGTTGTGTCTCTGCGTAAGGATGTAGACGTCAAGACGGTAAGGGAGGCAATGGGAATAACAATTTCAGGCCAGATATGCGAGGCCGTAAAGCCCACAGTCACACCAAGCGATGAACCGCTTAAAAGGCAGGAAATGGCAGTGATACTTAAAGTACTGGAGGAATGCGAAGGAAATAAGACGCTGGCCGCCGAAAAGCTTGGAATAAGCCGGCCAACTCTGTACAGAAAGCTACATGGGAAGGTTTGATATTAAATAGAAAATAATAAATTACAAAAAACCTATAGGTTACACAAAAAGGGGCTGGCACCGACCGGTGCACAGCCCTTCCTAAGAGGAATAATTCATAGCTGAATCTTTATGCTTATTTTACTTCTATACGATCAGCAAATACTTTTTTGCAACGCATATCGGCATATACAAGGCAGATGATTGAAAGTATACTTAAAACGAAGCATGTAATCCATGCAAACTTATAAGATCCCGCGAAATCATAAACTGCTGCGATAGCAGGACTACCGACAACCATAGCTGCCATCGAGAAGAAGTTAACAAATCCGAAAATTGCGCCGTAATCCTTTGAACCGAATGTTGCTGCTGTAACAACCGAAGGTGATACTGTGCCGCTGCTGATACCGATTGAGAAGCATACAGCCATAGCATACATAACCATGGGGTTGTCTGTTACAAAGGCTAAGAGCAGGAATGCAATTCCATATACAGCCATTACATAGATTGTACCTATTTTTGAACCAAACTTGTCATATATCCAGCCGAGTGATATTTTAGCAGGTGTAAGAACAAGCAGGAAGAATGAAACGATTGCAGCAGAGAAAGTTGCACCGTATGAATCTGTAAGGGCTGCGGATAACTGTCCAAGGCTACCGTAACCGCATACGCACATTGCAAAAATACCAAGTAAATAAATGTAGAAGAATGGCTGTTTTTTCAGTTCTGCTAATGTTACATTAACTTCAACGGTTTCTTTCTTTTTGCCCGATGAAGCTTTATCTACCGAATTGTGGCCAAAAGGTTCAAGGCCCATGTCCGCAGGGCTCGGACGCATAACAAAGAATGCGATAGGAACTTCGATTACAACCATAAGAATACCGAAGATAAGGAATGCTCTGCTGTAACCCTGTGAAGCAATAAGGTTGTTTAATATAGGTGTGATAACTGTTCCACCGAGACCTGAGCCTGCAAGAGCAATACTCATAGCAGTACCTCTGCCCTTTTCAAACCAGTTTGAAATAATGATTGATACAGGCATAACAACTGCACCGCAGGAGAAAGCTCCTACCAATGCCGCACTTATGTACATATGCCAGATTTCTGTAGCAAATGAATATGTTGCATAAGACAAACCCATGCCGGCAACGCATAACGTAAAAATAGTACGCGTATTTTTCTTGCCAAGCAATTTACCCATTTTAGGCGAAACGAACATCGTTACGATAGCCACAACACTGGTACATAAGCTAAACTGTGTTCTCGTTACGCCCATGCCTTCCGTTACCGGAACAAGGAACAGGCTGAAGCAAGTCTGCAGCATCGAGTGAAGCAGTGCCATGATGATAAATCCACCGAGGACTATTACAAACCCGTAATGGAACTTTGATTTTTTTGTTGTTTCCATACCGTTCACCTCCTGTTATTTCAGTTCATTTTTATAAACAGTACCGTCTTTAACAACTAATTTAATATTGTCACGAGTCATTACAGACATATTTGCGAGAGGATTTCCGTCAACAGCAACTATATCTGCCATTTTCCCTACCTCAATTGTACCTACTTTATCTTCCCATTTTAATAATTCGGCTGCATATCTTGTTGCGGCAAGGAGTGTATCCTCCGGTGTGATACCCGCTTCAACCATGTAAAGGAACTCTCTGTGCTGATATCCGTGAAGTCCGAGAGGTGTTCCTGTATCTGTGCCGAATACACATCTTACTCCTCGTCTGTAAGCATTTCCAATATTGTCGGAATGCTTTGGAAGAAGGAATGCAGCTTTGTCTACGGCTGATTTAGCTACACCCTTGCTGAGTCCGTCTGCAAGTACATGAAGTACAATCAGTGTAGGAACAGCTACAACATTATTCTTAAGCATATAATCGATGCACTCGTCATCTACCATTGTACAATGCTCAATACTTGTGATTCCGGCCTTCGCTGCCGCAAGTATACCTGCCGTTCCATGAGCGTGACAGGAAACAACTCGATTATGCATTTTTCCTACTTCAACCGCTGCAACGATTTCTTCATAACTCATGTTCTGTTCTCCGACGCCGCCGCTGTTGCTCAGCACACCGCCGGTAACCATGATTTTGAGCTGGTCAACGCCGTATTTCAGCATTGCTCTGCAGGCTGTACGAACCTCATCGGGACTATCGGCTGTGTTAACCGGTTTAAATGTCTGCTGCCCGAAGCTTTCCTGAGGATAAGTTGTTGCCAGATGTCCTCCTGTCTGTGTTATGTACATTCCGCTTGTGTAGACTCTGGGACCCCATGCAATGCCGGCATTAATTGCATCACGAACTGCCTGACAGCCTCTGAGCGAAGGGAAACCTGCATCGCGTACAGTTGTGAAACCTCCCATAAGATTGTCCTGAGCATTTTTTATTGCCTTAAGAGTAACCAACTCAGAAGGCTCTGCCAATTCTACAAGAGATGCTCCTCCGCCGAATCCAAGATGTACATGCATGTCGATAAGTCCGGGCATAACAAATTTATCCGTGCAGTCAATGATTTCATCGTCAGGCTGCTGCTGATACTCTTCTTTTCCGATTACGCCTGTAATCTTGTTCTCATCAATAATAATGACTCGGTTTTTCTCCGTTTTACCGGTAACTCCGTCAAAGAGTGTACCGCAGTACATTACCTTTCTCATTATTCATACCCCTTTCTTCCTGTTTTTTCTCCCTATTTTTACATATCATTTATTAATGATATATTTAGTATAACAACCCGCCAGCAACAACAGCATGACAACACCGCTACAACAGTGCTACAGTTTTTCTAACTGTCCTAATACTATTGATTTATAATTTCTAAAGTAATATATTTAATATGTAATACAGCAGATATGGGTGAATTTTATGAAGAATAAAACAGTTAACACGGATTTTGTCATATTTGCTTTATGCCTCATCAGTCTGATGTGCATAGCAGCTCGTATTGTATTTACCATTATTCAATTAAATGCTTCTGACAAGCTTATATATGTAAAGGATGCTCAATGTACAGTCGACCAGCAGCAGCTGGACATCGACGGAAAATACCTTCTGTACGGCATGTGGGAATATTATCCGGAACAGCATATATGTTCTTCCCCTTCTTTAAATTCAGACAAAGGAAGTTCTGTAATCCATATTCCGGTTCAATGGAATATGTTTGACGACAGATTTTGGAATACCTCCGGCCTGTCCAGCTATCGGATGACAATCACCATCCCGGGTGATGATTCCTATATCCTATACCTTCACGGAATGCCCTCTCATTCCAGCATTTATATCGACCGCCGGCTTTGTCCACCGATAGATAATTATAATTACCTGTTTAACCGCGGTGTGGAAATTCCTTCGGGACAGCATGAAATCGTTATTGAGTTTACATCTGACTGGCTGACGGGTTTCTATGCCTTTCCCTGGCTCTATACCCATAGTGAATTTCAGAAGCAGGCTAGCCTTTCCCAAGGGATTTGGGAAATATCTATCGGAGGCTTCATTATTGCCACACTCTATGGTGCTATTTTTTTAAGAAAAAGCAAGGAAAGTCTTTTTTTCAAACGGCAGATTATAAATACGGGACTGTTTTTTATTTTTTATCAGCTTACATTCTGCGAGTATTCGCTTGATGTTAACCTGCTGTCTAAATTTGTGCCCATAAGCAAAATACATATTATTACTTTAATATCTGCCATT
>JAQXNZ010000161.1 GCA_029098265.1 Clostridia bacterium | reverse complement strand
AGCTTATACGTTTTTTTGAAAAGCTGATGGAATAGCCATTCATGCATTAATTTAAACAAGTCGAAAACCTGTTTTCTAGTACCGCAAAGATGTGCGGACGCGAAGCGGTTTTGCTTTAGCAAAATACTGACTATACTTAGTGTCGACTTTGTCGACACTCTGAGTTGAAATCCTTTGGGATTTCAACTTGTTGTCGGCTCTGAGAGCAAAAGTTCCTGCAAAACCTTTGCTCTCAGCTTCATTAAATATCAGTTTATTGACCCTGCCCGCAAATGAATTGCGTCAGGGTTCAAGTGTCTGCTAATACAACCTTGTCAAAAACCTATTATCATCTCATCATTTATTTTGTTTCTTATGCACATTCCTTATTGTTTTCTTTTTTCCGCCCTTTGCACTGCCCTGCTTTGCGGGTACAGCTTTAGGCTGTCTGCCTGCTCTGCCCGTCTGCCTTTCATTTCCCGGTCTTTCGGGTCTTATGAGACATCTTGGCGTATAGCCTATAAGGTCCTCTCTGCCGCCCTTTATTAGTGCCTCCTTCACAAGGTCATAGTTGGACGGAACCCTGTACTGCATAAGTGCCCTCTGCATGGCCTTTTCATGGGGATTTTTAGGCACATATACCTTTTTGCCGTCTCTCGGGTCAATCTCCGTATAGTACATGCAGGTGGAAAGCGTACCCGGTGTCGGATAAAAATCCTGCACCTGCTCGGGCATGTGTCCGATGTCCCGCAGATATTCCGCCAGCTCTATAGCGGCTTTCAGGTCGCTTCCCGGGTGGCTTGACATAAGGTACGGCACGCAGTATTGGTCAAGGCCGTACTTTTTATTTATCTCGTCAAAGCGCTTTACAAATCGTTCATAGACCTCTCTGCTCGGCTTTCCCATTTTACTGAGCACCCTGTCTGAAACGTGTTCCGGTGCAACCCTGAGCTGTCCGCTTATGTGGTACTTGCAAAGCTCATTGAAAAAGCTTTCGTCCTTATCGTATATTAGATAATCATATCGTATACCCGAGCGTATAAATACCTTCTTGACCTTTGGCAGAGCTCTCAGCTTTCTGAGTACACGCAGATATTTTTTGTGGTCAACCCGCAGGTTCGGGCATTTTTCGGGAAAAAGGCACTGTCTGTTCCTGCATGCGCCCGCTTTAAGCTGTTTATCGCAGGCAGGCTGCATAAAGTTTGCCGTAGGGCCGCCCACATCATGGATATAGCCCTTGAAATCCTTATCCTCAGTCATCAGCTTTGCTTCGTCAATGAGTGATTCGTCGCTTCTCGATGTGACTATCCTGCCCTGATGAAAAACTATGGCACAGAAGCTGCAGTTTCCGAAACAGCCTCTGTTGGCGGACAGGCTGAATTTTATTTCCTCTATGGCAGGGACACCGCCGTCCTTTTCATACATAGGGTGATAAGTCCTCATATAGGGCAGTGCATACACGCTGTCCAGTTCCTCCTGCATAAGCGGCGGCGACGGCGGGTTCTGCACAACTATTCCCTCACGGTATTCCTCAGCAAGGGTTTTGCCTGTAACAAAGTCCGTATTTCCGTATTGAAGCATAAAGCTTTCGGCATACTTTTTCTTATCGGAAGCGGTTTCCTCATAGGTAGGAAGCCATATACATTCTCCAATGCGCTCCTTATCCCTTGTTTTATAGACAGAGCCTCTCAAAAATGTTATCTCACTGAGAGGAAGTCCGCTGTTAAGGGCGTCAGCCAGCTCAACTATCTGGTGCTCGCCCATGCCGTACAGCAGAAGATCCGCACCCGAATCCAGCAGTATGGATCGTCTGACCTTATTGTCCCAATAATCATAGTGGGATAGTCTCCTAAGACTTGCCTCTACTCCGCCTATGACTATCTGAGCGTTTTTATAGGCCTCTCTTATTTTATTGCAGTATACTATTGTAGCCCTGTCGGGTCTCAGTCCCGCTTTTCCTCCGGGGGAATATGCGTCCTTTGCCCTTTTCTTTTTGGCTACCGTATAGTGGTTAACCATTGAATCTATGTTTCCCGCACTCACAAGGAAAGCCAGCCTCGGTTCGCCGAAGCGCATAAAGTCCTCGGTGCTGTGCCAGTCGGGCTGTGCCAGCATACATACCTTATAGCCGTGGCTTTCAAGCACCCTGCATATAATAGCAGCACCGAAGGAGGAATGGTCCACATAGGCGTCCCCGCATACATATACAAAGTCGGGTCTGTCCCAGCCCCGTTCTTTCATTTCTTTTTTATTTACAGGTAAAAACGGCATATTAATCCCTCTTATTCCCATTTCCAGCCGGGAAGATATTTGTTTTTCAGTCTGCCCCTCTGGCTTTTTGCCCAGCCGAGGGTGAGCCCGTCAAAGGTCACCAGCGTCCAGCCGTCCTCGTCAAGGGACGTCTCCAGAGTTTCGCCCTTTAGGTACTTTACGGCTGTGTCGTAGTCCTCAATATTTTCCGTAAGCCTTACATTTTCTCCCTTAAGCCCCATTGCAAAGGCCTGGGAGGGCTCAAAGCGTTTTTTCTTTATATCGCCCAGATACCAGCCGTTTCTGACAACACGCAGTCCGTTAAAGGACGGCAGTCCCTTGGGGAGCATATAAAGCTTTTCGCCGAAGGTCTCAAAATCTCCTCCGAAGTCTATTCCTTTTATATTTTTCTCTGCAAATTCCTCAAAATATTCAAAGCCGTCTATTTTATTGTTTTCATGGGCATTAAAGCTTGTCCTGTCGCCGTCGGCGTTCTTTCTCATCTTTGCCACAAAATGACCCTCGCCCTTGTTCTTATGGGGCCATAGTCTGCCGCACTTGGCAAATTTCTCGTCTTGGCTGACCGTCCATTCGGGTCTGCCGTGCTCCAGTCCCATTTCTTCCGGCAGAGCGCACAGCTCAAATTCTGTATGTCTGTCCAAAAACGCCTCTATCTGCCTTTCGTTTTCATCGGGATTGAAGGTGCAGGTGGAATATATTATATATCCGCCGCCGCATACCGCCCTTGCGCAGGCCTCCAGTATCTCATACTGGGTCGATATGCAAAAATCGGTCATCTTTTTGCCCCAAGCCTTTATAACGTCGGGGTCCTTTCTGAACATACCCTCTCCGCTGCACGGTGCATCTATTATTACCTTATCAAAAAAGCAAGGAAATCTGTCAGCTATCCTGTCGGGCGACTCATTGAGCACAACGGCATTGGTCAAGCCGAAAAGCTCCACATTTTTCAGCAGTGCCTTTGTTCTTGATGTACTGATGTCATTGGTCACAAGTATGCCCTCGCCCTTGAGCGCCGCCCCTGTCTGGGTGCTTTTTCCTCCGGGCGCCGCACATACGTCAAGCACCCTCTCGCCGGGCATTATTTCAGCCGCCGCAGCCGTAGACATGGCACTGGGCTCCTGCAGATAGTAAAGCCCCGCATGATAATAGGGACTTTTAGAGGGGCGCACGTTGGCTCCGTTATAGTAAAAGCCATCTTTGCACCACTTTACGGGCGAAAGCTCATACAGTCCCTTTGCGGCGAAATCCTCCGCATTCATTTTCAGTGTGTTTACCCTTATGCCGTAGAGCCTTTCGTCCTCAAAGGAGGCGATATATTCGTCATATTCATCCTTAAGCAGATTTTTCATCTGCGCAATATATTCTTCAGGCAGATTCATTTGTTTTCCCTTTCCTGTCGGTTATTATCGTGTCAATGTGTATATTATATCAGCTAAGCAGTCCCATTTCAATTTTTAACGGCCAAAAAGACTGCCTCCGTTATTGCTTACAGAAGCAGTCTCCTTTATCGCCTATTATCATTCAAATATCAAAGCTTATCCACAAACAGCGCCCTGACCGCATTCAATACAGCGATTATCATAACGCCCACATCTGCGAATATTGCCGCCCACATATTGGCTATACCGAGAGCGCCTAATGCAAGGCATATAAGCTTAACGCCGAGGGCAATCCATATATTCTGATTGACTATACCTATACATTTTTTGGAAATCTTTATAGCTTTGGATATTTTAACGGGGTCATCGTCCATAAGCACGATATCCGCCGCCTCTATTGCCGCATCTGAGCCCATAGCGCCCATTGCTATGCCTATATCGGCTCTGGAAAGCACGGGAGCATCATTTATTCCGTCTCCCACAAAGGCCAGCTTATCCTTTGAGTTTTTGCTCTTTTCCAGGAGCTCCTCCACCTTTGTGACCTTATCTGCTGGAAGAAGCTCCGCATATACCTCGTCAATGTCTATTTCCTTTGCAACGCTTTCGGCGGTTTTTATGCCGTCTCCGGTAAGCATAACGGTTTTGCGAACGCCTGCGTTTCTGAGCTTTTCAACGGCCTCTTTGGAATTTGGCTTTATGACGTCGGATATTACTATATGTCCTCTGTACTCGCCGTTTACAGCCACATGGATTATTGTGCCTGCGCATTCACAGTCCTTCCATTTGGCACCGACGGAGTCCATCATCTTTGAATTGCCGACACATACCACGTCGCCGTTTACCTCGGCTCTTATGCCGTGTCCCGCTATTTCCTCCACATTCTCAACACTGCATTCATCGGCTTCGTTGGGATATGCCGCACGAAGCGAATTGGCTATGGGGTGGGTTGAATACCTTTCCACATGGGCCGCCAGATGCAGAAGTTCAGTATCGTCTGTATTCTCGGAGTGTACGGCAGTTACCTTGAATACACCCTGAGTAAGGGTTCCCGTTTTGTCAAATACAACTGTTTTTGTCTGAGATAATGTTTCAAGATAGTTGGAGCCCTTTATAAGTATACCCTGCTTGCTTGCGCCGCCTATGCCTGCAAAAAAGCTCAGCGGAATGCTTATGACTAGGGCGCAGGGGCAGCTTATTACAAGGAATGTAAGCGCTCTGTATATCCAGTCGCCCCATGCTGCACTGCCTGTGGCAAGCATTAAATACAGCGGCGGAACCACAGCCAGTACAAGAGCGCCTATAACAACCGCAGGTGTGTATATCCTTGCGAATTTTGTTATAAAGTCCTCGGATTTTGATTTTCTTGAGCTGGCGTTCTCCACTAGGTCGAGTATTTTTGATACGGTGGACTCGCCGAATTCCTTAGTTGTTTTCAGCTTAATAAGTCCGTTTATATTGATACAGCCGCTTATTACCTCATCGCCGGGGCCCGCCTCTCTGGGAAGGCTTTCACCCGTAAGCGCACCGGTATTGAGGCTTGTGTGTCCCTCTGTCACTATGCCGTCAATGGGTACCTTTTCACCGGGCTGTACTACTATAATTGTACCTGTCTCGACTTCGTCGGGGTCAACCTGTTCAAGCTGTCCGTCCTCTTTTTCTATATTGGCATAGTCGGGACGTATATCCATAAGCTCTGTTATGTTTTTGCGGCTTTTGCCCACTGCATAGCTTTGGAACCATTCGCCTATCTGATAGAAAAGCATTACCGCAATGGCCTCAACATAGTCTCCGTTTTCGTACAGCGCCAACGCTATGGCGCCGATGGTGGCTACAGCCATAAGCAGGCTTTCGTCAAAGGGCTGTCTGTTTTTTATGCCCTTGAGGGCCTTTATAAGTATGTCATAGCCGATTATCAAATACGGAACCATATAGAGCAAAAATCTCAATATTCCGTCACAGCTTACAAATTTAAGCAGTATTATCAGCACTGCCGAAACAATTATTCTTATCAGGTTTCTTTTCTGTTTTCTGTTCACTGAGCGCCACCCTCTTGTCACAGTATTAAAAATATATCTCGCAGTCGCTTTCTATCTTTCTGCACTGCTTCAGCACTTCTTTCATAACTGTTTTAGGCTCGTGCCCTTCCTCAAACTCCACGTTTATTTTCTGCATCATAAAGTTCACAACGGCATCCTTTACCCCCTCTGTCTTTTTTGCCGCATCCTCCATTTTATTTGCACAGTTTGCGCAGTCAACCTCTATTTTATAGCTCTTTTTCATATATATACCTCTTTCCCTTAAACAATTCAACGATTATTTAATCGTTAAATATAATATAGCTTAATACACCCGGTTTGTCAATAGGTTTTAATAAAATAAAGCTTGTTTATCATATTGAAATATGCCGAGCGATTTTATATAATATAGTAAAGTTTGTATACGGAGGCATAAAAAATGTCCGAACACATAGAACTTCCTCATCAGCACGGCAAGGACGAGGAAAAAATAATAAACAGCTTACCATCGGAGGAAAGGGTGCATATGGTCTCAACCATACTCAAACAGCTCGGAGACCCCAGCAGACTCAGAATATTCTGGCTGCTGTGCCACTGTGAGGAATGCGTAATCAACATTGCGGCACTGACAGACATGACAAGCCCTGCCGTCTCTCATCATCTGAGACTGCTTAAGGCCAGCGGCCTCATCGTTTCAAGGCGAGAGGGAAAGGAAATGTACTATAAAGCCGCCGACACGGATGTGGCTCAGTCCCTGCATAAGATAATCGAGAGTATTGCCGATATAACCTGTCCGGAGTGATTTATTTCACTGCGGACATTTTTTGTGCAGATATGTTATCAGTACTTTTTTAATATATGAGGCTGCTTTCGTTGCTCCGTTTCATGCAATGAAAATTTTAGCTTGACATTTTCCGATTTATTTATCTTTTATAATGCCCTGCCTTTTTTATCTTTTCAGCGGAGGATAAAATTGTTACAAATACCAATTTACAATTACAGGGCTCTAGTATAATATATTTTTCGTACTCATAGTATTGTAGTGAAAGGAGAAAGGCAATGGCAAAAGCAGTATGGAAGCCCGGAACCGTGCTCTATCCGGTGCCGGCTGTCATGGTTTCCTGCGGAACTGTACAAAAGCCCAATATAATAACCGTAGCATGGTGCGGCACGCTGTGTACTTCACCTGCCATGACATACATATCCGTAAGGCCTGAGCGTTTCTCTTATCATCTGATAAAAGACAGCGGTGAGTTCGTCATAAACCTGACAACGGAGGCTCTTGCCCGTGCCGTGGATTACTGTGGCGTGAAAAGCGGCAGGGACATTGACAAGTTTAAGGAATGTTCTCTGACCGCCGCCAAAAGCGTCATGGTATCGGCGCCCTCCGTTGAGGAAAGCCCCGTCAACATTGAATGCAGAGTAAAGCAGGTTATCGAGACCGGCGGCACCCATGATATTTTCATTGCCGATGTTGTTTCGGTATCCGTTGACGAAAAATACTTTGACGAAAACGGAAAATTCCATTTTGAACGGACAAGACCCATTTGCTACTCCCACGGAGAGTATTACGGGCTGGGGAAAGCCGTAGGAAGCTTTGGTTATTCCGTAAAGAAAAAAAGAAAGCCGAACAGTAAAAATAATAAGGGAAGGAAAAGGGTGTTAAAAAGTGATTCCAATAGATGATGTTTGTATTATCAGTATCGATAAAACCGATGAGGTCTGGGCAATCGAGGGCGAAATAATATATGATGACGACATTGCCTGTCCCTTTGAGGCCTCCTATCTTGCCGAGGATGATGAATTTGAAGAAATCACAGCCGAAATGGATATTGACGAATTCGACTATGATGAGCTTAGAGATAAAATAAAAGCGGCCGCTATGGATTATGAAGAATAAAAATCAGGAGACTGTCCTTTAATGTACAGTCTCCTGATTTTTATATTCTGTAATTCATTATGGAGCTTACTATATTGAAGCCCAGTTTTTTGTACACCGGCTCACCGTATACCGAAGCCTGAAGGCTCAGCATATCGCAGCCGTATTTTTTCGCCTCGTTTATAATATGCTTAACAAGGGCAGGCGCAAAGCCTCTGCCGCGGTATTTCTCCAATGTGGTCACTTCATGTATGCCGCCGTTTCTGCCGCATACATTGAGCAGTGCTGTGGAAACTATTCGTCCGTCCTTTACATATCCGTAAAAATGACAGTTTTTATCCTTGAAGAACAGGTTAAAGTCCTCCGACGTTCCCGATTTATTAAAGCCCTTCTCGCAGGTATCTATCCAGTCTGCAAGATTTTCCTCCGTTACCTCAACAATGTTATCATCTTCATCATATACGGGCGCTGTTTTCAGGTCATAAAGCATGCCCTTCTGCGGCTTCACAAATACAAAGTCCATTCTGTCTAAGTCGGTTTCAAAGCCCTCATACATATCCTCTTTTGCAAGGCTCAGATATTTTGGGCTGTTCTCCTCGGTGCACAGCTCTTTGATATGCGCAAGCATTCTTTCGTTCTTTTGCGGCATACTGTTTATATTTACCCTGCTATACCAGGAAAGCTTTGAAAAATTTCTGTAAAAGCAATAGCTTTCGCTTTCCATGAATTCACGCCCTTTGGCAATGCCTGCCTTTCTGCATAAATCCATAAGGCTTTCAACGGCAAGATATGACGGTGTCTTTTCCATATTGATTATGCCTCCGTTTATCAGGGTATTATCTCTATCCAGTAGCCGTCGGGGTCGATTATGAAATAAATGCCCATTGCAGGATTTTCAAAGCAGATACAGCCCAGCTCCTCATGCTTTTTGTGAGCCGCCTCATAATCGTCAGCCTTAAAGGCAAGATGAAATTCGCATTCGCCTAAGTCATATTTTTCTTTTCTGTCTCTGAGCCATGTAAGCTCCAGTGTAAAGTCCGTCTTTCCGTCGCCCAGATAAACAAGTATCCAACTTCCGTCGGGGGCTTCCTTTCTGCGTACCTCCTTCAGTCCCAGAGCTCTGTCATAGAATTCAAGGCTTTTGTCCAGGTCAACGATATTGAAATTAAAGTGATTGAATGTAAACATCTGTATACCTCCTCAGTCCATTATTTTTATCGGTGTAAAGTTCAGGTAGTCGGCTGATACAAGCTGATATTCGGCACAGCCCATAACGCCCTCAAATCTGCCGTCAATGCTTTCTTTGCCGTGCAGATGACCGTATATAACCCTCTTTACTCCGTATTGTTCTATAAGCTCGGTAAATCCCGACGGTTCATGCTTATCGTTCATGGGCGGATAATGAAGCATTACCGTTATATTTCCGCCGTGCCCTGCCCTGACGGCTGAATCAAGTGACAGCTTAAGCCTTCCGCAGGCTCTGTTATATATTTTTCTGTCGGCTTCATCAAACTTTGTATCATTGGGGCACAGCCAGCCTCTGGTGCCGCAGACAGCCGTATCCTTGTACATATAATGGTTGTTTTGCATAAAGAACATATTGGGATACGCCGCCGTAACTTTATTGAGCGAGTCCCACCAATAGTCATGGTTGCCCTCCATAAGCACCTTTTTGCCGGGCAGAGAAAGCAGAATGTCCAGGTCGGTCTTTGCTTCGTTCAGGCTGTTTGCCCAGCATATATCGCCGGGTATCAGTACAGTGTCTTTGTCAGACACGGTGTTTGTCCAATTGGCAATAAGTTTTTCCATGTGTCCCGTCCACGGTTCACCGAAAATATCCATTGTTTTGTTGACACCTTTCCCGAAATGCAGGTCGGCTATAGCAAAAAGCGACATTTCGCTTCCTCCTTTCCCGTAAAAATATACATATCATATCAAAAGTCATCAGACAATCGGCTGTAATAAGAGGTCTGTTCAAACATATTGAATAAACGCTCCGTCTAAAATATAATTTATTTGTAAGAGCCGCTGTGCATTTAGGTGCGGCAAAGCAGATAAAGTATATAACAAAAAGGAGGATTTTGCAATGGATAAGAGCAGAGAGACAGCAATGGAATATGTAAAAAAATTTCAGGAGCTTATAGACAATTTTGACTCAGTCACCTGTGCGGCATGTGACTGTATGGGCAGAATAAACGGTATGAACTCCAACATAAGACCCGAAAGCAGACCCGTCAGAATGGCAGGCTGTGCCCTGACGGCAAAAACCGTCGGCGGAGACATTTCAGCGGTAATATACGCCATAGAAAATGCCCAAAAGGGTGACATAATAGTTGTTGACAGCCACAGATACATAAATTCGGCCTACTGGGGCGAAAATCTCTGTCTCTCGGCCATTAACAAGGGTGTATCGGCGGCAGTCATGGACGGTGCGTGCAGGGATATAGAGGAAATAAGAAAGCTCGGCTTCCCCATTTACTCCATAGGCACCTGCTGTAATGTCGGTCAGATAAGCGGCTACGGCAGTATAAAGGGGCCTATCACCTGCGGCGGCGTACAGGTAAACACCTATGACTTTATACTTATAGACGGCAACGGCATAGCGGTTGTTCCCTACGAGAACCTTGAAACCGTATATGAAAAGACCAAAAAGATGATGGATACCGAAACCAATGTTTCCGACAAGCTTAAGGCCGGCGAGACCATAGGACACCTTATCGACATCGAAAAGCTTATGAAATCCACCTTCAATTATCAGGAAAGAGCCCTTGAGGAATAACCATGAAATATGACGGAAAATCACTGGCTGAATGTATAGCCGACGACATAACCTCCATGATAGTTGTGGAAAAGCGGTTTGCTCCGGGAAGCAGGCTTCTGAATGAGACAGACTTCTCCAAGGAGCTGTTTATAAGCCGCTCCACCTTCAGAGAGGCAATAAAAATTCTGAGTGAACGCGGTATTGTTGAGGTGCGCCACGGCAGCGGCACGTTTGTGGCAAAGGACGCCCTTTCCGGCGCCGACAGAAAGACCTACAGCGACATAAATGCCCTTGAGCTCAACGAAATACGTCTTATGATAGAGCCCGAAGCCGCCTATCTTGCCGCAATGCGTGCCTCCGACAACGAGCTGCGCCGCATTGCCTTCTACAGCACCCAGGTCGAAGAAAAGGTACTGGCAGGCGTTGACAGGCGCACGGAGGAAATACGCTTCCATCTGTCCATTGCAAGGGCAGTACACAACAGCTTTATGGACAGACTTATGCCAACCATTTATGACGCCATAGACAAGGCCGAAAACGTATTCAACTATGAGGAGGTTCGTCAGGGCACCATACTTGACCACAGAATGATAGTGCAGTATCTTAATGAGCGCAATGCGGACTCCGCTCGCACAGCCATGAGACTTCACATGCTGAGGGGCATACAGATACTTAAAAACGCCCAAAAGGACAAATAAGCTCAGACAGCAAAAAGGCAGATCCCGAAGGTTCTGCCTCAGACTGTAGACAAACTCAACTAACCATTTGAAATTACTCTGTATTAGCTAAAACAACCGGGAAAGGTTCGGAAAACCCGGGAAGGTTTTCTGAGGCTTTAAACTGCGGCGGAATTCACTTCCGTCGCAGAGAAGTCCTAAGACACAAGCATGCGCAGTGTCAGGACTTCATGCCTTAATTTAAAACAAGTCGAAAACAGGTTTTCGACTTAGTGTCGACTTTGTCGACACTAAAAGGCAGAACCCGAAGGTTCTGCCTTTAAGATTATACCCTATACATTTCTGCTACGATATTCAGCTGTTCGTTGAAATCCTTAAGCTTATTTATATCTCCGTCCTCATAAAGGTCTATGAAGCGGCGATTGATATTGTCTGCCTCGTCCATGTGAAGCTTGAAATACAAATTCTGAATATTCTCCAGAATATTGTCCACAAGACTGCTTTTGAGCTCGCTCATCTTTTCGGCCTGCATAAGCTCCTCGCGGATGGTTGACATTTCCTTATCCAAGTTAAAGGAAGCCTCGGCACAGGCCTTAAGTCTTGCCTTAAGGTCATCGGGGAGGTTGCCGCTGTACTTATAGTTCAGCTCATGCTCCGTAACCGCCCAGAAGTTCATAGCCAGTGTTCTTATCTGTATTTCCGCCAAAACCTGTCTGTAGCCGAAAGCCGTATTCAGACCGTACTTGATAATAATATGGTAGCTTCTGTAGCCGCTTTCCTTTTTATTGGCTATGTAGTCCCTTTCCTCAACTATTTCGATATCATGTCCGTCCCTCTGACGGATTATATCTATAATCTTCGGTATATCCTCAACGAACTGGCATATAAGCCTTATTCCCGCAATATCTTCAATTTCTTCCTCAATCTTTTCCCTTTGAATATTCTTTCTGCTGACCTTTTCGATAATGCTGGCGGCTGATTTTACCCTGCCCTCCACAGATTCAATGGGAGAATACAGTCCGAGCCTCAGATATTCCTTTTTTATATAATTGAACTTGAGCATAAGCTCCTCAACGGTCTGCTCGTAGGGATAAAGCAGTTCTTTCCAGTTTATTATTTCTTTATCCAAGGCGCACACTCCTGTCATATATATTCTGCATTTGTTTAAGCATATAAAGCCGAAAACATAAAAAATTACAGCCTATATACTTTTATTACAATTCAATTATACCATAAAAAATAATAAAAACAACTCTGCGTATCGTGGATTGTAACTAATTTTAAATTAATTTATCATTATAAATGTACATAATAACTATCATTCAGTCAAATCTTAAGCATACCGAGACAAATCCGTTCCGAACAGCTTATATATAAGCATCTGTTTAGTGCGCTCTCTTTTAATGCTTAAGACGCTTTGCGAAAGGAGAACAATAATGTCTGAATTTACACCAATCGAAATTTCCACCTGGTCCGCCTACGGACAATTCTATTATTATACCGAAATGGCGCCGACCTCCTATTCCGTAACAAGGGACATTGACGTCACAAGGCTCAGAGCCGCAGTAAAAGCAAGGGGCATTAAGTTTTTTCCTGCCTATCTTTATGCGGTCACAAAGGTCATAGGCGGAATAAAGGAATTCCGCATAGGACTCAATGACGGCATCTTAGGTATTTGGGACAGCCTTATACCCGCTTATCCGCAGTACCACGATGACGATGAAACAACCTCTCTGCTCTGGACGGAGGTTTCGGGAATCTTCTCCGATTTTTACAGTGCTTATTTGACCGACAGGAAAGACCACGGAGAAAGCCACGGTATACTTTCCTCAAAGGGCATACCTCCTAAAAACTCATATATAATATCCTGTATACCGTGGTTTACGTTTGAAAGCTTCAGCCTGCACAACCACGGTATAAAGGACTATTATTTCCCGAGCTTCGAGGCCGGAGCCTTCAAGCATTCAGCCGACAGGGTATTTATGCCGCTGTCCGCAACAGTGCACCATGCCACCGTAGACGGTCATACACTGAAATGCTTTTACGACGGTCTGGACATGCTTTTGGCATTTCCCGAAAGCTGGCTGGACAAATAACGGTTCAGCCCTCATTTTTCAGATAGGGCCAGGGGTCGGTATGCTCTCCGTTGACCCTTACCTCAAAGTGGCAGTGGTATCCCGTGGCATAGCCCGTATCACCGCAGAGAGCCACCGTATCGCCCCTTTGAACCGTGTCGCCCTCTGATACCATAAGCGCTGAATTATGACCGTACAGAGTTGATATTCCGCTGCCGTGGCTTATTATGACCGTATTTCCGTAGCCGTTTATCCAGCCTGCGGTTATTACGGTACCTGCTTCGGCGGCCTTTATCTCATAACCCTCGGGAGCTGGTATGTCTATACCAGAATGAAATTCGTAGCCGTTGCCGACAGGGCTTTCCCTGCCTTCATAGCCGCTGCTGACATAGTATCTGCCCTCTACAGGCCATTCCAGCTGCCCTCCCGTATAGTTTTGGACAAAATCAGCATTTTCCTCCATATTGGTTATTATTTCATATACTCTGTCACTGGCCTCAATGCTTTTTTGCAGTTCCTCCTCCATTGCCTCGGCATCGCTTTGATATTCCTCCAGAAGCTTGCTTCTTTCATCGTAAAGCACAGTCATTTCAAATTCCCTTTGGGTTCTGAAATTTTCTAGGGCGGCCTTTGCCTCTTCGCCCTCCTTTATCTCGTCCAGCTTCTGCTTCATAAGCATTTCCGTTTCCTCCAGCTCCTGCATAAGCTCGGCATCATACTCGATTATATCCGTCATATACTGCTTGTACAGATAGTAGTCCGATATGCTGCTGCATTCGCTGAGCACATAGAGAGTACTTTTTTCACCGCCGTTTTCATAGAGATACCTGAGTCTGTCAGAGGCTTTTTCGGTCTGCAGCCTGCTCTTTCGCTCCGCCTCATCATAGGCGCTCTGGGCTTCATCTATTTTGTGTATTACCTCCATCATCTGACTGTCTATTCGGTCAATATCCACCTGAGCCTCAGAAAGCCGTCTGTCAAGCTCAGAAATCTGTTTCTTAAGCTCGTTCTGAACGGAATAGTTTTGCTCAAGCATAGTTCTGGCCGCTTCCTGATCCTCGAGCATGGTGCTGTACTTTTCCTTCAGCTCCTCCAGACTTTGAGCATTTGCACTTATTGTTATAAAGGGCAGCAAAAGCAGTGCCGCCGTTGTCTTTTTAAGCTTCATAAATGTTATCTCCTGTAATTTTTTTACAGAAATATTATAACATTTACAAAATTATTACAGCGTAAAACCCTTCGTCAATATGTGCCGCAGTATGACAAAAAGTACACAAAAAAAGAGCGGATATAAATATCCGCCCGAAAAATCAATATGTATCAGCATAAAATCTTGCATACTTCGTCTACGGCTTTTTCCTCGTCAACGCCTTCTGCAACTATAGTAATTATGTCTTCTTCCTTAATAGCAAGTGAGATAGTGCCCATAATGCTCTTGGCATTGATTCTTTTTTCTTCTTCTTCAATGCGTACATCGCTTTTAAACTGTCCTGCGCACTGTACTAAATAAGCAATCTGTCTTGTGTCAAGAGTATTTTTAACTTTAATAGTTCTGCGTACCAAATTCTTCACCCATTTCCTCTCTTAAAGAATCAGCAATGTCTGCCAGCTTTCTGAGCCTGTGATTGACGCCGGATTTTCCCACCGGCGGACTCAGCAGCTGACCCAGCTCCTTAAGGCTGGCATCGGGATATTCCAGTCTTAGTCTGGCAATATCACTCAACGACTGCGGCAGCTGTGATAAATCCATTCTTTCCAATATAAGTTCGATATCCTCCGTTTGTCTTACAGCGGCGCTTACCGTTTTACTCAGGTTTGCGGTCTCACAGTTTACCTTGCGGTTAACATTGTTGCGCATATCCTTGAGTATTCGTATATTCTCCAAATCCATAAGCGCTTTGTGGGCTTCCATTATGTTAAGCAGGTCAACTATCTGTTCGCCCTCTTTGAGATATACGATATAATGCTCCTTGCGCTTGACTGTCTTTGCGTCAAGACCGAAGGAATTGATAAGCTCTTTAAGACTTTCGCTGTAATCCTCGTCAGAACATGCAAATTCAAGATGATACATTTTCTCCGGGTCGGATATGGAGCCCGACGCAAGAAACGCACCTCTTATATATGCCCTTTTACAGCATACGCTGTTTACAACAAGCTCGTCTATTCTTCTCTCAATGCGAACCTCCCCAGCTGCATAATGCAGCAATCCGCATGCCTGAAGCATTTTGCGGGCCTGTTCATCATTGTTGATGAAAAGCATATATACCATGTTCTTTTTAAGCTGACTGTTTCGCCTAGTCAAAACTTCACTGTCTATATTAAAAGTTTTTTTCAGTAATGTAAAGTACTTTCTGGCAGCGGCCGGATTTTCGGTTTGTATTTTTACACAAAATTTATCACAAATAAATGCGATATGTCCACACATATTCAGTATTGCCGCAACTTCCGCAATATTACAATGTCTTGCATTCCCAAAATGATGTGACAACTCGCTTTTTACATTAGATGAAAATGACAAAGTTTCAACCTCCTGACTGTATGTCGAAAAGTACACTGTACAAATGCTTAGATTATATTATAAAAAAACATTATTCCGAAATATAGTTTACATAAGCTTTGTCTTAGAATCCTTTTCGATATCATTATGGCTTATTATAACGCTGTGATTTTTTTTCAGTCTTTCATACAGTCCGTTGGCCAATGTTACCGAGCGGTGCTTTCCTCCGGTACAGCCTATGGCTATCACAAGCTGGTTTTTGCCCTCCTTGACATACAGCGGTATAAGAAATTCCAGCATATCCGTCAGCTTGTCCAAAAACTGCCTGCTCTCCTCAAAGCTCATTACATAGTCTGAAACCGGTGCGTCATTTCCTGTAAACTCCCTAAGTTCCGAAATATAGTACGGGTTGGGCAGAAATCTTACGTCAAACACAAGGTCGGAATCCATAGGTATGCCGTATTTAAAGCCGAATGAGCACACCTTGATGATAAGCGAATCAAAGGCGCTGTTGTCCATGAATATTTTGTTTATCTGTTCTTTCAGCTCCCTTGTGAGTATATTGCTTGTATCTATTATATATGTGGCGTGCTTCCGCACGTCCGCCAGCATGGCTCTTTCCTTGCCTATGCCCGTCTCCAGCGAACCGCCCCTTGACAGCGGGTGGGAACGTCTTGTCTCCTTATACCTCTTTATAAGCGTGGAATCCGAGGCGTCCAGGAAAAGTATCTCATAGTCATAGCCCTCGCTTTTCAAGTCTTCAAGGCCCTTGAAAAGGTCGCTGAACAGCTTTCCGCCCCTTATGTCTATTCCCAGGGCGACCTTGTCAATGGAACCGTCCTGTTCAAAGCAAAGCTGAGAAAATTTTGTAATTAGCGCCGGCGGAAGGTTGTCAACGCAGAAAAAGCCGATATCCTCAAGAAATTTTAATACAGTTGTCTTTCCGGCTCCGGACATTCCGGTCACGATTACGAATTTCATAATACTCTCTCCTCTCCCTGCTTTATTTGCGGAGTTTATTTCCGTCCGATTATTCTTACCTCCGGACTGAGTGTAACTCCAAATTTATTATACACTGTTTTTATACAGCAGTCTATAAGCTCCAGTATATCATCGCTTACGGCATTGCCTGTGTTTATTATAAAGCCTGCATGCTTTTCGGACACCTGGGCTCCGCCTATTGTTTTTCCCTTAAGTCCCGAGTCCTCTATAAGCTTGCCCGCAAAATATCCCTCAGGGCGTTTGAAGGTACTGCCTGCGCTGGGATAGTTAAGGGGCTGTTTATCCCTGCGTCTTGCAGCCAGATCGGCCATTTTGTCCCTTATATCCTGAATATCTCCCTTTTCACCCGTAAAGACCGCACCCAAAACTATAAGCTCTCTGTCCGCAACCGCAGAGTGACGGTAGGAAAGACAAAGCTCATCTTTGTCCATTCTGAATATATTGCCGTCCTTATCCATAACATCGGCATACTCTATTATGTTTTTTATCTCTCCGTCATAGGCCCCCGCATTCATAAACACCGCTCCGCCCACACTGCCGGGTATTCCCGAGGCAAACTCAAAGCCTGTCAGGCTCTTATCCGCCGCAGTCTGTGCCAGAGATGACAGAAGAGCACCTGCCTGGGCATATATGCTGTTTCCGTCGGCAGTTATGCTGTTCATGCCTGCGCCTATCTCGATGACCACGCCCTCTATGCCTCTGTCGGATACCAGCAGATTGGAGCCGTTGCCCATTATAAAATAAGGTATGTTCTCTCGTTTGAGTACTTCCAGTGCCCTTGCTATGCTTTCGGCGCTGTCCGCCTCTGCAAACACGTCGGCAGGGCCGCCCGTTCTGAAGGAGGTGTGTTTGCTCATGGGTTCATTTACAAGCACGTTCTTAAATATTTTTTTCAGCTCATCTATATACATTTTGCACCTCATCAAAGATTAAGTCTCTGTCTTATGCTGCCCGAAGGACGTGCCAGACGCTTCTGTCTGTGGTTAAGCGCCGCAGACTCACATATTACGGCTACATTTCTGCCGGGGCGCAGAGGTATTGTCTTACACACTACTTTATTGCCGAGTATCTCAATATATTCATCATCAAGACCGAGACGGTCATATACCTCGTTGCGATCCCAGTTTACAAGCTTGATTACTATGTCAATATTCTGTGATGCCTTTACCGCTCCTGCGCCATACATCTCGTGAACGTCAAGTATGCCGATGCCCCTCAGCTCTATAAGATACTGTATAAGCTCCGGACATGTGCCCATAAGCACCTCATGGGATATTTTTCTTATCTCTACGGCATCATCCGCCACAAGACGATGACCACGCTTTATAAGCTCAAGAGCGGCTTCACTTTTGCCTATTCCGCTCTCGCCTATTATAAGCAGTCCTTCGCCGTAAACATCTACAAGTACGCCATGCATGGTTATCTTTTCGGCAAACTCCGTATTCAGCCATCTTGTGGCCTCACTGTAAAGCTCCGAAGCGCCCGTATTTGTTTTGAACAGCGGCACGGAATACTTATCAGCTATGGCATACATCTCGGGAAACGGCTCCAGTGAACGGCAGAACACCATGCATGGTATATTGAAGCTGAAAAGCTTATCCAGTATCTCAAGCCGCATCTCTGTGGGCTGATTTCTCATATAGGTATGCTCTATACGTCCTATTATCTGTATTCTGGTACTGTCAAAATGGTCAAAGAAGCCCGTAAGCTGAAGTGCCGGTCTGTTTACGAATTTATTTGAAAGAGTCATATCTCTTATATCTATCTCCGGCGTTAGATTTTCAAGTTCAAACTCCTTAACGAATTTATCAAGGGTTATTATCGTTCGTGACATGTTGTCCTCCTTTAATTATTGTCTGCGGAAAAAGGCATATACATTTTCCGCCGTCTTAATTGTCATTCCTTCGACCTCAAGCAGGTCGCCCACCTCGGCATTTTTTATGGACTCTATATCTCCGAAATGCTTCATAAGCGCCTTTCTTCTCTTGGGACCGATTCCTTCTATATCGTCCAGTACCGAATGCACCTGTACATCGCTTCTTAGCTTTCTGTGATACTCTATGGCAAAGCGGTGCACCTCGTCCTGTATCCTTGTTATCAGCTTAAAGCCCTCGGAATTTGGCTTAAGCTCAATTTCTCTGTCATTATAAAGCAGTCCCCTTGTCCTGTGCCTGTCGTCCTTTACCATGCCGCATACAGGAATATGTATGCCTGTGCTTTCCATAGCATTCAGCGCCGCCGTTATCTGGGTTCTGCCGCCGTCAACAAATATCATATCAGGCAGTCTTGTAAAGCTTCCCGTTTCCTCCTTTTCTCTGATATAATGCTCCAGCCTTCTTGTTATTACCTCCTCCATAGAGGCAAAATCGTTGGCTCCCGTTACGGTTTTTATTTTAAATTTTCTGTAATCACTGCTTTTTGCCCTGCCGTTTTCAAACACCACCATTGACGCCACGGACTCAAAGCCCTGGGTATTTGATATATCGTAGGACTCTATCCTGAACGGTGTTTTTTCCAATCCCAGTGCCTGCCTTATTTCTTCAAGGGCTCCTATGGTTCTGGCCTGGTCTTTCTTTATCCTCTCGCCTATTCTTTCAAAGGTTATGGATGCATTCTGGGCGGCAAGTTCCACCATTTTGTGCTTCTCGCCCTTCTGTGGCACCGTTATCGTCACCTTGGAACCCCTCATGCTTTCAAGCAACTCTATAATAGCTCCCTCTTCTTCCTGCACCAGCGGCTCCTCCAGTATAAGCTCCCTCGGTATATAGGCCGTTCCGCTGTAGAACTGTTTTACAAACTGGGTCATTATGCCGCTTCGGTCTATATAGTCCGGAGCATTTATAAGGAAATGTTCTCTGCCCGACAGCTTCGACCCCCTTATGAAGAACACCTGCACCAAAGCCTCGTCCATAGCCCTTGAAAAAGCTATAACATCGCTGTCGCCGACGCCTGTGTTGGTTATCTTCTGTTTTTCCATTATCTTCTTTATACCGGCTATTCTATCCCTGTATACGGCGGCCTTTTCAAAGTCCATTTCATCGGATGCCGCATACATCAGCCCTTCAAGGTACTTGATTATATAATCATACTTTCCTTCCAGTACTGCCAGTACCTCATCAACTATTTTGCCGTATTCCTCTTTCGTCACAAGGCCGTCGCATGGTGCAAGGCATTGGCCTATATGGTGATTAAGGCAGGGTCTTTCCTTGCCCATATCCCTGGGAAAGCTTTTTTTGCACTTCCTTATGGGAAACAGCTTGTTTATAAGCTCAACCGTTTCCTTGGCGGCAGTAACATCGGTGACAGGCCCGAAATATCTGTTTTTGTCCTTCACATATTTTCGTGTAATGAACACTCTGGGAAAGTCCTCATTGGTGGTTACCTTTATATATGGGTAAGTTTTGTCGTCCTTAAGCATTACGTTATATTTCGGTCTGTGCTCCTTTATGAGGTTGCACTCCAGAAGCAGAGCCTCCATTTCCGAATCCGTGACGATATATTCAAACCACGCAATATGCGACACCATTGCCGACACCTTGGGCGCTTTATTCTTGCTGTTCTGGAAATACTGGCGGACACGGTTTTTAAGATTGACCGCCTTTCCCACATATATTATTTCGTCCGAAGCGTTATGCATTATATAAACACCGGGCTGTTCCGGCAGTTTTTTCAATTCTTCACTGAAGTCAAACATCTGTGTTCTCCTGTTTAAATCTCTTTGGCAGGCGACTTTTGCTTCCGAAGGCCAAAGGTAAGGTATTTTATTATTATAACACAAATAAACTGATAATGAAAAATATTTAAGGTTCCGTCCTATGTATAAAAAAAGCGTCGTCAAAGGAGCCGCCATACTGACAGCGGCAAATCTCATAACCAGGGTCATGGGATTTTTCTACAGAATATACATGTCCGATACCATAGGCTCGGAGGGCATGGGTCTGTATCAGCTTGTTATGCCCATATATCTGCTGAGCTGGAGTATAACCAGCTCGGGCTTTTCCACCGCCATATCAAGACTGACAGCCCGTGAAAACGCCAAAGGCCGATGCCGTAACATCAACCGCATAGTTGCCGTATCCGCCGTACTTTGCCTTGCCGTCAGCTTTATAACAGCGTTTGTCATGTTCTTCGGTGCGGATTTCATAGCAGAACGCATAATAAAGGACGTTCGCACGGCAGTCTCACTCAAAATACTGGCCTTTGCCGTACCGTTTATGGCTGTGGGCTCCTGCGTCAGAGGATATTTTCTCGGCATGCAGAGACAGGCGATCCCCGCCTTTTCACAGATACTGGAACAGACAGTAAGAATAATATCCATAGTAGTGCTTGCGCCTTTGCTGGCCTCTAAAGGGCTGGAATATGCCTGTGCCGCCGCAATAACGGGCGTACTGCTGGGCGAAGCCTTCTCCTGCCTGTTCACCATAATAAGCTACGGCGGTTTCAGAAACAAGTGTGAAGTCACTCCGGTAAATACTATGCCCTTTATGAAATGTACTGTACTTATACTGTCAATGGCTGTTCCTCTGGCAGCCACAAGAATTAGTGCTTCTCTGCTTTCCGCCTTGGAAAACATACTGATACCCCAAAAGCTTCAGGCCTACGGCGAGACTGGCGAGGCCGCCATGAGTATATACGGAAATCTGACAGGTATGGCAATACCTCTCATACAGCTGCCATCGGCTCTGCTTATGGCACTGTCCACAGCGCTTATGCCGACCATTACCGAATCAGCGGCTGTAGGCAACAAAAAACGCATAAGAAACAGCGTTTCCATGACGATTATGTTTACCTCAGTCATCGGTATTGGCACAGCCTGTCTTTTTGCCCTGTTTCCCCACGAAATCTCGGTGGCGGTATATGACCGATATGAGCTCGGAGACCTGCTTATCAGGCTTGTTCCCGCCTGTCCTCTGCTTTATTTGCAGATAGTTTTTTCGGGCATATTGAACGGTCTGGGAGAACATGTATTTATATTCAGAAACAACATCGTTTCATCAGTCATAAATATTGCCTTTATATGCTTTCTTATACCGCTGTACGGCACCGATGCCTTCATTGCAGGCTGGTGCGTCAGCCTTGCAGTATCCGTAGGGCTCAGCATGTACAAAATAAAGCTTCTTACAGGCATACATATCGATATAAAGGCAGTACTTATAAAGCCCGTATTTGCCGCCGCTGCGGCGGGACTGACAGCCAAATGCGTCATGGGCTGGCTTGTACCCTCAAGGCTTATTTATGTGCTTACGGCAGCTCTTATGCTTATTATGTACATAGTATTTCTTTTTGCACTGGGCGGCATCAGCATCAGAGAGCTTAAAAAACTCAGAGAATAGAAAAGATTCCGAAGCGTCATGCGCTTCGGAATCCCCTTATTTAAACCAATCCTGTATGCTGTTGAATATATCCGATGTTATCCTAATAGCTGCCGCTGCTGTTTGGCTTCCCTCCGGTGAGCGCAGGTCCTTTTCTATGCTCATTACTATGCTTCCTATTTTGTCAACGGTGAGCATATCGCCTGTCATATCTGTGAATTTTCTCATATAGTCCACATAAACCCTTTTGCCTATGAATGTATCAAGGATGTCGCCGTTGCCGACCTTCTGCCCCGCCAGATTACCCATTGTGTCCAATATCTTTTTTGTCAGACCGCCTATAGCCGCTCTGGATACAAAAACAAAGTAGGTAAAATATACGAGATATTCCTCTCTGGTGAAGTCCCTGCCCTCACTCTCGAATGCCTTCTTCATCTTTTCACAGCTTTCGTCTGCTATGGTATATACTATTCTTTCGTTGTTATCGCACTCTATATTTCCTATTTTCATATATATCCCCCAATCATATATCGGCTCCGTCGGGAACGATAAAGGCTATTTTCTTACTTTCCGCCTCAAACTCCGCCCTTTTGAAATAATATATCTCTCCGTCAATGCTTATGCCGCTTTCTTCCTCAAGCTCTATGGCAAACCTTTTTGTTTTTCTGTGTACGAATATATTATCCGCCTTTGGATCATCGAGGTATGTGCCGTCATGGTATTTTTTGAAAAAGGACAAAAGCTTCAGTCTTCCTATCTTATTGATGACGCATACATCTATCATTCCGTCGGAAAGCTCCGCCTCAGGTGATGAACAGAAGCCGCCTCCGCAGTATCTTCCGTTGGCTATGGTGCAAAGCAGCTGACAGTCATCATATATAAAACCATCGTCAAACTCCGCCCTGATCTTCTGACCGTAGTTTTTTGCAAGCTCATGGAAAACACCTATGAAATAGGCCGAGGACTCGGCTGAATACCTTCTTTTCATTTCGTTCTTGCTTATCACCACGTTGCAGTCAAAGCCGACATTTGCCATGTTTACGAAGCGCGTCTCCTTCTTTCCGTCAAGTACGGCCTTTATCGTATCTATGCGCATGGTCTTTCCTGCAAGCTGTGCGTCTATATTCTTGAAGCAGTCCCTATTCTTGAAGCACCGCACAAAATCATTGCCTGTTCCCGCAGGAATAAGCCCAATCTGTACATTATCACAGCCAAATGCGCCGTTTACGGCTTCATTGAGAGTGCCGTCACCACCCACAATATAAAACCTGCACGGTCTGCCCGATTCCGCCAGCTTTCTGACAAAGGTTTCGGCTCCTCCACTGTCTGTAGTTATATGTATATGGCTCTGACCTGCCGCCTCTATGGCGGGTATGAAGCTTTCCGCACTTTTGTTTCCTGCCGCAGGATTTATAATAAAATAATTTTCCATTGAAATACCCCAATAGTATATTAATGCCTACAGACAGCATTTTATCACATTATACGACAAAATAAAAGCTTACTGCACCGTTTCATTTATTCCGCCGTATTCTGCGTATCTTTAATGCTGAAATACATATGCAAATAATGCAAAACATAGTTTCAACATTCCAGACTGTAGATAAACTCAACTAATTATTTTATATTATCCGGTATCAGCTACAATAACCGGGAAAGGTTCGGAAAACCGGGAAGGTTTTCTGAGGCTTTAAACCACGGCAGAATTCACTTCTGCCGTGGAGAAGTCCTAAGACACAAGCCGTGCGCAGTGTAATGTGCAAACCGCGTGAAAGTCGCGGCGCCGTAGGCGTTCCCGCAGGGAATTTGAGAACCTGCCAGACTTCATACCTTAATACATCAAGTCGAAAACAGGTTTTCGACTTAGTGTCGACTTTGTCGACACTAAAAAAATGCCGGAACAAAGTTCCGGCATTCATGTTTTTATAATTATTTACCTGCTGCTTTTGCAACTTCCTCAGCGAAGTTTTCTTCCTTCTTCTCAAGACCCTCGCCTGTTTCGAAACGTACCATTCTCTTAATAGAGATAGGTGCGCCTACTTCTTTGGCAACAGACTCGATATACTTCTTAACTGTTAAGTCGCCGTCTTTTACATAGGGCTGTTCAACAAGGCAGAATTCCTTCATTTCCTTGTTAAGTCTTCCCTCGATCATCTTCTCGATGATGTTAGCGGGCTTCTTAGCGTTCTTTTCATCGTTCATAGCCTGCTGTGTAAGGATTTCTCTTTCCTTAGCGATGAACTCTGCGGGAACGTTCTCAACAGCGATGAATTTAGGGTTAAGAGCTGCAATCTGCATAGCAATGTTCTTGCCCATTTCCTCAACTGCTTCGTTTGCGTTGTCGCAAGCTAACTCAAGCATAACGCCGATTCTTCCGCCGCCGTGGATGTAAGAAACGATTGTTCCTGCGCCTTCCTTGATGTATTTCTCAAATCTTCTGATTTTAAGGTTTTCGCCGATAACTGCAACCTTGCTGCTGAGTGCCTCTGCAACTGTAAGTGCTGTATCGAACTTCCAAGGCTCTGCAAGGAGAGCTTCTACATCGGCAGCCTGTGAGCCTGCGATGTGCTCAGCAACCTGAAGAACATATTCTCTGAATACGGGGTTCTTTGCAACGAAGTCTGTTTCTGAGTTTACCTCTACGATTACGCCTACGCTCTTGTCCTCTGCAAGGTATGAAAGGCAAACACCCTCTGAAGCAATACGTCCTGCTTTCTTTTCAGAAGCGGCAAGACCTTTTTCTCTTAAATATTCAACTGCTTTATCCATATCGCCGTCGGTCTCTGCAAGTGCCTTTTTGCAGTCAAGCATACCAACGCCTGTCATTTCTCTGAGTTCTTTTACCATGCTAGCTGTAATTGCCATTTTGAATACCTCCGTATATTAATTGATTATTCAGCCTCTTCAACAGCCTCTGTGCTTTCCTCTGCAGCCTGCTGTTCGCCCTGCTTAGCCTCGATAACTGCATCGGCAATCTTTGAAGCGATAAGTTTTACGGCACGGATAGCGTCGTCATTTCCGGGGATTACATAATCAACATCTTCGGGGTCGCAGTTTGTATCAACGATAGCAACAACGGGGATTCCGAGGATATGTGCTTCCTGGATAGCGATCTTTTCTTTTCTGGGGTCAACAACGAACATAACATCGGGGATTCTTGTCATATCCTTGATACCGCCGAGGTTCTTGTCAAGCTTTTCTTTCTCGTGAAGAAGAATAGCAACTTCCTTCTTGGGAAGGATGTCGAATGTGCCGTCCTCCTGCATCTTTTCAAGCTCTTTAAGTCTTGCGATTCTTGTACGGATTGTCTTGAAGTTGGTGAGCATACCGCCGAGCCATCTTTCGTTAACATAGTACATACCGCATCTTTCTGCTTCTTCCTTGATTGATTCCTGAGCCTGCTTCTTTGTTCCTACGAAAAGGATTTCGCCGCCCTCGCTGATGAAGTTTGATACTGCAGCATAAGCTTCGTCAACTTTCTTAACTGTCTTCTGAAGATCGATTATATAGATGCCGTTTCTTTCAGCAAAAATATAAGGAGCCATTTTAGGGTTCCATCTTCTTGTCTGGTGTCCGAAATGTACACCTGCTTCTAATAACTGTTTCATTGAAATAACGCTCATAATTTACCTCCTAGGTTTTTCCTCCGCATCATCCAAGCCGCCAGACTCCGAGCAGGAGCACCCTTCGGCCGAGTCAGATGCGTGTGTTTTAATCAGTTACGGCAGATATTATATCACCAAATGCCGCTGAATACAACAATTATTTTTAATTTTTTATTAAAAAAAGCCGATAAAACGGGCAATTGTAAAGATTTTAAGTCCAAGCAGGCTATTATTATCTCAGGCTATGTTATCCCGCAGATAAAATTTATATATCCAGCTCAAAAATCAAGTCCATATCCTTGATTTTTCCGTAGTCGGTCATAACAGTCGGAATATATCCCACATAACGATAGCCCTTTTTTGCATAATCATCAATTATCTTCCTATGCTCCTCTGATTTTGCTCCGCAAAACTTTCCGATATGTACCGGAACATATTCATACTTTTTCATTTCCGTATTACATCCGCAAATTATGATTTACCGCTTTGTCAATCGCACATTCTTAAGCTTAAAGCGGCTTCTGTCATAACTGTCAAAAGCCGCTTTCATTAACTTCTTTATTCAGTATTGTCCGAATTTATTATTCCGGCTCTTCCTTCTTTTCCTCTATATGTCCGCACTTAGGGTCGGAGCATACAAGCTTAACGGGATCATGGCCTTTTTCCACCATGTAGGAGCCGCATACGGGGCATTTTTCCTTTGCAGGCTTATCCCATGAAACAAAGTCACAGTCGGGATTATGCTCACAGCCGTAAAACATTCTTCCCTTTTTGGATTTCTTTTTAAGGATATTTCCTCCGCACTTGGGACACTGAACGCCGGCAGGCTCATAGTAGGGTTTGGCATTGTTGCATTCGGGATAGCCGGGGCAGGCCAGGAACTTTCCGTATCTGCCTATTTTTATGACCATGTGTCTGCCGCACTTCTCGCAGACAACATCGGTTTCCTCGTCCTTTATTTCAACCTTTTCAAGCTTTTCCATAGCATTGTCCAGCTGATCGCTGAACATGGGGTAGAACTCCCTTATGGGCTTTTTCCATTCCTCCGAGCCGACTTCTATCTTGTCAAGCTCGTTCTCCATTTCCGCCGTAAAGCCGATATTGACTATTTCGGGGAAATATTCCTTCATTATATCATTGACTATCTCACCGAGCTCCGTCGGGAATATGGCCTTTTTCTCCTTTGCCACATAATTTCTTGTTATAATTGTGGCAAGTATCGGTGCGTATGTGCTGGGACGTCCTATGCCCAGTTCCTCAAGGGTCTTGATAAGCGATGCGTCGGTATATCTTGCCGGAGGCTGTGTGAAATGCTGTTCGGGAACTATTCTGTCAAGCTTAAGCGCACAGTTTTCGGATATTTTCGGGAACTTTGCAATGTTCTCCGTTTCCTCTACTCTATTGTATACCTCAAGGAAGCCCTTGAACTTAATGGCGGAAGTATTTATCTTGAACACATATCCGCCCGCCTCTATGGACACAGCCATTGTCTCATAAAGTGCCGGTGCCATCTGGCTGGATACAAATCTTTCCCATATAAGCCTGTAAAGCTTAAACTGGTCGTTTGACAGGGAAGCCTTAAGGCTTTCGGGTGTCCTTTCCGTATAGGTAGGTCTTATGGCCTCGTGGGCGTCCTGGGCATTCTTTTTGGTCTTATATATATTTCTTTCCTCGGGAAGATATTTTTCGCCGATGTTGTTTTTAATATACTCCGTTACCTGTCCGTAGGCCTCATCGGATATACGCACAGAGTCCGTCCTGATATAGGATACAAGACCGACAGTGCCCTCTCCGGCTATCTCTACACCCTCATAAAGCTGTTGGGCAAGCATCATTGTTTTCTGAGCGGTAAAGTTAAGGTATTTGCTGGCCTCCTGCTGGAGCGTACTTGTAGTAAACGGAGGATAAGGTTTTCTTATCTTCTCGCTTCTTTTTATCTCTTTAACAACAAAGTCTTTTCCCTCAACAGCTGAAAGCACCTTGTCGGCATCGGCTTTATTCTTAAGCTCTGCCTTCGCCTCGTTTGTGCCGTACAGCTTTGCTTCAAAGCCATTGCCTGCCGCATCCTCAACAAAGGCACTAATTGACCAATATTCATCGGGAATAAATGTCCTTATTTCTTCCTCACGGTCGCATATTATTTTAAGAGCCACAGACTGCACACGTCCTGCGCTCAGTCTGCCCTTTACCTTCTGCCAGAGCAGATGGCTGACGGGATAGCCCACAAGTCTGTCTAACACACGTCTTGCCTGCTGGGCGTTTACCAAATCCATATCAATGCCTCTGGCATTCTTTATAGACTTTTCAACGGCGTCCTTTGTTATCTCATTGAATGTTATTCTGTCTGTCTTTTCCTCATCAAGACCCAGTGCCGACATAAGGTGCCAGCTTATGGCCTCTCCCTCACGGTCAGGGTCGGTTGCCAGATATATATGGTCGGCGTTCTTCGCTTCTTTTCTAAGGGCGCTTAAAAGCTCGCCCTTTCCTCTTATTGTTATATATTTAGGTTCGTAATCGTTTTCAATATCTATTCCAAGTTGGCTTTTGGGCAGGTCTCTTACATGTCCCATTGAAGCCATTACCGTATAATTCTTTCCCAAAAACTTTGTTATGGTGCTTGCCTTGGCAGGCGACTCCACTATAACAAGATTTTTCTTTGACTTTTTAGGCTTCTTAGCCGTTTTAGCCGTCTTTTTTGCCGCAGATTTCTTAGCAGCGGTCTTTTTTAATTTATTGTCCTTCGCTGTAGTCTCTTTCTCCGCAGCTGCGCTTGCAGTTCTAGCCAATTGTGTACCTCCTACAATACAAGTATATATCTCTGTCCGGGAAGCTTTTCCACAAGCTTTCTTATTTCCAGAAGCGTCAGCTCTGCTCTGAGCCTGCTCTCCTGTATTCCCGTTGCCGCCGCCAGACTTTCAAAGTCCATCGGCTCCCTTTCGAGACATTTTATAATGCTTCTGCCGTTTTCGCTTACCCCTTCAAGCCGCTCCGGCATGTCAGCCCTTTTACTCTTAACAGTTTTTTTATTATTTATTCCAAGCTCATTAAGTATGTCGTCTGCCTCCGTTACCGGCGGACAGCCCTCCTTAATGAGAAGATTAGTGCCCTCGCTGTATTTGCTCAAAATACTTCCCGGTACGGCAAATACGCTTCTTCCGTATTTCAGTGCCGCCTCCAGTGTTGAAAAGGTTCCGCTTTTTCTTTCGGCCTCAACAACAACCAGCGCCTCGGAAAGTCCCGCAATAATGCGGTTCCTTCTGACAAAATCGGATGCATAGGTCGTTTCCGACGGTCCGTACTCGGATATTACACAGCCGTCCCTTTCAAGTATGCTTTCCATAAGCTCCCTGTTGTCGGCAGGATAGCATCGGTCTATTGCCGTTCCGAATACCGCATGGGTTATGCCGTTATGCTTAAGCGCACCTTCGTGGGAATGGGAATCTATCCCCGCCGCCATGCCGCTTACTATCTCGACGCCGTTTTCCGCCAGCTCTCCGGCAAGATACAGCGCCGCCTGCTTTCCGTAGGACGTACAGCATCTGGAGCCTACCATTGACACCAGCCTGCTTTCCCTTTGCGGAAGCCTTCCCCTATAATATATGCCCTTCGGTATGTCGTCAATATTTTTAAGTCCCTCGGGAAAGTTTTCATTGTACTTTGATATAAATGCGGCATCGGCTCTTTCAAGCTCCCATACATACTTTTCCAGACTTCCGTCGGACGAAGCTCTGACAATTTCAGTCGCCGACCTTTCGGAAACAACGTCCTGCAGTTCTCTGCCAGATGCTCTGTACACAGCTTCAGCCGAACCGAAATATTCCATAAGACTGTCAAGCTTACTGCTGTTTATACCTTTTATGCGGCTGAGCCACATTATATACATTTCATCATCCAATTTCATCACCCTAAGGATATCAAACCGTTTTGCACACTACTGGTATGATATATTGTTTTTGCGCCAAATTCAACAGAAATATTTTTTTCATATAAAACTTACATATATATTGTCAAAAATTACCTCACTTGTTATCATATATTTATAAAAAAGGAGGGCTGTATATGCTGTCAAAAATAACCAGTGGTGCTGTAAACGGAATTGACGGATATGCCGTCAGCGTTGAGGTGGACATATCCAACGGATTTCCCGGCTTTGATATAGTAGGACTTCCCGGCTCGGCTGTCAAGGAGTCCCGTGAGAGAGTACGCACCGCCATAAAAAATTCCGGTTATGAGCTACCTGCCAAAAGAATAACGGTCAACCTTGCACCGGCTGACACAAAAAAGGAAGGCCCTGCCTTTGACCTGCCCATTGCCGTAGGCGTGCTTACCTGCATGGGAGTAATAAAAGCCGACTCCGTAAAGGATTTTCTCATCATCGGAGAGCTTTCTCTGGACGGGGGCGTAAAGCCCGTAAACGGCGTACTGTCCATAGTTTCGGGAGCACTGCGTGACGGTATACACAAATGTATAGTTCCCGCCGCCAACGCCGATGAGGCTGCATTGGCAGAGGATATGGAAGTATACCCCATAAGCAGTATATCCCAGCTTTTAAAGGGATTTTCTCTGAATATACATAAGGCGGACATCAATAGGCTGTTTGCCGAAAGCAACAGCGCCGTTATGCCCGACTTTGCCGACGTAAAGGGTCAGGAATATGTAAAGAGAGCAATGGAAATAGCGGCGGCAGGCTATCATAATATACTTCTTACGGGTCACCCGGGTACGGGAAAAACTATGCTTGCCAAAAGACTGCCGTCCATACTGCCAGACCTGACATTTGAGGAAAGTATCGAGATAACCAAAATATACAGCGTGGCAGGACTGCTTGAAAGCGGAACGTCACTGATAACAAGGCGCCCCTTCCGCTCTCCCCACCATACGGTTTCCGCCCCTGCAATGACGGGCGGCAGCGGTATACCTAAGCCAGGTGAAATAAGCCTTTCCCACTACGGTGTACTGTTTCTGGACGAGCTTCCCGAATTTGCAAGAAACGTGCTGGAAACACTGCGTCAGCCTATGGAGGACGGTCAGGTAACCATAGCCAGAGTAAACTCAACGGCCACATATCCGTCAAAATTTATGCTTGTTGCGGCAATGAATCCCTGCCCCTGCGGTTATCTGGGCGATAAGAGATGTCACTGCACCACCAGTGAGATAGCAAAATACAAAAAGCGCATATCGGGTCCTCTGCTTGACAGAATAGATATTTATGCCGAAACGCCCGACGTTACATATAAGGAGCTTAACAGCAGACAAAAGGCCGAAAGCTCCGCCGATATTAAGAAAAGAGTTACCGCCGCCAGACAGATACAGCTGGAAAGATACAAAGATGACGGTATAGTTTTCAACTCACGCCTTTCCGCAGCGCAGACAGAAAAATACTGTCTGCTGGAAAAGGATGCAGCAGAGCTTATAAAGGCCGCCTTTGACAGTCTGGGGCTCAGCGCAAGGGGCTATCACAAGATTCTTAAGGTATCCAGAACCATTGCCGACCTGGCGGGCTGTGAAAGGATAAGCGCAGACCACATAGCCGAAGCCCTGCAGTACAGACCTTAAAATAATTCTCAAACAAATTTATGCCGCCTGCGGTTTCGCAGACGGCGTTATAATTATTCAAAGAACTTTTTATGAAGCGCTTTTACCAATCTGTCCTTATCATTTTTATCAATAAGCACGCTTATTTTTATTTCCGACGTGGTCATAAGCTCCATGTCGACATTTTCTTCTTCCAGAGCCTTATATACCGATGCAATTACACCCGGATTTGTTTCAAGTCCAGTGCCGACAACGGATATTTTCGCCAGGCAGTCATTTATCTCATAATCAATGCCTGCCAGTGCCCTCTCCGTCTTTGCCATGTCCTTGGAGCTTACGGTAAACCTGAGTTTTCCGCTGTCTCTCCTTGACATGACTATGTCAACGCTTATATCATTTTCCGCCAGCAGAGCAAATACGGCGCATTCCTTTTTTATATCCGATATACCCTTTACCGTAACCAGCAGGACATTGCTGTCCGAAGCTATGCCGCTGACCAGTCTGAAACTTTTCTCGCCGCATACATAAGTGCCTTCGCTGTCGGAAAAGCTTGAGCGCACGCTTATTTTAACATCGTGCTTTTTAGCCATTTCCACCGAGCGGTTGTGCAGGACTGCGGCACCCATAGTGGTATAGTCCAGCATCTCGTCATAGCTGATATTATCAAGCTTTACGGCATTTTCCACATGGCGCGGGTCTGCGGTGAAAACACCCTCAACATCGGTGTATATCTCACATTTATCCGCATTGAGTGCGGCGGCAAGTGCAACAGCCGTTGTATCGGAACCGCCTCTGCCCAGTGTAGTTATATCGCCCTTTCTGTTAATGCCCTGAAAGCCTGCGGCAATTACTATATTTCCGTCGGACAGTTCTCTTTTTATCCTGTCCGAAGCTATTTTCTCTATTTTTGCCTTTCCGTAGCTGTCCGAGGTCAATATTCCCATCTGCCATGCGTTAAGGCTTACGGCAGGCAGTCCCATGCCGTTAAGTGCCATAGCCATAAGTGAAGCCGCCTGCTGTTCTCCCGTAGAAAGAAGCATATCCAGCTCCCTCTCGGAAGCCTTAGGATTAATATCACCTGCGGCCTTTATCAAATCGTCCGTCGTGTCACCCTGAGCAGATACGACAACTACAACACTGTTTCCGTTTTTATATTCCTCAGCCACCCTTGAAGCGGCATTAAGCAATCTGCTTTTGTCCGCTACGGAAGAACCGCCGTATTTCTGTACAATAAGCAAAACAATCCCTCCAGCCTCGGCTTAAACCTTTTCAACAACGGCTCCGTTCATTTCGGGCTTAAGCAGCTTAAGCTCCCATTTATCAGGCAGTTTGTCAAATACCGTTCTCATTTTCTCTGCGAATGCTTCCGCATTGTCATCGGTCACAATAGCCATAAGAGTGGGGCCTGCACCGCTGAGATATTCGGCCTTGGAACCGTTTTCGGCAGCTGCGGCAAATATTTCCTCGTAGCCTCTTATAAGCTTTTTCCTGTAGGGCTGATGTATGGCGTCGTCCATTGCCACACGGAGATTATCAAGGTTGCCCGTCATAACGGACGCTACCAAAAGACCTGTTCTGGATTCGTTGAACACTACTTCTTTTCTTGAGTATTCCGTAGGAAGCACGGAACGGGATTCGGAAGTGGAAAGAGCAAAATCCGGAATCATAACCGCAAAAGTCATGTTATCGGGAATACTCAGCTTTACGCATTTCATTCCGCCCTCATACATGGCTCCGACTATCATTCCGCCCATAAGAGCAGGGTTGGAATTATCGGGATGTCCCTCAAGCCTTGCAGCCCTTTGGGCAAGCTCATCAACGGAATAATTTTTGCCGCTTACGGCGTTTGCAGCCAACAGTCCCGCAACTATGCAAGCCGCAGAGCTTCCAAGTCCTCTGGTCATGGGTATATTGTCATACTGGGTCAGCTTAAGACCCGGCATCTTTATACCTTCCTCCTCAAAGAAGCCCTTAATTGTGCTGTATATAAGGTTTTTGTCTCCCTTGGGTATGTTCCTGTTGTTTTTTGATACTATTTCAATACCGCTTTCGGTCTCCTCGACCCAAAGCTCATTATACAGTTCAAGTGCCACTCCGATGCTGTCAAAGCCCGGACCCATGTTTGCCGATGTAGCCGGCACCTTTATATGTAACATATCAGTACCTCCGATATTATTCTCTTGCTATTATTTTCAGTGACCTTACGCCCTCTATCTCATTCATCTTGTCAATGAACTCGCCCATATCTGTGTTTATATCCTGGGTTTCCACGGTTATTGTCACGTTGGCAATGCCGTTAATGGGTATGGTCTGATTTATTGTAAGTATATTTGCTCCCGCATTGGCAATGGCATTGAGCAATGTCGAAAGCAGACCTGCTCTGTTGTCAACATTGGCGGAAAAGGTCACATTCTTTCCTCTTGAGTGCTCATACAGCGGAAAAATAGCGTCTCTGTATTTATAGAAAGCGCTTCTGCTAATGCCTACTTTATTTACAGCCTCCTGAACGGTCTTTTCCCTGCCGCTTTCAAGCAGATTTTTGACCTCCATTACCTTTATAAAAACCTCAGGAAGCACGCTTTTATCAATAATGTAATAATTTTTTGTCTCCTTCATAAAGCCTCACCTGTTCGCATATAATAAACATTTGTACTCAATACAAGGAATATATCACATATATTATTTTTTTGCAATAGTCAGTATGTAAACTCCCTCAATGACAGAATATATCTGTCGGCGTTCCTCTTTATCTCCTCCTGCTTATCCGAAGAATAGCCGTCAAACACGCCTATTACCTCTGCTCCCGAAGCCTTTGCGCCCTTCAGAGCATAGGGTACGTCCTCAAAAATATAACAGTCTTTGGCTTCAAGCCCCATTGACTTTGCCGCCGCCTCATATACATCGGGATAGGCCTTGTTTTTTCCTACACTGTCACAGTAGGCAAAGGCGTCAAAGCAGTCCAGTATGCCGTTTTTTCTCAAAACCGCAAAGGTCATTTCTTCCACATTTGATGTTGCTATGGCAAGCTTAAGCCCGTCGGCCTTCATTTTTTTCACCAGTTCCGCCGCACCGTCCTTAAGCTTTATATTATGCTGATAATCATCGAGAGCCACGGCGTAAAGCTCATCGGCAATATGCTGTGCACTTACGCCCAAACCATATCTATTTGTAATATATGCCGCACCCTCGAGAAATGAGCACGATGTAACCTTCTGCCAGTATTCCTCATCGGGTGTGAAGCCGTATCTTTCGGCCAATGTATAATCGGCATGCTCCCAAACCTTCATTGAGTCGGCAAGGGTTCCGTCCAAGTCAAAAATTGCACCTTTTTTCATAAATAAATTCCTTTCAAATCAATAGCGGACAGACCGCATATTGATTATACAATTTTTCGACTGTACAGGCAAATAAAAGTTAGAAAAAGGCTGCATTTGTAACATAAAATTTTATATTCTTTCCATTGTTTGTTGACTGATTGAATAAGCTATAGTATAATTAGTATAACAAATCATACTTTTCATACTTAGGAGGCATATCAAATGTCAAGACTCGATGGAAAATACGCATGGTCGGTGACAGTAGGCGAAAAGGGACAGATAGTAATTCCGAAGCAGGCAAGGGAAATATTCGACATAAAGCCGGGAGATACTCTTATTCTTCTGGGTGATGTAAACCGAGGCCTTGCAATACCGCCTAAAATGACCTTTGAACAGCTTGCCGCCGCAGTTTTTGAAGATAATTCCAAGGGAGATGCAGATAATGAGAAAGACTTATCTTGACAATATACGCTTTGCAGTCGTATTGCTGGTGGTCATATACCATGTTTGCTATATATTCAACGGCTGCGGTGTTTTGGGCGGCATACCCGATGCCGACAGCATAGCCCTGTTTGACGGCTTTGCCTGCATAGTCTATCCCTGGTTTATGGTACTGCTTTTTGTCATTTCCGGCATGGGCGCAAGATACTCACTGCAAAATCGGACGATAAAGCAATTTTTAAAAGAGAGGGCTGTCAAGCTCCTTGTTCCGTCAGTACTCGGGCTGTTCGTTGTTCATTGGATAACGGGATATTTGAATCTAAAAATAAACGGCGCTCTGGCATATATTCCGCCTGCCCTTGTCTATCCGATATCCGTATCAAGCGGTATAGGCCCACTGTGGTTCATACAGCTGCTCTTTATATTTTCGCTTTTTATCTCGCTGTTTAAGAAGTTTGACAGGTCGGACAGAATATGGCACCTATTCGAGAGAACAAGCACGCCCTTTATACTGCTTCTGTCACTGCTTATTTGGATAACATCGCATATTTTTAATATGCCTGTTATAACTACATATCGCTTCGGCATTTATTTTGCCGCCTTTCTCATCGGATATTATATTTTCTCCCATGACGAGGTGCAAAATAAGGTAGAAAAAATATGTCTGCCGATGACTGCTGCGGCGTTCGTATTAGGAGTTATTTATGCGGTCAAATACTGCGGCAGTAATTATGCCTCCGATGCCTGTCTGCAAAACCTGCTTACAAATCTGTATCTGTGGGCGGCGGTACTTGCCATACTCGGAACAGGAAAAAGATATTTTGATAAAGACAGCCTCTTTTCGCGGCATATGAGCGAAAACAGCTTCGGCATATATGTACTGCATTATCCTGCGCTCATAACAATTTGCTTTCTTCTGCAATATCATACGGGTCTTTCGGCTCTGCCTAAATACATAACGGCTTTCGTTTTGATACTTCCGCTGACCCTGGCGGCAAATGCAGCCGTAAAGAGGATACCAGTAATACGCTTTCTTGTGCTTGGCAAAGCAAAAGTCAAAAACAAATAAAAAGCTGCCTGCATAAATACAGGGTACTTTCCAAAGCTTCGGCCCTTAGGATTGCTCCGTAACTGCAGACAGTTTTTATTCTTATATTATTATTTTTTCTCCGAGTATATCTCCGCCAGCTCCTCCAAGTCCCAGTTGCCGCCCGACAGCACGGAGCACACCTTTTCTCCCTCTCTGACCTTAAGCTTTCCTTCAAGAAGAACACCTATACATATAGCCGATGCAGGCTCGGCAATAAGCTTTGCATCCCTTGCTATCATTCTCATGGCTTCCTTTATATTGTCATCGCTCACGGTTATTATCTCATCAACATATTTTTCAATTATGGGATATGGATTTTTGCCCGGAACGCTCAGTCTCAGGCCGTCGGCTACAGTATAGGCATCGGGAAGCGCCGTATATTTCCCTTTAAGACGGCTTGTATAATACTTGGGTGTCATGGCGGGCTCCGCACCTATAACTCTCACATTGGGGTTTGTCTCCTTAATGGCTGTGGATATGCCCGAAATCAGTCCACCGCCTCCCATAGGCACAATTACTGTGTCAACATCTTTTAAGTCCTCAAGTATTTCAATGCCTATTGTTCCCTGTCCCGCCATTACCATAGGGTCCTCAAAGGCGTGTACGGGAACATATCCGTTTTCCTCAGCCATTTTATATACAAGCTTCCACCTTTCGGCTGTGTTGCCCGCATAAAGCACCACTTCCGCACCGAGCGCTCTTGTGTTTTCTATTTTAAGCTTCGGCGCATCGGCAGGTATTACTATGATAGCGGGAACACCCAGCATTTTTGCGGCATAAGCCAGACCTTGGGCATGGTTTCCCGATGAGGTTGCTATAAGTCCTCTTTTTCTTACATCCTCAGGCAGGGATAGTGCTTTGTTAAGTGCGCCCCTGAGCTTAAAGGCACCTGTCACCTGCAAGGTTTCAGGCTTAAAGTATATTTCACAGCCGAAACGGCTCTCCATTTTTTCGCATCTTAATATGGGCGTATGGTGTATGTAGGGGCTTATTCTTTTCTTTGCCTCCTGTATATCCTTAATTGTGGGGTATTCTGACACTGATATCATCTCCTATTTAAAAAACTCGAAATACGTTCCTATATTGTTTTCAATTGCTCTTTTATATATCATATTTGCTGTCACATTGTCCTGCACTGCCATACCGGTTGTATCAAATATAGTTATCTCATCATCGTTTTCTCTACCTGCTTTTCTTCCCAGCAGTATTTCGCCTATCTCGGCATGTATCTGTTCTTTTGTAATAATACCGCCGTTTATTGCATGCTGAGTTTCTCCTTTGACGGTGCATTGCTCTATGGAGTCATTTATAATCTTTGCATTTCTGAATATTTCAGGGTCAAATTCCTGCTTGCCCCTTTGGTCTGTACCAACCGCCACAATATGGGTTCCTGCCTTCACCCATGCGCTTTCTATGACACTGCCTCTGCCCCTTGTGGTTGTGACAAGCACATCAGCCCTTTCAACGGCTTCACGCTTTGTTTCAGTAACAGTTACGGGTATTGCAATCTCCTTCTCCATATCCTGTTTGAATCGATAGGCTGCATCAGACACTTCGTCCCATGCATATATCTCCTTTATATCCATTACTCTGCTTATGGCTCTTGCCTGCATTCGTGCCTGATT
>JAQXNZ010000160.1 GCA_029098265.1 Clostridia bacterium | reverse complement strand
CGGCCCCAATTCTGTATGGGATGCCCTCGGCTTCGGCACAAAGAGAATAGGCCACGGTCACCGCTCCTATGATGACAGCGAGCTTGTCAAAAAGCTCATTGCCGACGGAGTTACCCTTGAAATATGCCCCACCAGCAATATCCAGTGCCAGTCTCAGCCCGACTATGCCGCACATCCTGCCAAAAAGATGCTTGATATGGGTGTAAAGGTGACAATAAACACCGACAATATGATTTTATCGGATATAAACCTTGATAAAGAATATGACCACTGTCTCAATGACATGGGCTTTGAATACAACGACCTTATAACAATGAATATCAACTCGGTCAATGCTTCATTCATGCCCGAGGAAAAGAAACAGCCCATAATCGACAGGCTGAAAACATACTACAGATAAAAATATAACGGCTGAGGCAGATGCCCCAGCCGTTTTTTTTATCTTATATCCACCACAAATAAATAATCTTCCGTAGGCGCCCCGGCCCGCGCAATATTATTATTTATAAACAGAAGCCCGTCTATCTCATCAGCGTCCAGTATTCTGTTGACCGCAAACATTTCCACATATTCATCGTCATTTTCCAGATAGCCCCCTGTGCCCGGGCCGTTATAGAGGTCTGTCAGTATTGTGCCGTCCTTAAGTCTGACACCGACTATATAAGGCGGTTCCTCAAAGCCGTTTGCCGTAATTCTCTCTCCCGTTTCTCCGTCCACGGCTTCCAGCGGTATCACCTTTTTAGGATAGCCGTAGGTTACCTTAAGAGAAATCGGCGATATTTCCACACTCTTTACAGAAGCTGACGTATTGCCGATAGGTTTATTTACATCGGTCTTAAATATGCTGTCACTGCCCTTGAGCGTCCAGTCCAATACCCATTTGCCGCTGACCCTTATTTCGGGCGGCATTGCCTTTTGCTTATAAACGCCCAGGTTTTCCAGCTCAATATGTATGTCCCTGCCTATTAAGCCTTCATCGTAAAAATCGGCGGCATTTATTATGTATTCAAGACTGCCGTCATCATGGGCATACTTTAATATTTCCCGTCCGTCGGCATCTTGGGGTATCGGCGAACCGTCCTCCATGACAGCACGTCCGTTTTCGTCGGAGGTAAGTCCGTCGTAAAAGCTTGCACAATAATCCACATCATTTCCGTCTATCTTTACGCATACTCCGTCAAAGCCCGGCTCCTCGCCCTGTTCAATGCCGAAGCCCTCAACCCTAAGGGATATATAGGCAAAATTATTGTCAACTATGCTCTGTTGGGCGGTTATCTTAACTCCGTTGTTTTCTGCAACGGCTTCGGGGAAGTCCGTCAGCCCCGTCTGTACCGCTTTGCCCTTTTCATTATCGCTTATTCTAAGCTCACCGTCAAAGCCTCTGCTCCAGTTGATATAGGCCGCTGCTGCCGATACACTGACCACAGCCGCTGCTGCCGCAGCAATAAAAATCAGCCTTTTCCTGTGTACATGCTTCTTCACCGCCTTGCTTCTTATTTCGTCAAAGGCCTCGTCTGCCCTCTGCTGTACTATATCTGGTATGTCAACCTTTTCATTTAAAATATCGTTTATATCATTTATATCCTTATCCATACTATTTCCCCTCCACAGACTTTAAATATTTTTCTCTGCCCCTTGCCAGCCTTGTTCTGACAGTGGCTTCGGGAATGCCGAGTATTTTGCTTATCTCCGGCGTTTTATAGCCATCGGAATAATACAGCAGAAGTATCAGCCTGTATTTTTCCTCTATGGACTCCAAAGACGCCCTCCACTCGGCATTAAGATACCTGTCGTTTTCGTCAGATACCATATCAATATCGTCACTGGGCAGTGTTCTCTGCCTTTCCCTGAGCCTGTCCCTGCAGTTGTTGACAAGTATTTTTGTCATCCATGTCTTGAAATACTCGGGCTTTCTGAGCTTCCCCATGTTTTCCCAGCATTTCAGTATTGTATCCTGTATGGCATCGGCGGCGTCTTCGTCCCTTTTGAGTATGGCCACGGCCGTCTTGTACATGGACTGCATGTTCATATTCATAAGCTCAATAAAGGCTTCTGTATCTCCCTGCCTTGCTTTTTCAGCTAAATCAGTCATATGTATAACTACCTTTCAATACTTTAAATAATATTTGCGTACGCACAGAACATTTCGTTCTGCCCATTAGACGGATATAGTATACTCTGCGTTTCATATAAGGAAAATTTTTAAGACAGTACGGATAATTAAAAAGGGATATACCGTTATGATATATCCCTTTTGAGTGTCGACAAGGTAGACGCTAAGTATAGTCAGTATTTTGCTAAAGCAAAACCGCTTCGCGTCCGCACATCTTTGCGGTACTAGAAAACAGGTTTTCGACTTGTTTAAATTAATGTATGAAGTCCGGCAGGTTCACAAATTCCCTACGGGAACGCCTACGGCGCCGCGACCTTCACGCGGTTTGCACATTACACTGCGTAGGGCTTGTGTCTTAGGACTTCTCTGCGACGGAAGTAAATTCCGCCGCAGTTTAAAGCCTCAGAAAACCTTTCCCGGGTTTTGTAGCTAATACTGAGTAATTTCAAATGGTTAGTTGAATTTGTCTACAGTCTGACCCGCTTTGATGTTTCAAAGCGGGTTTTTGTATGCTCTTATAACAGATATCCGTAGCCCTCTTTTTCCATGTCGCAGGCGGGCACAAAGCGCAGGGCGGCGCTGTTTATGCTGTAGCGCTTGGAACCGTTGGGGCCGTCCGTATATATGTGACCCAGATAGGCTTTGCCCACACGGCTCATGACCTGTAATGTCAGGTTCTCGTCAAACACATCGGGAAATTCCGTTACGGCATTGGGGTCTATGGGTTTTGTGAAGCTGGCAAAGCCTGTTTTTGCGTCAAACTTGTCCTTGGAGCTGAACATGGGCTCTCCCGTTGTCACATCCACATATATGCCCTCGTCGAATTTGTCCCAGTATTCGTTTTCAAAGGGAGTCTCCGTCTTGTTCTCCTGGGTGACGGCATACTGTATAGGTGTAAGGAATTCCTGAAGCTCCTGCCTTGTCTTTCTGCTGTAGAGGGACGGGTCAACAACTGCGGCCTTAAGGTCCTTTATTTTGGCAAAGTTTATGTGGCAGTAGCCTCTGGGATTCTTGTCCAGATATTTCTGGTGATAGCCCTCGGCGGTGATGTACTTTGTAAGAGGCAGGCACTCCACCACAACGGCCTGCGTATATTTTTTCTGAAGCTCCGCAAGGGAGGCCTCTATAATGGGTCTGTCGGCCTCATCGGTGTAGTAAATGCCCGTGCGGTACTGGCTTCCCACATCGACACCCTGACGGTTTATTGAGGTTGGGTCAATGGTGTAATAGTATTCCTTCAAAAGCTCCGAAAGAGATATAACATCGCTGTCATAGACAACCTTTACAGTCTCGCAGTAGCCTGTATTATTCTGATGCAGGTCGTTGTATTTTACGTCCTCGGTGATGCCGTTGGCATAGCCCACCTCGGTCTCGATTATTCCATTTACCTCTGTATCCATGTATTTTTGCAGACCCCAGAAACAGCCGCCTGCAAGATATATATTTTTTATATTCATTTCCGAACACCTCCGTGTATTTAGAGTGTCGACAAAGTCGACACTAAGTCGAAAACAGGTTTTCGACTTGTTTAAATTAATGTATGAAGTC
>JAQXNZ010000159.1 GCA_029098265.1 Clostridia bacterium | reverse complement strand
TATAAATTTTTTGGTACAAGGGCTGATAGACATGATAAACAGATAGATATATACTGCGTAGAGCCTGCGAAACAGCGGAGAGCACCGCAGGAGAAGCCGAAGTATATTAAAAAAGCTGTTTACAGTCTGCAAACCTCTGTCCGCACATGGATTATAGCCGACGGACGGAAAACCCGATTACAGACATAGAAATTGCTGCCCTTTGTCCTCGAAAAATATATTAGCATATTTCTGTCGAAAAATAAACAATCAGTTCATACTTTTCTGAGTTTATTTATATATATTAATGAAGGTGAAACCTTTGACAACAGGGGTATATTTGATATAATATAGGATGATGAAAAATAAAACAGGAGGTCTTGGTTATGAAAACTGTAAAGGTATGTATCGGAAGTGCATGTCATTTAAAGGGTTCTTATGAGATTATAAATATTCTTAAAAAAGCTATCGACAGAGACGGCAACGGTGATAAGGTCAATGTAAAGGCCTCATTCTGCCTCGGCAACTGCGAGGGTGCCGTAGCCGTTGACTATGATGACAATATTTATTCACTCAGACCCGAAACAACAGAGGAGTTTTACAGCTCTGTTATAAAGGAGACTATCTGATATGGTAAGAATGTTTGATCTTATGAGCGATAACTGCAAAAACTGCCATAAGTGCGTCAGGTATTGCCCGGTCAAAGCCATTCGTTTTCAAAGCGGAAAAGCCGAAATAGATATGGACAAATGCATTGCCTGCGGGCAATGCTTTGTTGTATGTCCGAAACACGTCAGAAACGCTGAAAACGATTATAAAGACGTTTCCGGCAGACTCAAAGAGGGACAGAAGCTTGCGGCACTTATAGATTCGTCCTATCTGGCTGTTTTTGACGAGCCGGAGAGGTTTGTTGCGGGCTTAAAGAAGCTGGGCTTTGACACCGTTCAGGAAATAGCTGCCGCAACGGCAAGGGTGACGGAAGAACAGATGGAGTATATGGAAAAGCACAGCGACCAGAAGTATATGATTACTGCCAGCTGTCCGTCCGAGTATCTTTATGTGGGCAAATATTATCCTGAGCTGGCAAAATATCTTATACCTGTTATTTCGCCATCATGCGCTCTGGCAAAGCTTATAAAAAAAGATGACCCGGACACTTATACTGTATATATAGGCCCGTGTCTCAGCAAGAGATATGAAACTCTCTATACCGATGAGACAGGTCTTGACGCCGCTGTCAGCTTTCCCGAAGCCATAAGAATGATGAAGGTCAGATTTATTGACTATACAAAGCTTGACCCCGTTCTTCCCGACCTTGTATCGGGCAGCGAGAGGAAGAATTACGCAATGCCCGGAAATACCTGTGAAAGGCTGTGTGTAAAGGCCGCAAGTCTGGGCTACAGCGTTATTTCCGTAGACGGCACCGACCAGTCCAAGGAACTGCTTGACGCCATGCAGAACGGAATATTGGACAGAACTGTGGCAGACCTTGCCATTTGCCACGGCTCATGCCTTAACGGACCGTTTATGCACGGCAATAATACAAATATGTTCCTGAGCCTTCAGAAGCTGAGAAACCATGTGGACACAAGAAAAAAGCTCATGGGCGAGGACAATGATGAGGAGCTTGACTGGGAAGGCATTGATTTTTCCGTAAGGTTCGACGAAAAGGCTATATCGAAGCAGGACTTTACCGATGATGAAATCGTTACCGTTCTCAGAAGAATGGGCAAGAACAGCAGAGCTGAAGAACTGGACTGCGGAGCCTGCGGATATAACACCTGCCGTGAAAAGGCTGTGGCTGTACTTATGGGCATGGCAGAGGTTGACATGTGTATGCCCTATATGAAGAAAAAGGCAGAAAGAATGACCAGCACCATATTTATGACGGCAAGAAATTCCATAATAATGACGGATACGGATTTCAAAATCGTATCTGTTAACCCCGCCTTTGAAAGGGTTATGGGTATGAAGGCGGAGGAACTCATTGGCATGAGCATTTCGGAATTTGCACCTGAGGAGTATTTTGTCAAGGTGCTCCATACAAAAACGGATATTGTCGGACAGAAAATAAATATCGGCTCTGTCGGCTTTACGGGACTTATGAATATCATGTATGTTTCTGACGAAGATAAGCTGATGATTACAATACAGGATATAACAGACTCGGAAAACAGGAAGGCCGAGCTTGAAAAGCTCAGACTGAACACCGTTGACGTGGCGCAGAAGGTAATAGACAAGCAGATGATGGTAGCGCAGGAGATAGCGTCACTGCTGGGCGAGACCACGGCTGAGACCAAGGTTGCCCTTAATAAGCTTAAGAAGGTAGTAATCAAAGAGGGTGAGTAAGTGTATTTTATAGACGCTTCATACAACAGCTTAAAAAAATACAACGAGGAGCTCTGCGGAGACTGTATACAGCAGGCCAATCTTGACGACTGCAAGATATTTGTGCTTTCGGACGGACTGGGAAGCGGCGTTAAGGCCAATATTCTGTCTACACTTACGTCCAAAATAGCGATAACAATGCTCAGAGAGGGAGCTACCCTTGAGGAGACCATAGATACCATAGTGCATACACTGCCTGTATGCAAGCAGAGGCATCTGGCCTACTCCACGTTCACCCTTATAAAGATATATAAAAACGGCGAAGCCTACGCCGCAGAGTTTGACAACCCGTCCATATTCCTGCATAAGGACGGAAAGGATATACCTATTGAAAAAACTCTTAAAGTAATAGGCGACAAAAATATATATGAGAGCCGCTTTACAATGGACAAGGATACTGTCCTTGTGGCTGTAAGCGACGGAGTAGTTCATGCCGGGGTCGGTCATTCGCTGGACCTTGGCTGGGAATGGGTTAATGTAAATACATATTTGAGAGATATGTCAAAAGATGATGTCAGCACAAAGGACGTCGTCAAAAATGTACTGGACAGCTGCATGGAACTTTATGAGGACGAGCCCGGAGACGATACATCGGTTCTTGCCGTCAAAATAAAGGAACAGCAGGTAGTTAATCTGTTTATCGGCCCTCCGAGGGACAGAAAAAACGATACCGCCGTATTTGAAAAGGTGCTCCGCTCCGGCGAAAAGGTAGCGATATGCGGAGGAACTACGGCACAGATAGCTTCCAGACTTCTGGACAGGGAAATGGATTTTGATATGGGTACAATGACAATGGACATTCCTGCCATTGCCAAAATAGAAGGGGTAGAGCTTGTAACCGAGGGAGTTATAACTCTTTCCAAGGCCATAGATATAATGCGCGAATATGTAAAGCCGGACTATAATCCGAATATTGACGCAAAACTGCATGAGAACAATGCGGCTTCCATGCTTGCAAAGCTTCTTATTGAGGAATGCGACAGCGTAAAGATATATCAGGGAACGGCCATAAACCCCGCACACCAGGATTTGGCATTTAAAATGGATTTTACATTCAAACTTAATCAGATGAATGAGCTCAGACGGCTGCTCATGCTCATGGGCAAGGATGTTGAGGTCACATATATCTGATAAATACTGTAATTTGAGGTGCATATATGAATATCAAAAAATTTGAAAGCAACGTCCAGTTCACAAAGTATTTAGTAAATAAGGAAATAACAGAAAGATTTATAAACGGCACTCTTGACAGCTCCCTTGACGAGATAGCTGAGAAAATAGTACCCGGTCCCAAGCCGACAACAAGGTGCTGTATACATAAAGAGAGATTTATTATTAAGGAGAGGGCTAAAAACGCCATTGAACCCCTTAAGGGAAACAATATTATAAACATACTTCCCGATGCCTGCGATGAATGTCCCGTTAACCGTTTTATGGTAACCGACGCATGCAGAGGCTGCCTTGCCCATAAGTGCCAGGAGGCATGCCCCAGAAACGCCATATTCATCGTAGACCACCATGCTTATATAAACCAGGAGCTCTGCATAGAGTGCGGACGCTGCCATGACGCCTGCCCCTACAGCGCCATAAGCGATGTTCAGCGACCCTGCGTACGTTCCTGTGCCATAGGCGCCATACAGATTGATGAAAACAAGAAAGCATATATTGATGATAACAAATGTGTATCCTGCGGCTCCTGCGTTCACATGTGCCCCTTCGGAGCTATTGTGGACAAGCCTTTTATACTCGATGTTCTCAAGCTACTTAAGGAGTCCGAGAACAATACAAAATATAAGGTATATGCCATAGTTGCACCTGCAATCGGCTCACAGTTCACAAATGCAAGGATAGAACAGGTAATTGCCGGTATAGAAAAGATAGGCTTCTATCATGCGGTTGAGGCCGCCCTCGGAGCAGATATAGTTTCTTACCATGAGGCCCATGAGTTTGCCGAAACTGTGGAAGAGCTTAAGTGGAAAACCACAAGCTGCTGCCCTGCCTTTGTTGACTATGTAAGGAAGTCCTTCCCCGAGCTTATGGAGCATGTTTCCAATACGGTTTCACCCATGATTGCGGCGGCAAGACTTATAAAGAGCACCGATGAAACCGCAAAGATAGTATTCATTGGGCCCTGCACAGCCAAGAAGATGGAAATTAAGCAGGATGACCTTAAGGATGCCGTAGACCTTGTTATAACCTTTGAAGAACTGGCGGCAATGCTTGACGCCATGAATATAAACCTCGAGGAATGCGATGACAGCGCCCTTGACAATGCTTCATTCTACGGAAGACTTTTTGCGAGAAGCGGCGGCGTTGCAGAGGCCGTTAAACAGGTGGTTGAGCTGGAGGGTCTTGACATAGAATATAAGCCTGTAGCTGCCGACGGACTTGATGCAGTATCAAAGATAATGAGACTGGCTAAGGCCGGAAGACTTGACGCCAATTTTATCGAGGGTATGGCCTGCAAGTGCGGCTGTATCGGCGGAGCGGCTTCGCTCTCCCACGGCCCTAAGGACGTTACGCAGGTTGACAAATACGGAGCGCTTTCCAAGGAAAAGAACAGCATAGATGCCATAAGCATATTTGACATTGACTGCCTTGAGCTGGACAGAAAATATAATAAATAAGCGCATTTATTCAAGCAGGCAGAGTTTACTCTACCTGCTTTTTGCTGAAATTGTTAATACAGTGAACATAAAAAGGCCTTGCCGTATTTCCGACAGGGCCTTTGCTTAGTTATTCTGTTCAGTATTTTCATTTTTCAGACGTGCAATCTTTACTTCTATGGCACGCCTCGAATTGGCCTTTGTTACCGTGAACAGCAGTCCGTCATATTCCACACTGTCACCGGCACAGGGTATGCGTTCCAGCTTTTCGGACAGCCAGCCGTTTATGGAAACATAGTCGGACTGACATTCCTTATGGAAGAAGTCAAAGACATCGGTAAGATTTGATGTACCCAGAACGGTATATTCGTCCTCGCCGTTTTTGACTATTTCGGGAATCTCGTTGTCGTGCTCGTCCCATATTTCTCCCACAAGCTCCTCCAGTATGTCCTCCAATGTTATTATACCGAAGGTGCCGCCGTATTCGTCCACCACAAGGGCTATCTGGGAGTGCTTCTGCTGCATACTGCGCATAAGCTTGGATATGTTTGTGGTCGGCGGTATTAACGGAATGGGACTTATTATATCCCGAAGCTTTTTGTCGCCGTTTACTACATAACGGTAATAATCCTTCTGGTTTATAAAGCCGATTATGTTATCTATGCTCTTTTTGTACACCGGAAGCCTGGTGAAGCCTGACTCGTTGAAGGTATTGGTTATTTCGTCAACCTCAGCCGTATCCTTGACGGCAACTATGCCTGTTCTCGGCGTACATATTTCGCTGGCGTCCAAATCGTCAAACTCAATGGCATTTTTGATAAGGTCGCTTTCGTGCTCGTTAAGCGTGCCGTCGTGGGTGGCCTCGTCAACGATTGTCAGTATTTCTTCCTCGGTGATTATATCGGGATTTTTTATTTTGACAATGTGACGTAGCAGTTTTTTCCACAATGTGAAAAGATAGTTTACAGGCTTGAGTATTATATAAATTATTCTTAAAAAGCCGACGGTGCTCAATGCAAACTGTTCGGGCATGTCCTTGGCAATGCTTTTTGGAGTAACCTCGCCGAATATCAGCACTATTACAGTCATTACAACTGTAGAAAGTGTGGGCCCCTTAGCGCCGCCGAATATACTTGTGAAAAGTATTGCCGCCAAAGTGGTCGATGCTATGTTTACTATGTTGTTGCCTATAAGTATTGTCGAGAGCAGTCTGTCATAATCATCGGTCAGCTTCAGTACTGTCTCGGCTTTTTTATTTCCGGCGGCGGCCTCGTTTTTCATTTTGATTTTATTATAGGTCGAAAAGGCCGTTTCCGTTGCCGAAAAGTAGCCGGAAAAAAACACAAGTATTACTATTGCTATTATTAGATATGTCATTTTAAATCAGCAGATTTCCTTTCGTATATCAATGACCGCCGTGGTCATGTCCGCAGGAGCATTCATGGTCGTGGTGATGATGGTCGTGCCCGCAGGAGCATTCATGGTCATGGTGATGATGGTCGTGTCCGCAGGAGCATTCATGGTCGTGATGGTGGTCGTGTCCGCAGGAACACTCGTCTTCATCGTCCTCTCCGGCATAGCTGAAGCCGTTGGAGATGAACACTTCACCGGATTTATCTATTATAAGAAGCTTCTGTTCAACATCTATGCAGTTTTCAACGGAGGACTTAACATAGTCAATGACATCGGGAATATCCATAGAAACGGGTATTGAGCCGATGAGCATGAGCATGTTGGACTTGCGTACATGCATGGGAAGTTCCTTGTAGTATTCCTGCATAAAGGCAATGAAGTCGTTGAAAGCCTTTTCGGAAAACTCTTTTGAAGCCACGGGGGATTCGGGGTCAATGTCAAAGTCGAATATTTCGTCATTAATGTTGCTGTAGTATATTCCCCTTATGAAGCCCTCGGCGGATATACTTTTCTGAGTCTCCTCGCTGAGCATGGACATGTGGCCTATTTCACCCATAAGCTTGATTTCCTTATCGTTTATCTCGTTAACCTTGTCGATTATGGGCTCAAAGGCGTTTTCAAGCTGTTCCTTGAGAGTTTCGTAAAGTGTTTCGGCTTCCTCCTTGGGTGTTTCGCCTGTTAAAATATCAACCACCGTATGGAAAAGGTCGGCATAAACAACGGAGCCCTCTGTAAGCTCGTCAAATGTAAAGCTGAGATACAGAACTATTATAAGCGAATTGAGATCGTCATATATCTCTGTAAATAAGTCCTCAACATTCTGTATGGAGTCCAGCATAAGACCGAAATCGTCATACTCGGCGGCAAGGGCTTCATCATCAAGATGTGCGGGCACAATGTCCTTTTTTGATGCAAGCCACTGGGCTATTTCAGGATAAATTTTTCCGTAGTTCTCTGTCATGGAAGGAGCACAGCCGTTTTTGAATGCGTCCAGGGATTTTACTATGCAGTCTTCGCTTTCGCCCTCGAATGACGCTTTGAGGGAACGGAGAACTATATCGAAGAATTTTCCTCTCGCCATTCTCATGGGCATACATTTGAGAAGCTGAGCAGTATACTTTCTTAACTGGGATATGTCATCCGATGATGTAAGGAAGTTTACACAGTCGGTATAGAACATGTCGTATTCAACCTTTTTGTGAGCCAGATGCTCCTCTTTATATTTCCTTATGGTTGCTTCATCGAATACGGCAAGGGAGAGGGTGCTCCATTCGGAATAGTAGCCGTATATACCCTTATAGAGCTCCACAAGCTGTTTTTTCATTCCCATTATGTCGTCAAGGGCGGCAAAACGGTCTCCTTCGCCGTTGAGCAGATCCTCAAGCTCGGTAATGTATTTATCGGCCTTTTTTCTTATATCCGCCAGACATTCGGGTGTCTCAAAGGGGGCAGAAGCACCGTTTCCGCTGAGACGGTCCACGGCAGAAATGGCAAGCAGAAGAATGTTGCCTATACCCTCGTTATAGATGTATTCTGCGGACAGGCCGCTTAATTTTTTTTCTGTTTCGGGTGATACCAAAGTATTTTCCTCCTTATTAATGTGGGTTTTGCCTGATAGTCAGTAATTATAACAGCTATTGCTGTTTTTATCCATATATAAATCAATAAAAGTGTAAACATAATAATTATACCATATATTGAACTATTGGCATTAAAATATTATTATAATAATATAGAGAATTATCAGGGGGAGGAAAAATATGGACGTTTTCGATATAATAGGGCCGATAATGATAGGACCGTCCAGTTCCCATACGGCGGGAGCGGCAAGGATAGGCAGATACGCCCTTAACATACTTGGCGCAAAGCCCGTAAAAGCCGACATATATTTCAGCGGTTCCTTTGCAAAGACATATAAGGGACATGGTACGGACAAGGCTGTGGTGGCGGGCATACTGGGAATGGATACCGATGACCCCGGTATTAAATACAGCTTTGATACGGCAAAGCACAGAGGACTTGATTTTGCCTTCCATACATGCGAGATAGAAAATTCACACCCCAATACGGCTTTTATAGTACTTGAAAGCGAAGCGGGAAAGACTGTCGAGGTACAGGGAGCCTCAATCGGCGGCGGAAATATAGTGATAACAAAGATAAACGGAACACCTGTGGAAATAACGGGAAAGTTTACAACGCTTATTGTACTGCACAGGAATATACCGGGAATGATTTCCGATGTTACCAGTGTGCTTGCAAAGCATGATATAAACATAGGACGCTTTGACCTGAGAAGAAGCCCAAAGGGCGGCAAGGGTGTAATGATAATAGAACTGGATTCGGACGTACCCGAGAGCGTGAACGAGGAGATAAAGTCCATGAAAAATGTGATTGACTCCACACTTCTTAAGGCAATATAGGAGGGCTTATATGTTTAAATATGATTCCATAGCCGAGCTTGTCGGTGAGGCTGAAAAAAGAGGAATAAAAATATCCGACGCTGTCATAGAGGACCAGGCCGAAAGCTGTGAAACCTCAAAGGAGGAGCTTTACAAAAAGATGCTTAAATCCTTCCGTGTAATGCAGACCTCCGTAGAGGACGGCTTTGACAGTGACGCGCGCTCCGTCAGCGGTCTGACGGGCGGAAGCGCATGGAAAATGAGAAAACAGGCGGACGAGGGAAAAAATATATGCGGACACCTTTTCGGAGAGGCAATGGCAATGGCTCTGGCGGTTTCCGAGACCAATGCCTGCATGGGCAAAATTGTTGCCGCACCGACGGCAGGCTCCTGCGGAATACTTCCCGCTGTCATAATAAGTGTGATGAATGAGAAAAACATACCGACGGAGAAGGCGGTAATGAGCCTGTTTACGGCTTCGGCCTTCGGTCTTGTAATAGCAAATAAGGCGAGCATAGCAGGTGCCGAGGGCGGCTGTCAGGCGGAGTGCGGAACGGCGAGCGCAATGGCTGCTGCGGCTCTTACGGAAATGTGCGGCGGCACACCTAAAATGGCGGCTGATGCCTGTGCCATAGCGATTAAGAATATACTCGGCCTTGTATGCGACCCCGTGGCAGGGCTTGTGGAGATACCGTGCATAAAGAGAAATGCTATGGGAACAGCCAATGCCTTTACGGCGGCGGAGCTGGCTCTTGCGGGAATAGAAAGCGCCATACCTGCCGATGAGGTTATATGGGCAATGAAAAAGGTAGGAGACAGTATGCCGCAGACCCTGAGAGAGACGGGCGACGGCGGACTGGCGGCGACACCTACGGGAAAGAAGCTGAGAAAACAGGTATTTGGAGAATAAGAAAAGTACTAAATCATATACACGAAAAGAGCGGAGAAAACCAATTTTCCGCTCTTTTGGCAAAATACGAATATTTTTTTGACGTATCATAAATTTAATGCTATGATATTGCCAAGGAAAGGAAACGGCGGCGCATTGTAGGCTGCGTAAAAAGCGGTTGGTCATCTTACCCGAAAGGAGGGTTGTAAAATCCTGCCTGAAAGGAGGTGACATTATGGTGATAAAGATTGATGTTAACTTAAAGTTACATAAAATTTCAATCACTATTAAAAGAGACCGCTCCGCTGAACCCGGAACGGTCAATTCCGCTAAATAAGCGGTACAACGTTTTCGACCAACCGCTTTAAACGGTTGTTTCCTTTGCCCTTACTATAATATATATCGGAATTTATTTCAAGAGGCTTATATTATCAAAGCCTTTTTTTACTTGATTAAAAATATTAAATCATATCCTGTGCACCCGGGAAGCCGTGGAAGGAGCCGCAGTTCAAAACGGCGTTTCTTATGGCGCAGGCCATTACATGGGAAGCCAGTGTGCCCACAGTGTTTACGTCCGCTTCGACATTGCCCACCGAAAGGGCATATACCGTGTCTCCGTCGGACATGGTATGTACGGGTCTTATGGAGCGGGCAAGTCCGTTTTGTCCCATAGATGCTATTTTATTGAGCTTCGCTTTGTCAAACCTTGCATTGGTTATTATTGCACCAATGGTTGTATTGGTGTTTGACGGCGGTGTTAATGGGTTTTTCAAAAAATTCTCATAAAGTACTTTTTCGCTGTCTGCAAAACCGCTGCCGTCGGGCTTTCTTGCACCTGCCAGAAGCTTTCCTGTTTCAAAGTCATATACATCACCCATTGCGTTTACAGATACTACCGCACCGACCTTAAGCTCACCGAGCTGTACCGCATATATGCCAAGTCCTGAGTTTGTTACATTATCAAAGCCGCATATTTTGCCGACGGATGCACCTGCTCCTGCGCCTACGTTGCCTTGGGTCGGTCTGTTTTTCTCTGCGTTTATGCAGGCCTGACGGGCCATAGCCTTGTCGGGCTTTACCTCATCGGATACGAAAAGCAGGTCGAATATACAGGACTGGCACACAAGGGGAACGTGCATATTTCCAACGGGAAAGCCTATGCCCTTTTCCGACAGATATTCCATAACTCCGCCTGCGGCATCCAGTCCGTAGGCACTGCCGCCGCTTAAAAGTACGGCATGGATAACATCTGTGGTGGCACAGGGATTAAGCAGTTCGCTTTCCCTGGATGCAGGGCCGCCGCCTCTGACGTCTATGCCTGCCGGCATTCCGTCCTCACATATTATAACGGTACAGCCTGTGGCATGCTCAATGTCCTCGGCACTTCCTATTTTTACGTTTTCGATTTCCGTAATGTCTATTTCCCTAAGTGCAAAATCAGCCATGTTATCCTCCTATTTTATTATCTGTATGGAATGGTTCAGGTTTTCTATAACTATTTTCTCACAGCCCTGTTCGTATTCTCCGTCCAGTGTCCAGTCAACATCGGGGGATATTTCTATCTCTATTTTTCCGGCAGAGAAAAATCTGACGGTGTCATTATCATATTTGTTCATGGTCAGTGCCATAGCTATATTGCTCAGATCCATAGTATTTTCGGGGTTCTTGACAAGAAGAACCTCCAGCAGTCCGTCGCTTAGGTTTACAAGCTCCGGGTCAAGGGTCAAAAGTCCTGCCACAGAGGTGGAATTGCTTATGGAACCGAAAATATAGTCGTCCTCATATGTCTCTCCGTTGGCTGTCACCTTGGCGTGTATGGGCTTAAGTTCCGGTATCTCCTTAATGCTTTCCATTACATAGGCAAAGTGTCCGAAGGAGTTTTTAAGGGTCTGCGGCGTGTCATATGATACCTTTGTGAACGCACCGAAGGACGCTATATAGGAAAAGCATCTGCCGTTGAAACAGCCTACGTCATAGGGTCTGGGAATACCCTTTAGTATGTCCCTGGCAGCCTGCATAACATTTTTGGAAAGACCCAGACTGTTGGCAAAGTCATTGGTGCTTCCCGACGGTATATAGCCTATGGGAATACTGCTGCCGCAGTCTATAAGACCTGTAATAACCTCGTTGAGCGTTCCGTCGCCGCCGACACATACTATCATGCTGAAATACTCGGCGTTGCCACTTACATATTCAGCCGCATCGCCGCTGTACCTTGTCACATGTAATGTGCAGTCGTAGCCTGCCGCCGTAAACAGTGAAACAATGTTAATTATATATCTGTTGGCCTTTTTCTGGCCGGAAGTCGGATTTAATATTAACAAAAGCTTCTTGTTCATAAAATCTGCCCCTCTATCTAGTATTAATTAGTTATTTTAATTAGTACATTATAATATCCATTATAGACGTTTTCAACATATAACATTAAGATAACATAAATTTAATAAAAGCTGTAACAAATTCAACACTGATGCTAAATTTTATCTCCTGCGTTCTAATAATGGACAGACTGAATAAGCTAATAACATAATACCTTTGGGAGACGGAATATGAACAGGCTGAAAAGAATAACGGCGGTCATTGCTGCCGCTGTCACATTGCTTGCCCCTGTGCATGCCTATGCCGCAGACCGTGCCAATATAACGGATTTGGGTCTGTCGGCAGAGAGCGCAATACTTATGGAAGCCTCCACAGGAGACGTACTGTATGAGGACAATGCCGATGAAAAGCTACCTCCGGCAAGCATTACAAAAATAATGACGCTTCTGCTCATATACGAAGCGGTTAGGGACGGAAAAATAAAATGGGACGATAAAGTATCGGTGAGTGCCCATGCGGCCTCTATGGGTGGTTCTCAGGTATACCTGGAGGAGGGCGAAACCCAAAGTGCCGCCGATATGACCAAGTGTATTGCCATTGCTTCGGCAAACGATGCGGCTGTTGCTATGGCAGAATACATAGGCGGCAGTGAGGAGGGCTTTGCCGAATTGATGAACAAAAGAGCAAAGGAGCTGGGTATGGAAAATACCTGCTTCATAAATGCCTGCGGACTGGATACCGACGGACATTTGACAACGGCAAGGGATATAGCCCTTATGTCCAGAGAGCTTATCAATAATTTTCCCGAAATAAGCCAATATACAACCACTTGGCAGGACAGCATAATACATAAAACAAGGAAGGGAGAGAGCGAATTCGGACTGACCAACACAAATAAGCTGGTCAAATGGTACGAGGGAGCAACGGGACTTAAAACAGGAAGCACGGGCGGAGCAAAGTTCTGTCTTTCGGCTACTGCGGATAAAAACGGCATGAAGCTGATAGCAGTCATTATGGCGGCACCTGACCCTAAGACAAGATTTTCCGAGGCCATTAAACTGCTGGATTACGGATATGCCAATTATGCCGTGGCAAGCGGAGCAAAGGCGGGAGACAGGGCGGGAGAAATACCCGTCAGCAGAGGCGAAAGGGAAACCGTACTGCTTGAGGTAGCAGAGGATGTTACAGCGCTTATCACAAAGGGCGGAGAAGAACCGACACTGACATACGAGCTGACAGATGCACTGTGCGCTCCCGTAGAAAAGGGAGTTAAAGCGGGTGAGGCCGTATATACGCTGGACGGTCAGGTGGTGGCAAGGTCAGACGTGGTGACAGCCGAGGCAGTGGAAAGGGCAGGCTTTAAAACCGTTGCGGAAAGACTGGCAAGAAGCTGGTGCAGATAGGATATTAATTGATTTAATGGAAAAGACTGCATTTTTACGCAGTCTTTTTTTGCGCTTGTACTGCCCGAGCCCCCTCAGCTTTTGTTCCGTAAAACCCGTTTTCCGTAAACATCAGGTCATATAAGGCTGTAAACATTTGGGTACAAAACCTACGAAACATGAAAGTTTATTATATTTATGTGTATATTATGTACGCTTTTTGTTGCATTTTGAAATTTTTATGTTATAATAATAAAGACATTTGTGCGCGACACATGGAATATTGCGTGTAACAGGAGGATGAAACATTATGTCGGAGAATACATCGGTATCATATATAGCAGACAGAGTTACAAGATTACAGGGCGAATCGGCCTTTGCCATACTTTCAAAAGCCAAAGCGCTTGAAGAACAGGGAATGGATGTTATACATCTTGAGATAGGACAGCCGGATTTCCAGACGCCCGACAATATTATGCAGGCGGCAACAAAGGCCATGTCCGATGGCTACACAGGCTACGGCCCCACACTGGGCTATAACGAGCTGAGACAGGCCGTTGCGGACTATGCCAAAAAGTACAAAAACATTGATACAACTATGGACAATGTGGCAATAGTTCCCGGCGGAAAGCCAACTATGTTTTTTACAATGCTGACGTTGGTTAAGCCCGGCGAGGAAGTAATATACCCTAACCCCGGCTTCCCCATATATGAAAGCTGTATCAAGTTTGCCCAGGGCGTACCCGTTCCGCTTCCGCTGACGGCAGAAAACGATTTCAGACTTGATATTGAGAAATTTAAAAGCCTTATAACACCCAAGACAAAGCTTGTTATAATAAACAGCCCCTGCAATCCCACAGGCGGAGTGTTTGATAAAGAGGATATACTTGCTATGGCCGATGTGCTTAAGGACAGACCCGACATATTCATTCTTTCCGATGAAATATACGACAGGCTCATATTTGACGGACAGCCCTTCTCAATAGCCTCGCTACCGGAGTTCAGAGACAGGACACTGGTGCTTGACGGCTTTTCAAAGACATACGCCATGACGGGCTGGAGAATTGGCTACTGCATAGCCAATACAGATATAATCAAGCAGTTTGAGATGATTATGGTAAATTCCGTATCATGTGTATGCTCATTCACGCAGATGGCGGGTGTTGAGGCGCTTACAGGCCCCCAGGATTCGGTTGAGGAAATGAAGACGGAGTTCAAAAAGCGCAGAGACTGGTTAGTAGATGCACTGAATAAAATTGAAGGAATAAAATGCAGGCTTCCCAAGGGGGCGTTCTATGCATTCCCCGATATATCGTCCTTCGGACTTACAAGCCGCGAATTTGCAGACAGGCTTCTTGATGAGGAAGGAGTGGCCCTTGCATGGGGAACATCCTTCGGTGAGTACGGCGAGGGATATATAAGAATATCCTATGCCACAAGCCTTGAAAATCTCAAAGAGGCTGTAAAGAGGATAGAAAGATTTACAAAACGCCTCAGAAATGAGATAAAGCCGGCATAATACGACAGAAAAGCTGTCCGCTTTACATCTTGTGGAAATGCTGATATAATAAATATATATTGACTGTTTGGTATTTAAGGAGATGTTAGCAATGGCCGGAAAAAATATTCTTGTAATAACGGGAAGCCCCAGAGTTGACGGCAACAGTGACAGACTTGCCGATGCGTTTATAGAGGGCGCAGTGTTGGCGGAGAACAATGTTGTTCGCTTTGATGCAGGAAGAATGAACATAGGCGGATGCAAAGCCTGCGACACCTGCTTCAAAAACGGAGGGGCATGCTCGGTTTCCAACGGCTTTAATACAATTGCTCCTGAGATAGAGAAAAGCGGCGTCATCGTATTTGTTACCCCTCTATACTGGTATTCGTTTACTGCACAGATTAAAAATGTCATAGACAAGCTGTATTCGTTCAGCTGTGCGGGAAAGGATATTTCGGGAAAGAAGTGTGTGCTTATTGTCTGCGGTGCTTCGGCAGACGAGGGCGACTATGACGCAATTCAGCTTACATATAAACACATAGCCGAACAGCTGGGCTGGGAGGACGGCGGAATACTCGTTGTGCCGGGTGTATATGAAAAGGGCACTGTTAAAAATACTCCATACCTTGCGGCGGCTGAGGATATAGGCAAAAATATTTAAAAAAGATTTGAAATTAAGTTTGCGGTGTGATATAATAATTGGGCGCTATGGATGTGTATCGAAGTGGTCATAACGGCCCTGACTCGAAATCAGGTAGTCCTCACGGGCTCGTGGGTTCGAATCCCACCGCATCCGTACTTTTAGAAAAATCCGACAAAGCTGACAAAATCGGCAATGTCGGATTTTTTGTTGATTTTACGGGCAAAACTCGGGTTTTTGCTTAGGACAGATTTGTATTCCGAAAGTAAAATTTTGTAAGCAAAAGACAGCAATTTCAATGCTAGACAACAAAATAGCACCATAAAAAGAGACGGCAGAAATGTAGTGACCCCAAAATATTAGACAAAATTCAATATTAAATTGTATGCGAATGAGTTCGGTATTGAACCGGGCTCATTCCTTTTAATTTTGTAGAAATTCTTTCATTATTGTAGTAATGAATGTATTTCTTTAATTCATCA
>JAQXNZ010000158.1 GCA_029098265.1 Clostridia bacterium | reverse complement strand
GTCAAAGGAGAATTCTACCTGTCCGTATCCGTCAACATCAAGTCCCATTCTTCCTCTGGGGTATGAGCTGTTTGTAACGGTCATAAAATCAAGTTCTCCCCTTGCCTCGGAAACATAGCCCTCTATTCTTGTAACCTCACTGCTCTTTACGGTAATGTCTACCTTTACGGTTACATCTCTGCCATTGAAAATATCCTTAAGGTCATCATAATCATCAATGCTGTCTCTGCCTATCTTAATATCAACCTTAACATTATTGGCAACTGTATATTCCTTAGAGCCGACTTTTATTTTACTGCTTGTTATGCTCTTGATATCTCCGCTATAATCCTTATCGTCGTCCTCTTTATAGTTGCTTGCCTCTGCAACAATCTTTGTTACCTCTTTATCTTTGTCCAGTGTCAGCTCTACATCGATATATTTGCTTCCTGTAAGGTCATCAAACTTGCTTATCAGACCGCTTACACTGCTTGTGCTTCCGTTATATTTTACTGTAACAGAATCAGCAAGGCTGTACTTATAGCTCTTTGAGCCTGACTTAATGCTTATTTCCCTATTATTGATATTTGTAATTCTACCCTCTGTGGCGCTGGAGTATTTTTCTTCTACAGCCGTTACTTTATAGGCTTCCTGTGTAGATGAATTCATTTCCACCGTTACCTCAACAAGGGCATCCCCCTTTATGCGGTCGGAAAGCTGTCTGAGAGTGGCTGTCTTTCCGTTGAGTGTTATGTCAGCGTCTTTTGCAACAACATAATATACTCTGTCGCCGTGCTTGTCGATAATACCTATTTTATACTCTCCTGCGCTTATAAGCTCGCCTTTGTCCTTATATGTGGAATTGAACTGAGGAGTATTTACCTGATTAGGGTCAACATTTACGTCCTTTGTTATCATGACCTTAGCTATCGAAGCATCGGAATGATATACGGTTACCGCATCGCCCAGACCAAGACCATAAGGTCCTACGTTATTGCTTGCGTTATTAAATACCAATGTTGAATCGGTAAGCACAAAGCCTGCCACTCCGTCGGGAGTTGTAAGCCTGAGCACCCATGTGCCGTTCTGCTCATAGAGAGATACGACTGTTCCCGATGTCTGTGTATATCCCGACTCGGTATTTGTAACAACCTTTTTCTTCATAAGGTCATAGGTCTTGGAGGCCATTACAGCCACCTCTGCCCTTGTTATATTATTCTTGGGATTGAATTTGTTGTAATTGTCTCCCGTTACTACTCCGAGCTTATTCAAAAGCTCCACATAGGGCTTTGCCGAGGCTGAAATGCTTGATGTGTCGGCAAAGGTCAGCGATGTGCCCGTTGAAAGGCTGTAGCTTAAGGCAAGGGCTCTGCCGAAGAAAACATTCATGTCCTCTCTTGATATTTTTACGTCTTTTCCGCCGTCCTTAAATTTTGTTAGGTCATAGGAGTTGACAATGCCCTTCTCCATACAGAAGGCAACGGCCTTTGTTGCCCAGTCGGCTATACCCTCTCCCGACATTTCCATAGAATATCTGTTTATGCTCATCTGTGTTACATCACTTGAAAAGCCTGATTTAATCGTCATGGAATATATAAGCTGTGCTGCCTCCGAATATGTCATATTTTCGGTGCCTCTGAACACTCTCTGTCCCCTGCTGTTATAGTCACCGACCATAAGGCCGCTGTCATATACACTGTTTATATAGCTTTCGGCCCATTTCAAATTACTGCCTATATCTGAAAATACAGCTCCGTAGCTCACTGTTGAAGCCGCCGTGCATATAGCAACGGTAAGAGCCGTAAAAGTGGTCTTTTTCATAGCGCTTTCCCCCTGATTTTAAATTAATATGATAATAAATATAATTATCTGATTATGATTATATAACAAATTTCTGCATAATGCACTAAAAAAATAGTAATTTTTATAAATATTTGTTGCCACTTTATGCCTGATAAAAAGAGAGATGCGCCCGCACATCTCTCCTTATGCTTTATTCCGTTATCGCCTCCGAATTTTCATCGGCTGTCTGCTCTGCTTTGACCGCATTAAGTATTTCCATGAACTTTTCTCCTGTTATTGTCTCCTGTTCTATGAGGAAATCCGCTGCCTTATGCAGTACGTCTATGTTTTGCTTAAGTATATCGGAGGCTCTTTTATGGCATTCCTTTATTATTTCAAGCACCTCCGCATCGGCCTTTGACCCTGTATCATCGGAGCAAATCAAGGACATTCTTCCGTTAAGGTAGGCACTGCCCTCCTTTTCCAGCGCCATCATGTCAAATTCCTCGCTCATGCCGAAGCGTGTCACCATTGCTCTGGCCATTTCCGTGGCTCTTTCTATATCATTGGCGGCTCCCGTTGTTACCGTGCCGAATATTATCTCCTCGGCAGAACGTCCCGCCAGCAGTGTTACTATCTGCTCGTATATCTCGTCTTTAGTCATAAGATAGTGTTCTTCCTCGGGCATCTGTATTGTATATCCCAAAGAGCCCATTGTTCTTGGCACTATCGTTATTTTCTGCACGGGCTGAGTATTCTTCTGCATGGCAATGGCAAGGGCATGACCTACCTCGTGATAAGCGACTATTCTCTTTTCCTTTTCGGTCATTATCCTGTCCTTTTTCTCTTTTCCGGCTATCACAAGCTCAATGGCCTCCATCAGGTCGCTTTGCGCCACTTTTTCTCTGCCTTCTCTTACAGCTCTAAGTGCGGCTTCGTTTACCATGTTAGCTATATCTGCGCCCGCACAGCCTGATGTTCCCAGTGCAAACTGCTTTACATCTATGTCGTCCTCGGTTTTGACGTCCTTAAGGTGTACCTTTAATATATCCTCTCTGCCCTTAAGGTCGGGTCTGTCTACTACCACTCTTCTGTCAAAGCGCCCGGGTCTTAAAAGTGCCTCGTCCAGCACCTCGGGTCTGTTTGTCGCACCTATGACAACTATTCCCTTGGTTACGTCAAAGCCGTCCATCTCGCTTAAAAGCTGGTTCAATGTCTGCTCCCTTTCGTCATTGCCGCCCAAGCCGCTTTCACGGCTTTTTCCTACGGCGTCTATCTCGTCTATAAATATTATACAGGGTGCATGGCTGACTGCGTCCTTAAAAAGGTCTCTGACCCTCGAAGCACCCATGCCGACAAACATCTCCACAAAGCTTGAACCCGAAAGAGAATAAAAAGGAACCTTGGCTTCTCCTGCCACAGCCTTTGCCAAAAGCGTTTTTCCCGTTCCCGGAGGTCCCACAAGCAGTGCTCCTCTGGGTAGCTTCGCACCTATAGCCGTATATTTTTCAGGTCTGTGCAGAAAGTCCACAATCTCCCTTAAAGACTCCTTTGCTTCCTCCTCGCCTGCCACATCGGCAAAGGTAACGCCCGTATCCTTTTCGAGATAAAGCTTGGCATTGTTTTTGCCTAAGCCGCCCATTTTATTCATATACATTCTCATTACAAACATAAAGAGAACATAGAAAATCAGCATAGGCACAACCAGTTCCACTATCATCATCAGAATGGGATTTGTATTGCTGACGGGTGCGTCATAGGTTACTCCCGCTTCCTCCAGCTTTTCAAGCAGAGCGGGATTGTTTATATAACCAGTGAAGTACTGGGGCTTTGCCGCAAACTCGCTTTCGCCGTCCTCCTTGAGAGTAAAGTATATGGTGGAGTTTTCAAACTTTACTTCATCAATCTTACCCTCATCCAGCATATTTATAAATTCACTGTATTTTACCTCGGAGACCTCTGCCATTGACTTTTTGCTCACAAAATAGTTCAGGCACAGGGTGAACACCAGAGCTGCTATTGCCAGCGCTATAAGCAGCTTTTTGTCTTTATTGTTTTTTCCGTCTCCGGATTTATCTCCAGCCATAATCAAACCTCTCCTTTGCTGTTGTTCCCTGTTATAAAAGAACAGCTTTACCCGTACATTATAAATACAAAATACGACAAATAAAAGAGGTTATTATTTAAATATTTATTAAAAAACAAAACTTACAAATTTTTTATATATTTACCGTTTATGTCGCGGCATTTCCTAATGCCTCATCATCGGCTTTATTTATAAATAGTTTCCCGTCTGCAACCGTATTTACATGAATGTTCTGTAGACCCACTCATACATCAGTCCCACTATAAACCAAAGCGGCGCATAATCCAGCCGTACTACACCCTGCACGGAATAGGCACAGCGGGAGTAGTCCCAGGGACAGGCAGAATACTTTTTTAAAATCATTCCCGAGACATACTCTGCCAGAAATATGCAGAGCATATATGTCACCCCTCTAACCGTCCACGGCAGCATTGTGATAAGGTCGACTATCGGCTCCATAAATATTCCTGCGCCGTATATGGGAAACATCCACAGCGATGATGTGCCCCTCAATGTTTTGTCGCCCTTTCTGATACTGTTTATGCCTGTCCAAAGTATTTCCATTCCCCAGCCCAAAAGTCCGTATAAAACAAATCTGTATATCATACAGACATTTTGCCGTAAGGAACAATATATTATGCAGTGCAAAAATACCGAGCATCGGTAAATTCCGTAAATTTTTTGAGCTGTATACTATTTGTTTATGACACTTACAAGTATTTCCGCCAGCGGTTCCATAGCGTTCATGGCTTCCTCCTTTGTGTTATTCTGTGCTCCCACCTCCACCAGCAGAGACTTCGGCAGCATATTCAGGCTGTAGCGGTATGCATTGAGATAGTTTCTTCTTACAAATCCCGGATACAGCTTATCCCCTGCATATTTCATCGTAAAGCTGAAGGCCAGATTTTCTTCCAGATAGGGATTGTCCAGCCCTTCCGCAGGAACCAGATTACCGTTTTCGTATATTCTGCACAGTCCGTTGAAAAACATTATCTGCGCCGTGGTCTTTCCGTTAATTTCGGTCACCAGCTTTTTTGTTTCGTCTGTAACGCCGTCTCTGTGCAGGTCTATAGCTATCTCTATGGAGGGGTTGTCCGCCAGTATCTGCTCAATGGCAGGCTCCATTCTTTCGTATGCGCCCGTTGTTGTCATTCTGGAGTCCACATAGTCAAAGCTTTCGGTGCAGTGCAGTGTCTCTATGCCGTATTCGTTTTCCAGTATTTCCTTAAGGTATTCGCCTGTGCCGACTATCCCCTCCTCCTTACCTATAGCCATATTGCTGTCGGCAAAGCTTTCGTGGGAATGGGTGTGAAATATCAGTATCTTCGGCCCGTCACCTTCGGTATCTATGGAAAAGTCCGTATTTATGAATTTTTCTCCGTTGAGTTCCCCGTCCAGCACGGCCGTCCTAGAGTCCACTATGTAAAAATTTTTCTTAAGATAGTTTGTATCGGAATACAGCTTTTTTTCTTCCTCGCTCATAACAAACAGCTTTCCGGGGTCAACGGTCTTTTTTTCCTCATTGTTTTCTTCATTGTTATACTCCTTATCCTCCTTAACACCTCTTTTTTTCTCGGTTACTACCTTTATTTCCTTTTCTTTATCATATATTTCCGCCAGCGTACCTACTGTCATACGGCCGTCGGGCAGCACCTCCGCCAGAGCAACACTTTTAAGCATGAGACCGTTGTCCCATGCCGCAGCGGCTACTGCAAAAACGGAGGCCGCCAGCAGTCCCGTCATATTCTTTTTAATAAAAAGCCTGTAATTGAAGCTCCACCTCTGCAAATTATCTCCTCCTTGGTACATATTCTCCAGAGGTAATATATTCACAAAAGGCGTTTTATATTTCAAAATCTATTTGTACTTATTAAAATTTGTGATATACTTGTTAGATAAAAGCCCTTTACATAGGGTATATATTTAAAAACACCGAAAGTTCAGCCTGCATTTTTTTGCACGCCGAAAATAAGAAAGGACGAAACACTTATGAAACTTGGTATCGTGGGCCTTCCCAATGTAGGAAAGAGCACCCTTTTTAATTCTATGACCTCGGGAAAGGCCGAGGCCGCCAACTATCCCTTCTGCACCATAGACCCCAATGTTGGTATCGTAGCGGTTCCCGATGAGAGAGTTGACAACCTTGCCAAATTATATAATTCAGCAAAAATAACGCCTGCTGTCATTGAATTTGTTGACATTGCCGGCCTTGTAAAAGGCGCCAGCAAGGGCGAGGGTCTCGGCAACAAGTTTTTATCACATATCAGAGAGGTAGACGCCATTGTTCATGTTGTCCGCTGTTTTGAGGACAGCAATGTCGTACATGTAGACGGCTCCGTTGACCCCGTCAGAGATATAGAGACAATAAATCTTGAGCTTATATTCTCCGACCTTGAAATACTCGAGAGAAGAATTGCCAAAACAGCCAAGGCTGCCCAGGGTGACAAGAGTCTCAAAAAAGAGCTTGTTATTCTCGAAAAGCTCAAACAAGGACTTGAAGAAGGCAAAGTTGCCCGTCTTATTGAATTTGATGACCCCGATGACATTGAGTTTGTAAACAGCCTTACACTGCTCACCGCAAAGCCCGTTCTTTATGCCGCAAACGTAGGCGAAGATGACCTTGCCGATGACGGAGAAAACAACGATTATGTTAAAAAAGTAAGAGAATATGCTGCTGCAGAGGGCTCAGAGGTATTTGTACTCTGCGCTAAAATAGAGGAAGAAATTGCCGAGCTTGATGATGATGAAAAGAAGGAGTTCCTTGCGGATATGGGTGTCGGCTCCAGTGGTCTTGACCGTCTTATTTCCGCCAGCTACAAGCTTCTCGGCCTTATCAGCTATCTTACGGCTGGCCCCACAGAGTCCAGAGCATGGACAATCAAAAAGGGAACTAAAGCTCCCGGTGCCGCAGGAAAAATACACAGTGATTTTGAGAGAGGCTTTATCCGTGCCGAGGTTGTAAGCTATGATGACCTTATGAGCCTTGGCTCCTACAACGCCGCCAAGGAGCAGGGACTTGTTCGTTCCGAAGGTAAGGAATATGTCGTTAAAGACGGAGACGTTGTTCTTTTCAGATTCAACGTATAATCAGAAAACATAATAACAGTTTTACCCATAATAAAACAGCCGGGAAAATTATAAGTTTCTCGGCTGTTTTATTTTGAGCTTTATTTAAATATTTATCCGCTGTGTCTCTTATTCAAGATTTAACTTTTTAGTAAGCAGGTATCTTGTAATGAGGAAGTATACCACCGCCTGTATTACAAAGAATAATATAAATCCTATCATAACTATATTTGTAATCTGTATTTCCGACATACCGTGCAGAGCGGCGGCAACGGCATTTTGGAACAATTCCATATCACCTATACCTGCAATTATTGCAAGAATAACATTGTTGATAATTACGTTAATACCGATATATGCGCCTACTGCGCAGAGTATTTTGCGTTTGCTTGAAAGTTGCCCTATTGCCAGTGAAAGATATACGCAGAGGATTCCCGATACGAATATGGCAAGAATGAGTATGACAGCCTCAACAGCCGCTCCTCCCCAGCCTATACCGAATACCTTGCAAACTAAATCTCCGACCTGCCCGAATATAGCTGAAACATCGCTCATATTCAAAAATATGATGCCGAATGCCAGTACTGCGGCTATAATGCTGAGTATTGTCCATACAACAACCGCAATAAGCTTGCTCCATATAAGTCCCGATGTACTGACAGGGAGAGTGAACATCAGATATCCCTCTCTGCCCAACAGGTTTTTATAAAATCTCTGTATCATCATAATAAATGTAACTACGAACATAGCCACGATTATAGCTCCGAAAAGCGTCGGCAATATAGCGCCTAAAATGGTGGAGACAATAGTGTCCATGTGGTTTGTTGTAAAGCCCATGTATATTCTTTCCAAAACCGAAATAATGAGCAGTGCCCCGTATAAAGGCAGGAATATTCTTCCCGTTGCCTTAAATTCATATTTCAACAGTTTGCTTAACATCTGAATACCTCCCTGAAATAACCGTCCACAGACGTACCGTAATTTTCTCTTATTCCGTCCACACTTTCATGGAGTACTATCTCGCCGTTGTTGATAAATACCGCTTCGTCCAGTACCTTTTCAATATCAGATATAAGGTGGGTGGATATTACTACACTGGCATCGGGATTATAGTTTGTGATTATGGTGTTCAGTATATAGTCCCTTGCTGCCGGGTCAACTCCGCCGATGGGCTCGTCAAGCAGATACAGCTTTGCATTTCTGCTCATAACCAATATAAGCTGTACCTTTTCCTTATTGCCCTTGGAAAGAGTTTTAAGTCTGTCGCTCTCATTTATGTTAAGTCTTCTCAGCATATCCCTTGCCTTTTCAATATCAAAGTTGGAATAAAAGTCAGAGAACATCATAAAAATGTCGGAAACCTTCATCCAATCGGGAAGATATGTCTTATCGGGAAGATATGACACGTCAATATGGCTGTCCTTTCCAATAGGATTTCCGTCCACCAGTATTTCACCGCTGTTTGGTGTAAGCAGGCCGTTGATGAGCTTTATAAGCGTTGTCTTTCCGCTGCCGTTAGGGCCGAGAAGGCCTATTATCTTTCCTCTTTCAAGGCTGAGACTTATATTTGTCAGTGCGTTCTTTTTACCGTAGCTTTTATTAATATTCTTTATATCAAGTACGAATTCCGTCATACTTCCTCAACCTCCTCTACTGCCTTAACCACAGCATTCAGTGTGTCCTGTGGGGTATAGCCGAGCTTTTTCATGCTTTCGATGAAATTATTTATGTTCTCAACGGCTATATCCGACCTGATTTTATCTATCATCGCTTCATCCTCCGTAATGTATCTTCCGCTTGTTCTCTTTGAATAAACCAAACCTTCTCTTTCCAAATCAGCCATTGCCCTCTGCATCGTATTGGGATTTACCCCTGCCTCCTGAGCCAGCTCCCTGACCGACGGAAGCTTTGTCCCGGGAAGCCATTCTCCCGAAATGATGCCCAGTTTTATCTGATCCATAAGCTGTGAGTAGATCGGTCTGTCCTCTTTAAACGACCATATCATCTTATCACTCCCTTGTTGTACTTCTGTATTAATTACTTAATACAATTATACATAATAGCATCTGTTTGTCAATAGGTATTTTAAAATGTTTTTAATTTATTTTTTAATTTAACATATATGTCCGATAATGCTCATACTTAATCTCCAAAGTCAGTCCGAAGCACGACAGTGCGCAAAAAAACACCCGCAGAGGTTCATCTTCTGCGAGTGCATTAATACAGTTTTATAAATCTATATATGCAGTTCCCTCGGCGGCAACGGTTACTTTGCCTGTTATGGAGACTGCTTTTATTCCTTTATCATATTTGACATTTACGGTTATTGTTCCGCCGGGCTGTTTAAGCGGTATCTCAACGCTTCCCTCTGTCAGGCAGGCTAAGTATATGCCCAATGCCTCGCTTCCGCTGCCGCAGCCGCCCTCCCAGCACATGCTGTGAGAAGCTTTAACAATGACCAGAGGGTCAATGCGGCTGTTTATTTTGTCATATACAATAATTCCGAAAGCCTCGTCCTCAATCTGCTTTTTGAGTTCATCCGCCGAGGTCTCGAGAATATTTCGGAAGTCGGAGCCTATTTCATCAATCGGGAGTATTATATGCCTTATACCCGGCAGGAAAACGGTAGAAAGGCTGTATTCTCTTCCGCCTATTTCATATCGGCAATCTCTCACATCTAACGGCAGCGGCATAGCCACCGTTCCCGTATATCCCTTTTCATCTGCCTTAATCCTGCACACAAGCAAGTCATCGGCACCGGATACCTCCATAGGAATATCTACACTTTCCCCTGCGTTTATGCCATTTTTGAGAGCCAAATATGCTGCTGCGGCCATTGTACCGTTGCCGCAGAATTCTCCCGCCGCCATTTGCAGTCTGACAGCCGCCTTTGGATTTTCAGGCTTTTCCAAAAATCCAACCTGCTCGGCATATACATTGGAATAATCCATTATAAGCTGACCGACAAGAGCCTGTTTATCCCTCGGAACGGGCGTTTTTACAAGCACTGTCATATTTCGTGTAGGCGAAAGCTTTACAAACTCAATATCCATCATATCACCTTACTGCTGGAAGCGGCTGAGGAAAAGCTTCGTTCTGTCCTGCTGAGGATTGTTTATGACATCAGAGGGGTTACCCTGCTCAACGATAACGCCGCCGTCCATGAATATGATATGGTTGGAAACATCTCTGGCAAAGGACATCTCATGGGTAACAATTACCATTGTCATGTGCTCCGCCGCCAAATCCTTTATTACCTTAAGTATCTCTCCCGTAAGCTCAGGGTCAAGGGCCGATGTGGGCTCGTCAAAGAAAAGTATTTTGGGGTTCATGGCAAGGGCTCTGGCTATGGACACCCTCTGCTGCTGTCCGCCCGAAAGCTGGTAGGGGTAAGAATCCGCCTTGTCCGAAAGTCCCATTTTCTTAAGCAGTACAAGGGCTTCCTCATACACCTCGTCCTTGTTCCTTTTCTGAACAAGAATAGGTGCCTCGGTGATGTTCTTCATTACCGAGTAATGGGGAAAGAGATTAAAATTCTGGAATACAAGTCCGAAATTGGACTTAATTTTCTTAAGCTGTTCGGCAGATGCGTATACAGAGCCGTTTTCGCTGTCCTTTGCCGCATGCTCGCCGATATAGATAAGGTCTCCGCCGTCCATTGTTTCAAGCAGTGTGGCACACCTTAAAAGCGTGGATTTACCCGAACCCGAAGGTCCTATTATGGACACAACCTGTCCTTCGTCAACGGAAAGGGATATGTCCTTTAATACCTCAACGCCGTCAAACTGTTTTCTGCAATGATTGATTTCAAGTATTTTCATCTTATCCCCTCCTTAACGATAATAGTTAAGCTTTCGCTCTATTCTTTCCATTACCTGGGCAACAATAAAATTAAATATAAAATAGAATACGCCTGCTATGAAAAGCGGCATAATACTTGTCTGAGCCGCCGCTATCTGCTTTGCGATGGTGAACATTTCCGTATAGGCAATGGCGAAGGCAAGGGATGTATCCTTAACCAGTGTTATTACCTCGTTGGTGACGGGAGGAAGCACTCTCTTTACCATCTGGGGGAATATTATCCTGCTGAAGGTCTGGCTCTTGCTGTAGCCCAGTACATTGGCGGCCTCATACTGTCCTACGGGAATTGACTCTATACCGGAACGGTATATTTCCGCAAAATAGGCCGCATAGTTGACCGAGAAGCCGAGTATTATTGCTATTAATCTGTAACTGCTTGTCAGCTTTATACCGAAAATATAGAACGGTCCGTAGAACCATGCAAAAAGCTGAAGCATAAGAGGCGTGCCCCTCAGTATTGATATAATAATCTTTGTGAGTCCGCTTAACGGACGGAACTTTGACATTCTGCAGAATGCCACAAGAAGGCCCAGCGGCAGTGAGAATACAAGCGTAAGAGCGAATATGAGCACTGTCTGGCCGAAACCGCCGACAAGCTGTGACAGCATTGCTGAAAATGACATAAACATCGTGTCCTTTCTGTTATAGTGAGCAGTGTGTTCAGAATCTCCTTAGGGAAGGGTGCTCTGAACATACTGCTCCTGCCCGTTATAAGAGAATTTATTTTGGTTTTTTATAAAGCGCAAAGCGGCGAAGAAAAATCTTCGCCGATTGCGTATAGAAACAGTGTATTATTATATTTTTCTAGGGAGCGGTCTAACTTGATTTCCTCTGTTCGATATCGGCGCATTACTTCGTAATCTCGTAATGCTTGTATCTCACAGAATTTCACACTCCCTTCTTCTCCCACCGGGAGCGGTCGTGCTTACTTTCCTAAGCAGACCATCTGGTCAAGGTTGTAATCTGTATAGTTTGCAACTATTTTATCAAATGTACCGTCCTCTACCATATCGTAAAGAGTTGCCTGAACCTGGTCTCTGAGCTCCGTATTGCCAAGCTTGAAGCCTATAGCATACTGCTCTGTTGAAAGGGGCTCCTCAAGCTTTCTGAAGAGGTCTCCTCTTGAAGAAAGCTGATACTGAGCAACACCGATATCAACTGCGATGGCGTCAACAAGTCCGCTTTCGAGGTTCATGAATGCTGTGTTGTAGTCTGCTACCTGTTCAAGTGAAGCAAATGAAGCGGCAAGGGCAAGGTTCTCGTCGTTATCCTCTTCGTTTGTAAGAGCTGTAAGAGCTGATGAGTCAGCCTGTGTAACAACTATTTTGCCTGCAAGGTCTTCCTTTGTCTGAATATCGGAGTCGCTGAGAACAACGAAAACGATACTGTTGTCAACATAAGGATCGCTCCATGTATATTCGCTTTCACGGCCTGTAATTGTAAAGCCGTTCCAGATACAGTCGATTGAGCCTGAGTTAAGCTCCATATCCTTTGAGTTCCAGTCGATGGGCTGTTTAACAAGCTCCCAGCCGTTTCTGTCGCAAACTTCCTGAGCAAGGTCAAGGTCGAAGCCTACATAGTTGCCTGCTTCATCCATGTATCCGTAAGGGGGATACTCTGCGTCAAAACCAACGATTAACTGGGTTCTGTCAGATGCAGCCTCGCCTTCGGTCTCTGTTTCGGTTGCTGTATTTTCCTCTGCAGACTTGTTTGATGAACATCCTGTCATAACAGAGAGAGCCATAACTGCAGCAACAGCCGCTGCTAAAAATTTCTTCATAATTAAATCTCCTCCTAATAGATTTATTTTATTAAGTCTTCATCATATTATCATAGTAGCACGCTAAAGTAAAGAGGAAACAAAGATTTTTAGTAAAAAAATGCGGAAAATGAGATAAAATTTTACAAACATACACTGCTTATATTTATTAGTAAAGCCTGTGCGGTAATTCCGGTTCGGCATCTGTCCGAAGCACCGAATTGCATACCTCTGATTGAATTAAAAAAAGGACGCTTGTGCGTCCAATTTTATATTACTTGTTTTCATCGTCCTTTATCAGCTCCTTAAGTGAAGCCGCAAGTCCTGCCATTCCCTGTATCTCCGACGGAATTATTATCTTAGTTGCCTTACCGTCGGCGGCCTTTTCAAAGGCTTCAAGGCTCTTAAGGGCTATGACCTGCTTTTCGGGACTTGCCTCATTCAGCATCTTTATGCCTTCGGCCTGTGCCTGCTGTATCTTAAGTATTGCTTCCGCCTGACCCTCGGCTCTCTTTATGGCAGCTTCCTTATCGGCTTCCGCCCTGAGGATAGCGGCTTCTTTTTCACCCTCGGCCACAAGTATGGCACTTCTCTTTTCACCCTCGGCCTGCAATATCTTCTCACGTCTTTCACGCTCGGCCTTCATCTGCTTCTCCATAGAATCCTGTATTTCCTTGGGCGGCATGATGTTTTTAAGCTCAACACGGTTTATCTTTATTCCCCAGGCATCTGTGGCCTCGTCAAGTATAACTCTCATTTTTGAATTGATTATGTCCCTTGACGTCAAAGTCTGGTCCAGCTCCAAATCTCCGATTATGTTTCTCAGCGTTGTTGCCGTCAGGTTCTCTATGGCTCTTATGGGGCTGTCTACGCCGTAGGTATACAGCTTAGGGTCTGTCACCTGCAAATATATTACGGTATCTATCTGCATCGTTACATTATCCTTTGTTATAACGGGCTGGGGCGGAAAGTCCGCAACCTGTTCCTTAAGGCTTATTTTCTTTGCCACCCTATCAATAAAGGGAATTTTAAAATGCAGTCCCGTTCCCCATGTGGCATTGTAGGCACCCAGTCTTTCCACCACATAGGCGTGAGCCTGGGGCACTATCTTGATGTTTGAAATGATAATAACTATTATTAGTATTATTACAATAAAAAGCAGTAATTTAGAAATAATAAATCCCGGCATATTATCGCTCCTCTCTCTTTACAATCAGCTTAACTCCCTGTATGTCCAGTATAACTACTTTTTCTCCCACGGCTATTATTTCCTTATCGTCACTGCTTCTAGCCGACCATATTTTTCCGTCGGCCTTAACAGCTCCCGCTGAGGAAGAATTATCTACGGTTTCGGTAACAATGCCCTGCTTTCCAATGAGTGCGGGAGCATTGGTCTTTTGTATCCTGCCGTTAAGAAGCTTTCCCGCAAAAGGCTTTGTCAGCACAAGAAGCACTGCCGACACCGCAATAAATATTACTGCCTGAGATGTCAGCGAAGCACCGCCCATTGCCGCAAACATCGCCGCCAAAGCGCCGAAGCAGAACCATATTGATACAAGTGCGCCTGCCGTTACTATCTCTGCGACAACAAAAACAATAAACAGTATGAACCATACTGCGGTCAAAGGAATATCCATAGCTGTCATCCTCCTTTATGTTCTCCGCAAAAAATTTATGATTACACCAAAATAATATCATACAGTACAATAACTTTCAATTTGCCGCATATCAATTTAAGATAATCGTAAAAATATCGGAAAAGCCTGCCTCTTTTATATTTTCCGCTCTTTTAAGCATTTTGCCTTTTCAATCCCTTGACAAACCGCTTAAATTTCACTATTATACTTTTATATTCGTAAAAAACAGTATAAATGCTATGAAGCGGGAGGAGTATTCCGTGCGTACATTAAAGAGAGCTGTATCCGTCGGCTGAAAGATACGGCATGCTACAGCGGAGGAAGGTAGCCCGTCAGCAGTTTCGGTGAGAAAGTTTCATTAGCCGAAGCCGTAAGCCGCGTTAAGGCATTAAAGCCGTATTTTTACGGAAATTAAGGTGGTACCGCGGACTTTCGCCCTTACTCGGGTGAAAGTCCTTTTTAGATTTTTCAGAAAGGACGAAAAAGATGATACACGAACTTGAAAAGACCTACGATCCCAGTATTGAGGAACGTATCTACAGCAACTGGCTGGATAAAAAATATTTTCATGCCGAAGTAGACAAATCAAAGAAACCATTCACAATAGTTATGCCGCCCCCGAACATCACAGGCAAGCTCCACATGGGACATGCCCTTGACAACACCCTCCAGGATATTCTTATCCGTTGGAAAAGAATGAGCGGCTACAATGCCCTCTGGATACCCGGCACTGACCACGCTTCTATTTCAACTGAGGTTAAAATAGTTCAGAAAATGGCTGAGGAAGGCATCACAAAGAACGATATAACAAGAGAACAGTTCCTCGAAAGAGCATGGGCTTGGAAAGAGGAATACGGCTCGGAAATCCTCAAACAGCTTCGCAAGCTCGGCTCAAGCTGTGACTGGGACAGAGTACGCTTCACAATGGACGAGGGCTGCTCAAAGGCTGTACTTGAAACCTTTATCAGACTTTACGAAAAAGGATATATTTACAGAGGCGAAAAGCTCATCAACTGGTGCCCCAAATGTCAGACTACAATATCCGACGCAGAGGTAAACCATGTTGATATGGCAGGTCACTTCTGGCACATTAAATACCCTATCGCAGGTACTGATGAATTCCTTGAGCTTGCTACTACCCGTCCCGAAACAATGCTCGGTGATACAGCCGTTGCCGTTCATCCCGAGGACGACAGATACAAACACCTTATAGGCAAGAGCGTAATACTTCCCCTTGTCAACAAGGAAATCCCCATCATCGGCGATGAATATGTTGACAGAGAATTCGGTACAGGCGTAGTTAAAATAACACCCGCCCACGACCCCAACGACTATGAGGTTGGCGAAAGACATAATCTTCCAAAGATAAACGTATTCAACGACGACGGAACCATAAACTCCAACGGCGGAAAATATGAGGGAATGGACAGATATGAAGCAAGAAAGCTCATCGTTAAGGAGCTTGACGAAATGGGGCTTCTTGTAAGAGTAGAGGACATCACTCACTCCGTAGGCGTACACGAAAGATGCAACGAGATTGTTGAGCCCATGATAAAGCTCCAGTGGTTTGTAAAGATGGAGGAGCTCGCTAAGCCCGCTATGGAGGTTTACAAAAACGGCACCCTCCGCTTCATTCCCGAGCGTTACGGCAAGACATATATGCATTGGCTTGAAAATATCCATGACTGGTGTATTTCCCGTCAGCTTTGGTGGGGTCACAGAATTCCCGCCTACTACTGCCAGAAATGCGGTCATGTTGAGGTAACTAAAGACCCTGAGGGACTTGTATGCTCCAAGTGCGGAAGCACAGACTTCAAGCAGGACGAGGACACACTGGACACATGGTTCTCATCTGCCCTCTGGCCCTTCTCAACACTGGGCTGGCCCGATGACACAGAGGAGCTTAAGCACTTCTATCCCACAAACACAATGGTAACAGGCTATGACATCATATTCTTCTGGGTAATCAGAATGGTATTCTCCGGTATTGAACAGGTCGGCGAATGTCCTTTCAGCGACGTTCTTATCCACGGCCTTATCCGTGATGACCAGGGACGTAAGTTCTCTAAGAGCCTCGGCAACGGCATAGACCCCATTGACGTTATCAATAAATACGGTGCCGACGCCCTTCGTCTCATGCTTGTTACAGGCAACGCACCCGGAAACGATATGCGTTTCTACTGGGAGAGACTGGACGACTGCCGTAACTTCAACAACAAGCTTTGGAACGCTTCACGTTTCGTGCTTATGAACCTTGAGGACGAAAAGGACGACGACAGACTGCTTTACCTTACAAGCGCCGACAAATGGATACTGAGCAAGGTTAACACTCTTACAAAGGACGTTACGGACAATCTTAACTCCTATGAGCTCGGTCTTGCGGCTCAGAAGATAAGAGACTTCCTTTGGGACGAATACTGCGACTGGTATATCGAGATGGTTAAGCCCCGTCTCTACAATAAAGAGGACAGCACAAGAGATGCGGCTCTCTGGACACTTAAGACCGTTCTTATTAACGCTCTTAAGCTTCTCCACCCCTTCATGCCTTTCATAACAGAGGAATTATTCCTTCACCTTCAGAGTGATGAGGAAACAATAATGCTTTCTGCATGGCCCGAATACAAGGCTGAATGGAACTTTGAGGAAAACGAAAAGGAAATCGACCTTATTAAGGACGCCGTAAGAGCCATAAGAAATGTTCGTGCGGAAATGAACGTTGCACCCTCTAAAAAGGCTACTGTATACGTTGTTACATCTGACAGCAGTATTGCAGACATATTTGACAGAAGCGGAGTATTCTTCAAGACTCTTGCTTATGCTAGTGAGCTTATCATTCAGGACAGCAAAGACGGCATAGCTTCCGATGCAGTATCAGCCGCTATCCCCGGAGCAACACTCTATATGCCTTTTGCTGAGCTTGTTGATATATCCAAGGAGATAGAACGTCTTACTAAGGAAAGAGACAAGATGCTCAAGGAAGTAGAAAGAGTTGAAAAGAAGCTTGCAAACCAGGGCTTCATCGCCAAGGCTCCCGCAAATGTTATCGAGGAAGAAAAAGCTAAAGGCGTTAAATACAGAGATACTCTTAAACAGATAGAAGAAAGACTTGCGGCATTAAAATAATCACTGAAGATATAGCCCGCATCGAAGGTTTATAACCTTCGGTGCGGGCTTTTTTAGGCAATACAAATATATACCGTTTTATAAATCAGAATATCAAATAAAACATCTATGCTCTGCATTACCGTGCATTTTTTTCAAAGGCTTTTCTCGTACGATTAGCTATCCTGACAAGAAAAAGCATAACAGGAACCTCTGTCAGTACTCCTACGGTAGTAGCCAATGCCGTCGGCGAAGATGTTCCAAACAATGCTACGGCAACCGCAACAGCCAGCTCAAAAAAATTTGATGCACCTATCATGCCCGCCGGAGCCGCTATTCTGTGCGGAAGCTTCAAAATATAACATGCAGTATATGCTAAAGCAAAAATAAACAAAGTCTGTATTATTAAAGGTACGGCTATCAAAACTATGTGAAGCGGATTTTCAAGAATAACTCTGCTCTGAAACATGAATATCATTATCAGTGTCAGAAGGAGCTCACCGTAGTTATGCCGTCAAACTTATTTATAAACACATTTTCAAAGTAACCTGTTCCCTTTTTCTTTATGACAGCCGAGCGTGTCAGCATACCCCCTGCCAAAGGCACTGCTACAAAAAGCACAGCCGATAATATCAGCGTATCCCACGGAACGGAAACGCTTGAAATTCTCAGCAGAAATTTTACTATCGGTACAAAAGCAACCATAATTATTAAATCGTTTGTTGCAACCTGTACAACGGTATAAGCCGGATCGCCCTTTGTCAAAGTGCTCCATACAAATACCATAGCAGTGCACGGTGCGGCTCCGAGCAATACGGCACCTGCCAGATATTCCGAGGCCAATTCCGCTGAAATGAGCTTTTTAAAAACAACAAAGAAAAACAAACATGCTATTGCGTACATTGTAAACGGTTTAATAAGCCAGTTGACAATCCATGTGACAAATAAGCCTTTAGGATTTTTGCTGACGTTTTTAATACTCTGAAAATCTATCTTTATCATCATCGGATATATCATCAGCCATATCAATACCGCCATTGGTACAGAAACTCCTGCATATTCAAACCTGTTTAGAAACTCTGCCGCTTCGGGTAAAAATCTGCCTATAATTATCCCAATCAGCATGCATATCAAAACCCATACAGTAAGGTATTTCTGAAAAAAGCTTATACCTGAGCAGTTTTCCTCTTTCATTAATTTTCCCTCCGAATCTTTGTCATTATAATATATCTGCCCTGCTTAAAAGTCTCTTAACATCAAAGACTTTCAAAGACAATTCCAGCATATACAGTCCGGGCATACTTATAGCTTTTTAAATAAGCAAATACTGTACAGCATTAAATAAATACCCTACAGCCACAATTCCGACAACACATACAGCAATAAAAATATACAGCAATTTGGGCTTAACCGCTTTTCTGAGCATAATCATTGACGGCAATGACAGTGTTGTTACTCCCATCATAAACGATAGCACAACTCCTAGTCCCGCACCCTTTGCCAACAGTGCCTCAGCAATAGGTATTGTTCCGAAAATATCAGCATACATAGGTATGCCCGCCGCCGCAGCTATAATAACACCGAAAGGATTGCCGTCACCCAATATGCGTATAATGAACTCATCGGGTATCCAGTTGTGTATAACAGCGCCGATGCCTACTCCTACTGCTATATACGGCACAACCTTTTTGAAGGTATCGGCAGTGCTCTCTGCCGCAAGGTGAACTCTCATTTTAAAATCAAGCTCTTCCTGCGCCGTACTGCAGCAGCACCCCTTTTGGGAAAAATCTTCTATATACTCATCCAAATGCATTTTTTCTATGGCTGTTCCTCCCGCTACGGCGATAACAAGCCCCAAGACCACATAAGCCAAAGCGACTTTCCAGCCAAAAATACTCATCAAAAGCATCAGAGAACCTATATCTACCATAGGCGAAGAAATTAAAAAGGAAAATGTTACACCAAAAGGAAGCCCTGCGCTCGTAAACCCAATAAAAAGCGGAATAGATGAGCAGGAGCAAAACGGCGTTACCGTGCCGAGCAAAGCCGATATAATATTAGCTCGTATTCCGTGAAAGTTTCCCAATATTTTCTTTGACCTTTCAGGAGGGAAATAGCTTTGAATATATGAAATTATAAATATAAGTACGCACAGCAATAATATTATTTTTATTGAGTCATAAATAAAAAAGTGAATGCTTCCGCCCGCCTTGCTGTTAATATCAAGTCCTACTGCACTTACAAACTGCACGGTCAATTTACTCAGCCATTGCATACCCAATATCTCATTCTGAATAAAGTCCCAGATTTTTAATAACATTTCCAAGCGTATTCTCCCTTTCATTTATATATTTAAATATATCGATATATTAAATCCGTTATATGCCGCCGAAATACCACGGCGGCATTAATTAATCGCACAATGAAGTTTTTGCATTTTCATTGAAAGAAGTTATATCATACATCAGGTTCCTTGCATTTTTCACTCCGTCTCTGTCAAAGGAATAGTAAGTCCACTTTCCTTCCCTACGTCCTGTCACTATGCCGGAATCACATAATATTTTCATATGGTGTGACAATGTCGGCTGGCCTATTTTAAGCTCCTCCAACAATTCGCAGGCACATTTTTCACCGTTTTGGAGCAGTTTTAAAATCTTTAATCTGTTTGGGTCGCAAAAGGCTTTAAATACTTTTGCATTCTTTTCATTATCATCCATATACTGCTCCTCCTTTTCAATATGATAGTATACACATCGACAAATGTCAATATGATTATTATTAAAAAATAAAAGCGAACTTTTTCTCCGCTTTTATGCTGTTATATTACCACATTTTCGGCAAAAAATCAAGTCTTGTACATATACCTGTACAGCAGTATACTGTTTTTCCCGGAGGCGACAATATGGATAATATATTTGCTTTGGATATGGTAAGTATACAGCGTGCCGCCGCAGTTAACAGCATTATGAAATGCAATGTGATGACTGAAAAATTCGGTCTTTCCCTGTCGGCTGAACAGGCAAAGGCACTGGCTGAGGCAAGAGAGGAAACGCTGAATGAAACAAGCCGTTTTGAATTCGGAGAAAGTGTACTCCCTAAGCTCATATCGGCTTTCTGCGACTCGGATTTTATAGATGCCGACAGCTATTGTGAAACACTTATGCGGCTTCAGGAAATATTCTATATGTATAAAAACGAAACTCTGGAGCAGGTTTCCGACGATGAGCTTATAGCCTTTATGCGCAAACAGTATGATGAAGTATGCTTCGGGGATATAGACTATCTTGAAGGCACCTGTCTTGACCGATTTTCAAGCGCTGTGCGTTCGGGAGCCGACGGCTTTTCACAGTCCGATGAGGCAGTCCGTTGGGACCGAAATCTCTATTGGCGGAAGCTGAAGGATATGTTTTAAGGAGGTACGGCTATGAATTTTAATCTGACGCAAAGTCTTTCGGAAGCTGAATCTGTAAAAGCGCAGTCAAACCTGTATTCATTTTTTGTAAAGCATCTGAAAAGATATACATTGGGCGACAGCAGTTCCGTTCCAAGCAGCACCGCTTCGGAGATTTTCACATCGGTATGCTTTGTGCTGAAATCATATTTTGACGGCTGCGGTGTTACTTATTCAGCCCTTGCACAGGAAGATTCCGAAATGCTTTTTAAAAAGGCATCGGACTACATGGAAGAAAAGGTATCCTTTGGCAGAAAGCTGTATAACTCCGCCAAAGCCGCCGCGCCGAAGCTTGACAATATTTCAATAACCGACACTCTCAACGGTATAGGTACATTTTTCAAAAAGTATGACATTTATTATTACGCCCACCTCATTCCGGGAGATATTGACTATCAGCTTTGTATTCCCGTTTCTGAAAAGCTGTATGGTATAGACTATATCAACGGTTGGCTGACAAATTTTCTGACCGAAAGCATATTTATGAGCCGATTTGAAGCCGACAGTATAGAGCGCCTGCTTGAAAGCCAGTTCGGCGACTACAGGGAGACTATTCTCAATCTGTATGAGCCCGTGATGACAGCCGCCATTGGTCTTACTTTCTGCGGAAAGGACATTTTTTCACTCAATATTGACAGCCTCGATGCCGAGGATATAGCCGCCATGCTCTCTCCTATGAACGACACGGAGCTTTCAAATGCTCTGAAAACAGCTTCGTCCTCCCTTGCTTACACTCTCGGTCTTAATTCCGAAGAATATATAAAAAAATCGGCGTTACAGCTTATCCCGAGGATTAAGCTTGCGCCGAAGAACGTATTCCGCCCGTAAAAAATCAGCCGGTTCGTTATCCGTTCCGGCTGTATATTTATCTTCACTATTTCATTTTCTTCAACACATCATAGCCTATGAATACAGATACCGCAAAGGCAATGGCATCTGCTGCAGCCTGTGCCGCCTCTATGCCTGCCAGCCCGAATACTGCCGACAGTATAAACAGGCATGGTACAAAGAACAGGAACTGTCTTGCCGTCGCAAGTATTGACGCCCTGACGGTATAGCCTATGGTCTGCACCAGCATATTGCATATTATTATCCAACCCATCAACGGAAATGTAAGGCACTGCCATCTGAGAGTTCTGGTGCCTATGGCAATTACCTCCGCATCATCTCTGAACCTTGCCACAAGCCACGGTGCAAAGTAGTAACCGAGCACCGCCAATATAACGAGCACGATAAGAGAGGATTTTATACAGAAGCTGACGCCATTTTTGACCCTGTCATATTTTTTGGCTCCGAAGTTGAAGCCGCATACGGGCTGAAAGCCCTGTCCGTAGCCTATCATTGCCGAGGCCGCAAACATTACTATTTTCTGCACTACCGTCATGGCGGCGATGGCTGCATCGCCGTATACGCCTGCCGCATGGTTAAGCAGTACAAAGGAAATGCTCGAACAGCCCTGTCTGAACAGCGAAGGCAGTCCGCCTCTGAATATCTCCTTTATGTAGTAACCGTTTATCCTTATATTTTTAACGGTAAGAGGTATACTCTTTTTGTTCGTAAATATTATCAGTATAATAAGTCCCACCAGCTGGCTTAACGATGTGGCTATGGCGGCACCGGCAACACCAAGGTCAAACACAAATATAAATATGGGGTCGAGTATTATATTAAGTATTCCGCCTGTCATTATGCCTATCATGCCGTAAAAGGCATTGCCCTGAAAACGCAGCTGATTGTTAAGCGTAAAGGCCGCTGTCATTATCGGGGCTCCGAAAAGTATGTAGTGCAGATACGCCTCGGCATAGGGCAGTATTGTGTCCGTGGCGCCCAGCATTACCGCCAGTGAATTTTTGAATATCATTCCCAGTATAAATATAAGAAATCCGCCTGCCAGTGACCAAAAAAATCCCGTTGAAGCCATTTCCCTGCACTCTTTTATTTTTTGTGCTCCCAACTGTCTTGATATATAGTTGCCCGAACCGTGGCCGAATAAAAATCCGACTGCCTGTATTACGGTCATCAGCGGAAATATAACACCTACCGCACCTGTGGCACTGGTGCCTATCCTGCCGACAAAATATGTATCTGCCATATTGTATATGGATGTTATAAGCATACTGGCTATAGTAGGCACAGCCATCTGCAATATAAGCTTATCAACGGGTTCCTCCGTCATTTTTCTGAATTTCTCGGCCTGAATGTTGCTTGCCGCCGAATTTGCACTTTGCATTTGTTCACCCCGCAAATCATTTAGGATTTAATATAGCCCATATTATAGCACAGCAAAATTTACGGTTCAAACATAAATATCTATATTTATAATATTTATTAAAGCCCTGCGAAAGTGAATTCCGCAGGGCTCAACAAACCGAGTATATTTCCGCTTAGCGGCTCCGCCGCATTATTTTAAATTAAATCCCTTTTTATCAAAGGCCTCCAGCAGAAGCTTCATATCTGGTGCTATTGATATAGGTTCTCCCGCCGCTTTTATGGCATTGTTAACGTCCTTAAGTCCGTTGCCGGATATTATTCCGACCACCGTTGCATCTGCGGGTATAAGTCCCGTCTGGCGTGCCTTCTTAATACCTGCTGCTCCCGTAACTCCCGCAGGCTCTCCGAAAAGTCCGCAGGTACGTCCGAGAAGTCTCATGGCGCCGAGTATTTCCTCATCGGTGACATTTACGGCTATTCCGTTGCTTTCTCTTACGGCATTGAGTGCCTTATCGGGGTTTCTGGGAACACCTACGGCAATGGAATCCGCAATGGTGTTTTCCTCCATAGGCTGCCAGGGCTTGCCTGTCTGCAATTCCGTATTTAAAGGACAGCAGCCTGCCGCCTGTACGCTTATAAGTCTGGGAAGGCGGTCAATTATTCCTGCTTGATAAAGGTCCTTGAAGCCCTTCCATACTCCCGCTATGGTACAGCCGTCACCGACCGATACAGCTACATAGTCAGGCATCCTGAAGCCCAACTGTTCGGCAATTTCCAGAGAAACCGTCTTTTTGCCCTCCACAAGATAGGGGTTTATAGCCGCATTTCTGTTGTACCAGCCCCAACGGTCAATGGCCTCTGCGGAAAGTCTGAAGGTCTCCTCATAGCTTCCCTCTACCGAGATTACGTTGGCACCGAATATCATAAGCTGAGCAACCTTACCCTTGGGTGCCCTCGAAGGTACAAATATGTATGTTTTAAGTCCTGCAGCGGCGGCATTGCCTGCAAGAGAAGATGCGGCATTGCCCGTTGACGAGCAGGCAATTGTATCTGCCTTTGCCTCCATAGCCTTGGCAACCGCCATTGCCGAAGCCCTGTCCTTAAGGCTTCCTGTGGGGTTTATTCCGTCATCTTTTATCCAGAGCTGTTTTATGCCTAGAACCTCTGCCAACTTGGGAACTTCATAGAACGGCGACCAGCCAACTCTGAGGGGAGTATTGGGTGTGTTTTCCTCAACGGGAAGGAACTCTCTGTAACGCCACATGGAATAATCCCTGCGTTCGCTTATGTCTTTTGCCGTTACTTTGGAAGCAATGTATTTGTAATCATATTTTATGTCAAGAAGTCCTCCGCAGTGGGGGCATACCGTTATATCGGGTGTAGGAGCCACTTCGGCGCCGCATTTTATGCAGACGGCTGATATTACATTTTTCATACTAAAAACCTCCCATATTCCGCAAAATCCGATATGCCCAAAATTGAGGGCATATCGGATAATCCTGTCTCACAATAGATATATCAAAAGCCAATCATGCACTTTTGAGTGCTGTGCAATTACATATTTTTGAGTACGCCCGAAGCATCGTTGAAGGCATTGATAAGTTCATCAAGGTCTTTGGCCTGTGAATGAACGCCCTTCCATGTCTTTTCGGGTGCATACCAGAGGTCGTTGAGCTCCTCAACTGTTCTGCCCTGCTGTTCAACCCATGTGTAGTACTTAAGATTGTGTATTCTCTTGCGTGCTACATAGGTAAGCTCCTCCATGTTGTCCGTACGCAGACCCAGCATGTGTACGTTGTGGTCAACGGCGGCGCTTGTCATTGTATAAGGTCCGTTTTCTTCTTCAAGCTCCTTGATTCTTGAACCGTACATATCTATGGAGTCTGTAAGAACGGTTGCTATTACATCGTGCTCTGTCATTTCATAATATTTAGCCATCTTTATGGCACAGAGTACATTCGCTGTTCCGGAAATTCCGAGGTATCCGAGCTTTTCAACAACCTCAGGTGCAACATGGGCTTCCTTAACAAGGTATTCTCTGCCGACGGGGTCGTTAAAGAGACGGATAAGTCTCTGGCTGTCCTCGTCATCTATATCTATTACCATATCGGTATTCTTTACATCGTGTATCCAAGGGATATGCTTGTCGCCGATACCCTCTATTCTGTGTCCGCCGAAGCCGTTGTTGAGAATTGTAGGGCACTGAAGAGCTTCGCCTACAGCAAGCTTCATTTCGGGATATACTTCCTTAAGATAGTCGCCGCAGCCGATTGTTCCTGCAGAGCCTGATGTGAAGCATGCGCCTGCAAGACGGTCTCCTTCTCTCTTTACGGACTCGAAAGCCTCTGCAATGGCACTGCCTGTTACCTGATAATGCCACAGGTGGTTGCCCATTTCCTCAAACTGATTGAATATCATAACGTCGTCTCTGGTTGTTTTGAGCTCCCAAGTCTTATCGAATATTTCCTTAACATTGGACTCACAGCCGGGTGTTGCAATAACCTCTCCCGCTATTTTTGAAAGCCACTCAAATCTTTCCTTGCTCATTTCTGCAGGAAGAATAGCTATTGAATCGCAGGCAAGAAGCTTTGAGTTGAATGCGCCGCCTCTGCAGTAGTTGCCTGTTGAGGGCCATACAGCCTTGTGGCGTGTGGCATCAAACTGTCCTGTTACAAGTCTGGGTGCAAGGCATCCGAAGGATGCGCCTACCTTATGGCAGCCTGTAGGGAACCATTTGCCTATCATGCATATAATACGCGCGTCAACGCCTGTAAGCTCCTTGGGAAGCTCTATAAAGTTAGGTCCTCCGAAAAGGCCTCCCTTTTCCTTCTGTTCATTTTTCCATGTTATTCTGAAAAGGTTGAGCGGGTCAACGTCCCAAAGGCCGACATTCACAAGTCTGTCCTTGATTTTATCGGGAATGGTTTCAGGGTGCTTCATCTGCTCATATGTAGGGATAACAATATTGTTTTCTCTAGCTTTTTTGATATTATGTTCCAGGTTTTCTTTGTTTATTGTTAAATCAATCATACCGCAGCCTCCCAGCATTTATAGATATAGTATTTATAAATCAACTATATCACAGCAAACATTTTTTGTAAACAGCTAAATAATTTTTAGATAGCATATTTTAACTTATTTTTCAACCGTCACAAGTCCCCTTGTGTCATACTTTACTTCCGCATGATTTTTCTTAATAATTTCGTTTTTTATAATCTCTCCGCTTATCGGGTCAACGGTTCTGCGGTAAATTTCCCCGTTACGGTAAACAATGCCGTTTTCTCTGGAAAAATACTCATTTTCCGCTTTTATATGATACTTGTATTTCTGCGGTTTATCGGCTCTCAGCTCTCCCCTGAGATACTCTTTATCACATCTTACAATAAATTGGTATGTTCTGTCCGTATCGTTTCTCACCCTGTAATCAAGATAGTTGTATACTATAGATGTGCCCGTGCCGAAGGGTATCTGCCTGTTGAAATCGGGAAACAGGTCAACGCCGTCATGGTGATGATGCTCGGTTATAGTAAGCTCCGAATGAAGCACCATCCAGTGCAGCAGGTTTGTAAACTGGCACATACCGCCGCCCGTTCCGCTGGACGGCATACCCTTTGCAATGGTAAGCCCCTCTCTGTATCCGTCCCTTTCCGTAGTATTTCCAACCAGTCTCCAGAACGAAAAGGTCTCTCCCGGCTCAATGAGTATGCCGTTCACCTTGGGTGCGGCGATTGATAGATTTACTGCCTTGTTTTCCTGAAGACGCATGTCCACGTTGCCCAGTCTGCGCCTAATAAGCGAATTGTGTCCGTATATAAGAACAGGCAGAGGTTCATCAGACTTTTCCGAAGCAAAATCACAGCCCGAAAATAAGTCCTTTATGTCCCTCATCATTCTGCACTTCATAACCGATATTTTATATGTAAGCGGCGATATCTCACAGAACAGCTTTCTTCCCATTATATGCCCCTCCTCTTATCTCTTATATAAGCATATAATGAAAAAACGGCTTGTGGCAATTAAAATAATCTTAATTTTTGTAAACAGTGAAATTATTTTTATTGAAGTCTATTATTCCTTCTTTTTTAAGTTTTCCCAGTACCGCCGACAGAGCGCTTCTGTCACAGGCAAGATAATCGGCCAGTTCCTGACGGTCAAAGGGTATTTCAAAGCTATCCGTCCCTACCGTCTCCGCCATGCCGGACAGATATGACATAACCTTTTCCCTCAGGCTTCTCTTTGATATGTGCTCCACCCTTTCCGTGAGAAATATATTTTTCTCCGCCAGTATTCTTATCATGTTTCTTGACACATCGAAGTGAAATCCACAGGCCACATCACAGGGCTTCACCACCCTTTCTCCGTCCAGAAACAGCACATCTGTCCTTTGGGCACATCTGACCGACACGGAAATCCTGCTTTCACCGCCCAGCACAAAGGCTTCGCCGAACAGCATTCCCGGGGACAGCTCCGCCAGCATTGTTTCCCTGCCCCATATATCATCCTTTATTATTTGAACCATGCCGGACATCACTATTCCGATTTCGCTTACCTTATCACCTGCATGATAAATATACTCGTTTTTTCCGTAATATTTATCCCTTGCCCTGAGACAGCCCATCATAGGTGTTATGCTGTACTCGGGTACATTTTTAAACAAAGGACAGTTTTTCAGTACATCAATATTCATAAAATCCTCCATTTCAATCCGTTGTAATTGCAACATACTTATATTTTAAATTATAGTATGATGTTCATGCAAAATCAAATAAGGAGGAACAAATATGATAAGAAAAATAATTAAAATAGATGAAGAAAAATGCAACGGCTGCGGTCTGTGTGCTTCTGCCTGCCATGAGGGTGCCATCGGTATGGTAAACGGCAAAGCAAGACTTCTGCGTGAGGACTTCTGCGACGGTCTGGGAGACTGTCTGCCCGCCTGCCCCGTAAACGCCATATCCTTTGAGGAAAGAGAAGCGCCCGAATACAATGAAGCTGCCGTTTTAGCATCAAAGGCTGTAAAGGTCTCCGGTGGCTGTCCCGGCAGCAGAGCAATGAAGCTTGACAGGGAATCCGCCCCTGTACAGCATTTAGTCTCCGACAGCTGTCTTTCCCAGTGGCCAGTGCAGATAAAGCTTGTACCCGTATCGGCGCCGTATTTTGACGGAGCGGATTTACTGATAGCCGCCGACTGCACGGCCTATGCTTTCGGAAACTTCCATGAGCAGTTTATTAAAGACAGAATTGCCGTTATCGGCTGTCCCAAGCTTGACGCAGTTGACTATTCCGAAAAGCTTACGGAAATAATAAGGCTCAATAATATCAAAAGCCTGACGGTGGTGCGCATGGAGGTTCCCTGCTGCGGCGGCATAGAGCGTGCCGTATTAACCGCCCTTAACAACAGCGGCAAAAATATCCCCTGTCAGGTCTACACGATAACAACCGACGGAAAAATAAAGAAATAAACTGAGTTTAAGCCTCCTGTCACATAACTGCGGCAGGAGTTTTTCTTTCCGTATTTAATAGTATTTCGAACTTTGAAAATCCCATACTTACTTAATCCCCCACTTGTTCAATAGGGATTGACAACGGCAGGCATGTCGTTTAAAATTTCTTCTTAGGTAAATTTTTCTTAGGCATATTCCGCATTGGACGGATAAGGAGGTTTATATATGCTTGAACTTAAAAATATAAAATGGAGTATTCCCGACGGCGGCGAAATACTCAAGGATATAAGTCTTACAATACCCGACGGACAGCTTACCGTCATTACAGGTCCCAACGGCGGCGGCAAGACGTCTCTGGCAAAGCTTATTGCCGGACTGGAAAAACCTGATTCCGGAAAAATTCTGCTTGACGGAAAGGACATCACCGACTGGGATATTACAGAAAGAGCAAAGAGCGGTATCGGCTATGCCTTCCAGCAGCCTGTAAGATTCAAGGGTCTTACAGTCCGTGACCTTCTGGAGCTGGCGGCAGGAGAAGAAATGTCCGAGGACGGCATGTGCGAGGTTCTGGGTGAGGTCGGTCTGTGCGCCAACGACTACATCGACAGAGAGGTTGACGCAAGTCTTTCCGGCGGCGAGAGCAAACGAATTGAAATAGCCACCGTACTCGCCAGAAAAAATGTGAAAGTGCTTGTATTTGACGAGCCTGAGGCAGGCATTGACCTTTGGAGCTTTACGGGTCTTATCGACGCATTCCAGCGACTGAAGAAAAACCACAACGAAGCGCTCCTTATAATCTCCCATCAGGAGCGTATACTTGACATAGCTGACAGAATAGTCGTAATAGCCAACGGTCAAATTCGTACAGAGGGAACAAAGGAAGAAATTCTTCCCACACTGCTCAGCGACGAAAAGGGAGCAAGGTGTCCCCTCGGCAAAGACAGAAAGGTTGTGACAGACAATGAATGATATTACAAAATCCATGCTCGGAGTTATTTCGGATTTCAAGTTTGATTTCAAGGGTGCTTTCAACATCAGGGAGGACAGCTCCTGCGCAGGCAGACAGTCGTCACCCAATATTCAGATAGATTCAAAAACCGATCGTCCCGGCCTTGATATACACATAAAGCCCGGAACAAAGGGCGAGACCGTATATATTCCCGCCTGTGTTACCCACGGAAATGTAGATGACCTGGTTTATAACGATTTCTATGTAGGTGAAGGCGCCGATGTAATAATAGTAGCCGGCTGCGGAGTCCATACAGACAACGAGGAAGAAGCAAGACACAACGGCATACATCGTTTCTTTATGGAGAAAAACTCAAAGGTACTTTACAAGGAAAAGCATATCGGCACGGGTACAGGCACAGGTGCCAAGAAGATTGACCCCGTTACCGATGCGGAGTTGGATGAAGGCGCCGTTCTTGAAATGGATACGGTACAGATATCAGGCGTTGACGAAACAACAAGAACAACAAGAGCAAAGCTTGCCTTCAATGCGAAGCTCATAATAAGAGAAAGAATAATGACAGACGGAAACGAAAAGGCCAAAACGGACTTCGAGGTTTCAATGGACGGCGAGGACTCGGGCGTTGACCTTGTGTCCCGTTCCGTTGCCAAGGGAAATTCCTATCAGGAATATCACTCGGTAATCAAAGGAAACTGCAGATGTACGGGTCATTCCGAATGTGATGCCATACTTATAGGCAGCGGCAAGGTAAACGCCGCACCCGAATTATATGCAGGCGACCTCGACGCATCACTTATACATGAAGCCGCTATAGGAAAAATAGCCGGCGAACAGATAACAAAGCTTCGCACTCTCGGACTTACCGAGGAAGAAGCCGAAGCAAAAATAATAGAGGGCTTTCTCAAAGCATAAAGCGCCAAAGCTGCCAAGCCGAAACATGTTTCGGTTAGGCAGCTTTTTTGACGCTCCGAATTGCAAACTTGATCTTTTTTTGCTTTAGGTGGAAGCAATCACCTTGTCCGTTTATCCTTTTATTAATTATAGCACAGCTACTCATTGTATGATATAATTAAGTTTAATCAGCATTTTAACGGGGTGTTTATATGATACTGGAAAAAAACAAAACCTATACCGCCTCCTGCTCAGCTCTCGGTTCCGAGGGAGAAGGAATAGTAAAAATAGACGGATTTACTGTTTTCGTCGAAGGAATGCTTCCGGGCGAAACAGGCGAATTATTGATTGTTAAGCTTAAAAAGAATTACGGCTACGGTAAGCTTATAAAGCTTCTCACAGAGTCTGCGGACAGAGTATCTCCTTCCTGTCCCTACGCAAAGACCTGCGGCGGCTGTTCGCTCCAGCACATGTCCTATGCGGCACAGCTTAGTTTCAAGAGGGACAAGGTAAAGGACTGTCTTGAGCGCATTGGCGGTCTGACGGATATTGAATTGCCCGACACAATCGGCATGGAAATCCCTTGGAACTACAGAAACAAGGCTCAGTATCCGGTAGGGCTTGACAAAAACGGCAAAGCCGTCATGGGCTTTTATGCCCCCAGAAGCCACAGGCTTACAGCCATTGACCGCTGTATGCTCCAAAAGGAGAATGCCGACAGCGTTATTTCCGCAGTAAAAGGATTTATAGATGATTTCCGTATACCCGTATACAGTGAAGAAAAGCACAGCGGATTGATAAGGCATATACTCACAAGAACAGCATTTTACAGCGGCGAGATAATGGTGACAATAGTTGTGAACGGCAAGCGGATACCCCATGCCGATGAGCTTATCCGCCGTCTGGCAACCATAGACGGAATTGCGTCGGTTGTAATGAATATCAATACCGACAAAACCAATGTGATACTCGGCAGGAAAAGCATTACCCTCTGGGGCAAGGATACCATAAGGGATACAATAGGTGATATAAGCTTTGACATATCGTCTTTAAGCTTTTATCAGGTCAATCCCGTTCAGACGGAAAAGCTGTATTCACTGGCCGTTGATGCCGCAGAACTCAAAAAGTCCGATACAGTAATTGACGTATACTGCGGCATAGGCACCATTGCCCTGTTTGCTTCACAAAGGGCAGGAAAGGTTCACGGCATAGAAATAGTTCCTCAAGCCATAGAGGACGCAAAGCATAATGCGGAAATAAACGGTATTTCCAATGTCACCTTTGAAGCAGGAAAGGCCGAGGATATACTGCCCCGTATGTATAATGAGGGAAAGCGTGCCGACGTTATCTTCCTTGACCCTCCCAGAAAGGGTCTGGAACCATCGGTCATAGACGCCGTTGCTTCCATGAAACCCGACAGAATAGTGTACGTTTCCTGCGGACCAGCCACCCTCGCAAGGGATTTGAAGCTCTTTAAAGAAAAGGGCTACGAAACAAAAAAGGCTCAGACGGTTGATATGTTCTGCCAGACGCCGCATGTGGAGACTGTGGTGTCACTCACCCGCAGCCGCTGAGTAATATAGTTTTACAGGAGGAACCATGTTAACAAAAATTACAGATAACATATATAAAAAAGTTGTACCCTTACCCAACAACCCTCTGCGTGAATTAAACGCATACATCATAATGGGAGAAAAAAATCTTCTCATTGACACAGGCTTTAACAGACCCGAGTGCGAGGAAGCCTTAAGAAGCGCCTTTGATGAGCTTGGCATCGATAAGACCGACCTATTCATCACGCATCTTCACTCGGACCACTGCGGACTGATAACAAAATTTGCCCGTGAGACAGATACTATATATTCAGGTGAAACCGACGGTGAGCTTATAAATTTCGAAGCCGGCAATCTCTACTGGCGTATGCTGGATGACCTTTTTGTCAAGTACGGCTTTCCCAAAGCCGATTTCGGCAGAAACACCGATATACACCCCGGAAGAAAATACTGCCATGACGGCAGAGTTAACTTTACATACGTTAATGAAGGCGATGTGCTCAGCTACGGCGGATATAATCTTGAGGTTGTTGCTACCCCCGGACATACTCCCGGACACATGTGTCTGTATGATGCAGAGCACAAAATAATGTTCTGCGGCGACCATATTTTAGGCACAATCACACCTAATATATGCATTGAGCTCAGCTGCGACAATCCCCTTAAGGAATATCTGGACAGTCTTGCCAAGGTTGACAAGCTTGATGTTGAGCTTCTGCTGTCTGCCCACGGTACACCCGTCAGAGATATGCACGAGCGCATAAAGGAGCTGTTTAATCACCACAAGGACAGACTGGCGGAAGCGCTGTATATACTGGGCAACGAGTGGAAAACATCATATACGGTCGCAAGGGACATGACTTGGGAAATAGACTGCAAAAACTGGGACGAGTTCCCCGCACCGCAGAAATGGTTTGCTACAGGCGAAGCCATTTCCCATTTACAGTACATGTATTATTCGGGCAAGGTGCTCCGTGAGGAAAAGAACGGAGTATACTATTACAAAAAAGCATAAACATCACAGGAGAAAATATGACAGGAAGAATTTTTATAACCGGAGACAAGCACGGTACCTTTACCCCGCTTTTCGGTCTGGCTGAAAAAAATGAACTGCTTGAAAGCGATATACTGATAATTGCAGGTGATGCAGGCTATGTTTGGAAGGATGACTACAAATATACCGTCGAAAGCCTTGAACAGGTATTTCCCGGTACGGTAGCCTTTATTGACGGCAACCATGAAAACCACGCCGTGCTTAACAGGACGGAAATAAGCCTGTGGAACGGCGGCAGGGTTCATCGAATGTCCGACAGAGTATATCATCTGATGAGGGGCGAAATATATAATATATACGGAAGTACCTTCTTCACCTTCGGCGGAGCACGCTCCGTGGATAAGGACAGACGTGAGGAAGGCGTAAGCTGGTGGAAAGAGGAAGAACCGACGGAAGCAGAGCTGGAATACGGCAGAAATCAGCTTAATGAGCACATCGGCGAAATAGACTATATAATTACCCATGAAACACCCCTGTTCGCCAGAGCTCACATTAACCGCCCTAAGCCCATTGACGGCGACTATATTCTGCCTGCCGAGCTGGACGAGTGGTATAAGGCTGCAAAGACTTCACCCAAGCTTAAAAAATGGTATTTCGGTCACATGCATGCCGATAAGCTGATAGAACCTAAGCTAAGAGCCATACATAACGATATATTGGTTGCAGGCAGCGAAACACCCATTCGCTGGGCATAAAAACAACATCAATATACAGTACAACGCCCGACGGAAAATCCGTCGGGCGTTGTATATTGTCCGTCATATTTATTATATAAGTATCTGCACCTCATACATGGCGTCAGACCAGTCAACCAGATTATCCTCAAATTCCAGAGCCAGCACCAGCTTCGGCCTTTGGGTATCTCTGAAATAGTTTTTCAGTATATCCGTCTGCCAGCTTTCCTTAAGTATCGGCGTTCTGAAACAAATGTAGTCTCCCTCGGGCAGTATGTCAAAGTGTTCCGCAGCAAAGCCCGGTTCCTTTCTCATATATATAAAATACGAATACGGTCTGAATTTACCGTCTAACAGACTGTCAAAATCAATTTTATAGCCGTACAGTCTCCTGTATGGCAGTCTTGCATACTCGGGCATGCTCTTTGCCGCCGCCAAACGTATTTCCATATCCGAAAGCTCGTCACTGCTGTAGCATTGCACCTTGAGGACATATCTTTTCTCCTGATGAAGGCGGTAGAGATACATGTCATTTTCTCCGTCCTCGAAATATTTAAAATAATTGATGTACCATTCTATATCCTTTATTCTGTCCTCTATGGCCTTTGCTTCCTCCGCCAGATTTTCCTTCTGCTTATACAGAAACGGCAGCAGCTTATCCACCGTTCCGTCGGATATTATCGAATATATATCCTCCAAAGCCAGTCCGAAGCCCTGGAGATACTTTATCCTGTCAATTATATGAAACTGCTTATATGAGTAATATCTGTAGCCCGTTGTCGGGTCTGTATACACAGGGCTGAGTATACCTTTGCGGTCATAAAATCTAAGCGTCTGCGCAGAAACTCCCAAAAGTCCTGCCGTCTCTCCTATTGTATATAAATCCTTTGTCATAAGCAGTCTCCCTCCGTTTCAGGATAAAGCTACAGCGGCTTTTAAGCACCCACTGCGCCGAATGCAGTCATATCAAGCCCTATACAGTCCACAGCATATATATCGATATAATTATCGAAAACACTCCGACTGCCTTTTTAAGCGGCTCAGATGCTATTTTTGACGAAAGCTTTCTTCCGACCAGTGCCGCACCGCCGTAGGATACCAGTATTACTGCCATGTATACCGCCAGACTGCCTGCGTCAACCGCTCTTATATAGCCGACAAATGCCGGACCCGACACAAACAGCGAGTCGAGCAGTCCCACTGCCATTGCCGTATGTACCTCCATACCCATAGCCGTTATAAGCGGCATAACAAGTATCGGCCCTCCCGAACCGCCTATGGCGCATACCGTTCCCGTAACAACACCGAACGCAAGCATGAATACTCTGGAGTCCAGCTTACGGCTTCGCCCCACAGCCTTTTTATTTTTTCTTCCAGTTACAAGTATAGAAATACCTGCCAGAAGCACTACCACATAGAGTATAATCTTAACGTGCTGCGGTGCTATAAACGAATTGAGCTTAACACCGAATACAGCACCTATGGCACTTCCCAGACAGAGCCAGCCTATGGTCTTTTTCTCACGGGATATGCCGTCCTTACAGCCAACCGTTGCCAAAAGTCCGGAGAATATAAATGCGAAATAGCTTAACGCAAGATATTCTCCCACCGAAAAATGCGTCACTGCCGCATAGAACATGGGAAGCAGAAAACCTGACACACCGCAAACACCGACAATAAAGCCGACAACGGCATTTGCCAGTATTATCAATAACATTTCCATAATAAACCTCTTATTTCTTATTCCTGTTGTAAAATTCTTTTAATTCTGCCTTCCTCTCCTGCTCAATATCCGACTTCTTTACGCACTCTATTGCTCCCTCAAGGGCCAGCAGTCTGTGAATGCAGGTCGATGGATCATTTGCCTGTATTTTCAGCCATGCTCCCTCGGCGCCTATGTTTTTAAGCTCCTCGTATGTGCTTATTCCTGCTTCCTCAAGCTGCTTTTCAACAGCCTTCCCAATATTCGGAAGTTTAGATAGTTCTCCCATTATATAATCCGCCCCTCAGCCTGAACTTATTTTTCAAAGAGTGCCTTTGAGAATTCCGCAGGGTCAAAGGCCTGCAAATCTCCAACGCCCTCACCGACGCCGATATATCTTACGGGTATGCTCATTTCATTCTTTATGGCTATTACTATTCCGCCCTTGGCAGTACCGTCAAGCTTTGTAAGCACAAGTCCCGTTATATCCGCAACCTCGTTGAACAGCTTTGCCTGCTGGAGGGCATTCTGTCCCGTTGTGGCATCAAGCACAAGAAATACCTCTGTGTTGGCTTCCGGATATTCTCTGCCGATTACCTTGGCTATCTTTTTAAGCTCCTCCATAAGGTTCTTTTTATTGTGAAGCCTTCCTGCCGTATCGCATATCAGCACGTCGGTCTTACGGCTTTTTGCCGCATTTACCGCATCAAACACAACAGCCGCAGGATCGGAGTTTTCCTCATGGCATATAACATCCGTGTTTGTCCTCTCGCCCCATATTTTAAGCTGGTCTATAGCGGCGGCTCTGAATGTATCGGCTGCCGCAAGCAGGACGGTCTTGCCCTCGGCCTTATAGTTTGCCGCAAGCTTTCCTATTGTTGTCGTCTTGCCCACTCCGTTTACGCCGATAACAAGTATAACGGTGGGAGGAATTATCTTAAATTCTTCCTCTGCGCCCTCGGTAAGTATAGCGGTTATTTCTTCCTCAAGCATGCCCTTGATAAGTGCAGGATCCTCGACATGCTCCTTTTTTACCCTCTTTTTAAGATTTTCGATTATTTTCATCGTGGTCTCAACGCCGAGGTCGGCCATAATAAGGCTTTCCTCCAGTTCGTCGAATAAATCGTCATCTATTTTCGTAAATCCACCCAAAAGTGAATCCAGTCCGCCGAATATATTTTTTCTGGTCTTTTCCAGACCCTCTTTAAGTCTTGCGAAAAAGCCTTTTTTATGCTCCTCGGTAACTTCCGCAGCCGTTTCTGTCACAGCCTCTGCTTCTTCAGCTTCTTCGGATTCCTCCGCTGCTTCTTCCTCTGCTTCGGCTTCTTCCGCCTGTTCCGTTTCCTGCTCGTCCTCTGCATCGGTTTCAGCATTTTCCGCAGGCATTTCTCCCGAAGCCATGCTCACTTCAACATCGTGCTTTACCTCGTTTTCAAGACCTGTCATCTTTTCAACGACCTCATCAACGATGTCCTCGCTGACCTTTTCCTCGGTCTCCTCCTCTATCTCGCTGACAGCGCCGCGGACTATTTCCTCAACGGATTCCTCGGCGGTCTGATTTTCAGCGCTGTTCTCAACATTTTCCTCTTTGTATTCCTTTCCCTTAAGGAAATCTAAAAATCCCATAATATCTCTCCTTATCGGCCCTCGGCCTCATCAAATTTTACGGAAACTATCTTCGATACGCCCTGCTCCTGCATTGTTACTCCGTACAGCACATCGGCAGACTCCATTGTTCCCTTTCTGTGGGTTATGACAATAAACTGAGTATCTCCCGAAAATCTCCTGAGATAATCGCCGTAGCGGTGTACGTTGGCATCGTCCAGAGCCGCCTCAATCTCGTCCAGTATACAGAAAGGTGACGGCTTCATCTTAAGTATGGAGAACAGAATCGCTATGGCAGTCAGCGCCCTCTCGCCTCCCGACAGAAGCATCATGTTCTGCAGGTTTTTTCCCGGCGGCTGTGCTATTATGTCTATGCCGGAGCCGAGCACATCGTCCTCGTCGGACAGCTTAAGATAAGCCCTGCCGCCTCCGAACATCTCACGGAACACTTCATTGAAGTTTTCCGATATGACCTCAAGCTTTTCCCTGAACTGCTTTTCCATAAGCTCCGAAAGGTCGGCGATTATTTTCTTGAGCTTTTCCTCTGCGTCCATTATATCGTTTTTCTGACCCGAAAGGAACTCATATCTCTCTTTTGTCTCCTTGTATTCGTCAACGGCATTTACGTTGACCGAACCCAGTGCCTTAATTTCGGCTTTGAGCTCTCCCGCCCGCCTCTTTATGTCCGACGGACTTTCGCCGTCAAGCTCAATCTTAAGCGCCTCGGGATAGGTTATTTCATAGTTTTCCCACATATCATCGGAAAGCCGTTTCTTTTCATCCTCCAGTCTTTCGTTCTTTGCCTCCAAACGGACAAGCTCATTTTTGTATTTCAGTATAGTTTCACGGCAGGCATCTGTCTTTTCCTGACTTTCCGTCAGCCTGTCATTCTCATGCTTTCTGCCTTCGCTGACCTCAGACAGTCTCCTTTCGCAGTCCTCCTTTTTAGATATACTGCGTTTTGTACTTTCCTCGGCGGCCTCTGCCAGCTTTTTCTTTTCCTCTGTTTCGGCGACATTTTCCTCTATCTGCTTATCAAGTGAAGCTTTCTCGGCTTCCAGCGCCGAAATTTCGTCCTCCAAACGTCTGAGATTGTCAGCCTGAGCCTGTTTTCTTTCTCCTGCCGATGAAATTTCTATTTTCAGTGCCGTTATTTCTTCAGCGGCGGTTTCTCTGCCGCTTCTGCCGCTTTCGCTGCTTTCTCTGCCGGAATTTAGCTTATACTGCAATTCAACTATATCATTTTCAACGGTCTTAAGCTCTTCCTTGGCTTTCTCACGTTCACTTTCAGCCGAAAGCTTCTGTTCCTCCAGCTGTCTTTCCTCTATAAGCGCCAGTCTCAGCTGTTCCTCCAACTCCGCCGTCTCAGTCTTTATCCTTTCGGCCTCATTGACGGCTGTTATGCGCTTAATATCGGCCTCCTTTGCCTCGTCCTCAAGGCTCTTGGCTTCTTCGTCAATGCCGTCGGCTTTCAGCCTGTTTTTCTCTTTTTCGGACTCAAGGCCCTCACATGCGGCTCTAAGTCCCTCCGTATCTGCTTTCAGCGCTTCCATTTCACGCTTTCTGCCGAAAACTCCGCCGTCCTTTTTGCCGATACTGCCGCCCGTTATGGCGCCGCCCGGCATAAAGGATTCTCCGTCTACGGTCACAAGACGGTAGCTTTGCTTATATTTTCTTGCAAAGGCAATGGCGTTATCCATGTTATCGATAACAAGTATCCTGCCCAGCAGGCTTTCTGCTATGCCCTTATATTCCTTATCATACCTTACCAAATCGCAGGCAGCGGCTATAACGCCCTTTTCCTTTAGCAGCCTTTCCTTTTCATCGCCCAGTGTTTTTCCCCTTACCGTGGCTATGGGCAGGAATGTGGCACGTCCCAGCTTGTTTTCCTTAAGATAGGCAACGGCTGTCTTTGCATCATTTTCACTGTCCACAACTATGCTTTGGGCTGAACCTCCCAATGCGGTTTCAACGGCAATCTCGTACTTCTCATCGGTTTTAAACAGCTGTGCCACTGCACCTCTGACGCCTTTGAAATCGAGATTTCCGTTATCCTTAAGACGTAACACTGCCTTAACGGACTTATAATAGCCCTCATGCTCCCTTTCCATTGCGGAAAGCACTCTCAGTCTGGACTCCTTTTCCGTCAGCTGTCGTCTTTTCTGCGAAAGTCCGTCATCGATTACCGATATTACCTTCTCAATGCCTGCCTTTTTGTTTTCAAGTCTTTCTATGCTTCTTTTTATTTCATCTGCCGTATCGGCGCTCTGCTCTGCTCTCAGCTCTGCCGACTTGGCCTGTATTCTTTTGTCCTTTAAACGCCTTTCAATACTGCCTTTTTCCTCCGCCAGCTGTTTTTTTCTGGCTGAGAACTGTTCAAGCATGGCTTCGGTTCTCTCCGCTGAGCTTTTAATATCGGCAGTCTGCTTAATTTTTTCTATCATCTCAGCCTTGTAGCCTTCAACCTTTTTCTCATGCTCGCTCTGTTTTTCAAGCATGGCATTAAGGGCTTCCTCCTTTTCCTTTAAGGACGCCCTCATATCTGCTATATTCTTTTCAGCCTTTTCCAATGTTTCTCTCAGCGCCTCGGTCTCTGCCCTGTCGGCGGCAATTTTTTCCGCATTGGCTGTCTTTTCTCTTTCAAGCCTTTCTGATGAAGCCTCAAGATTTTTAATCTGTTCCTCTGTCAGACGGCATATCCCGCCGTTTCTCTCTATCTCTCCGGCAAGCCTTGCCGCTTCACGGTTCAGCTCCTCCATCTGTGCGGAAAGCTCCTCGGCGGCATTGCGTATCTCCGCCTCCTCCGCCTTAAGCTTTTCCAGAGTTTTTTCGCTTTCCTCCATGTTTTCGGCGGCATTTTTGATAAGCTCCGCCGTGTTTGCCGTTTCTTTTTCCAGCCTTTCGCCGTTTATTCTGAACAGCCTTATGTCGGCTTCCTTCATCTCGCCGTATAGCTCAAGATATTTTTTTGCCTTTTGAGCCTGCTTTTCCAACGGTTCTATCTTGGACTCGATTTCGCTTATTATGTCCGTAATGCGCACAAGATTCTGCTGTTCCTTTTCCAGCTTTGTCTCGGCCTCGGTCTTTCTGTTTTTATATTTGACTATTCCTGCGGCTTCCTCAAAAAGCTGTCTTCTGTCTTCGGACTTATTGCTCAGTATCTCGTCTATCTTGCCCTGTCCGACTATGCTGTAGCCGTCACGTCCTATTCCGGTGTCCATAAAAAGCTCATATATATCCTTCAAACGGCATTCCGTACCGTTTATCATATATCCGCTTTCGCCGGAGCGGTATACGCGCCTGGTTATCTTTATCTCGGAATAGTCCACGGGCATTTTTCTATCGCTGTTGTCAACGACCATAGACACCTCGGCAAAGCCCACAGGACGTCTGTTGGCAGTGCCTGCGAATATGACATCCTCCATTTTGCCGCCTCTCAGGCTTTTGGGGCGCTGTTCGCCCAGCACCCACCTGACCGCATCGGAAATATTGCTTTTTCCGCTGCCGTTGGGGCCGACCACCGCCGTTATTCCCTTATTAAATTCCAGCTTTACCTTATCGGGAAAGGATTTAAAGCCCTGTAAGTCCAGTTCCTTTAAATACATCGGTGCACCTCATTAAAAAACTGATTTACCTCCGACAATACAGTGCCTTGTACTGCCGCATACCGTCATGCCCTTGGCAGGCGTAAATTTTGCCTTGGAATAAAATTCAGACGGTTCAATTACATATTCTCTGTTTGTATCTGCTATTGTTATGTCTGCATCCATACCCGGCGTAATGCTGCCCTTGGATTTAAAGCGTAGTATTTTTGCGGGGTTTACGGACATCTTTTTTGCAAGCTGTGCTTCTGTCAGCACACCTGTCTTTACAAGGGCTGTCCAGCTCAGCGCAAAGGCAGTCTCAAAGGCAGATATGCCGTATGCCGCCGTATCAAATTCTCTCTGCTTATACTCTATCCTTGTGGGCATGTGTCCCGATGCAATTACATCTATCGTTCCGTCCGCAAGACCCTCGATTATAGCATCCGCATCCTCCTGTGTTCTCAACGGCGGAATTATTTTGGCGTATGTATTGTAGTTCATTGCTGCTTCTTCCGTCAGTGTGAAGTAATGGGGACAGGTCTCGCAGGTAACATTTACTCCCCTCTTTTTGGCCTGTCTTATATACTGTACGGCGCCCTTAGTGCTGACATGGGCTATATGCAGTCTGGCACCCGTATTTTCGGCAAGCACAATATTTCTTGCGACAATCACGTCCTCAGCATCTCTGGGCATGCCCCTCAGACCGAGTATGGTTGATACTCTGCCCTCGTTCATAACGCCCCTGCCCGAAAGGGCTCTGTCCTCACAATGGGTAATCACGGGAACGTCAAACATTTTGGAATAGATGAAAATATTTCGCATGAGCTTTGCATTTTCCACCGTCAGGTCGCCGTCGGCTATGCCTACTGCACCTGCCCTTATCATTTCGCCCATTTCCGAAGCTTTTTCGCCCTTGCAGCCGATTGTCATGCTTCCGTAGGGATATATATTTACATGGGAATATTCCCTGCTTTTCGTTATTATGTATTCTACAACAGTTTTATTGTCCACAGCCGGCTCGGTGTCAGGTATACATGCAATGCTTGTAAAGCCGCCCTTTGCCGCACTCATAGATGCCGTTTCTATATCCTCCACACTTTCGTGTCCCGGGTCGCATATCGTACAGTGCATATCGATAAAGCCCGGGAAAACATACATGCCCTCGGCATTTATTATTTCGGCGTCCTCCGCCTTAATATCGTAGCCCACGGCTGTAATTTTGTTATCCTCAATAAGGACATCGGCAGGCTTTTTTATATCTGTCATGTCCGAAACCACAAAGCCGTTTTTAATCAATCGCTTCACGGAGCCCGCCTCCTATCTGTGAAAGTATGTAAAGCATAGCCATTCTGACAGCCACGCTGTTTCCTATCTGGTCGTTTACAATACACTGGGGGCTGTTGACAACGCTCGTTGCTATCTCAACGCCTCGCTGTATCTGTCCCGGGTGCATTACTATGGCGTCCTTCTTGGCGTACTTCATAAGGTTCTCGTCCACAAGGAACATACTTCTGTATTCGTCCATTGTAGGTATAAGTCCGTCATCCTCAACCATTGACCCAATTCTGGTGGAAAGTATTACGTCCGCCCCGTCAAAGGCCTCCTTGGGGTCATAGCACACTTTTACTCCGAAATCCGAAAATTCCTTGGGAATAAGCGTTGACGGACCTGTTAAACACACCTGTGCTCCCAGCTTTAAAAGTCCCCAAATATTGCTTTTGGAAACACGGCTGTGGAGTATATCTCCGATTATAGTGACCTTCAGTCCCTCAAAACCGCCCTTTCGTTCCTTTATCGTCATAAGGTCCAGAAGGGACTGACCGGGATTTTCGTTAAATCCGTCTCCTGCGTTTATTACCGATGCTTCAACGCTGTCGGCAAGTATTCTTGCGGCACCTGACATGGGGTGTCTGAGTATGATGAAATCCGCACCCATCTGGTCTATAAGCTGACCCATATCCTGGAGCCTTTCCTTTTTCTCGCTTGCCGCAGTTGCCATCATATCAACCACATTGGCGCTCAGATGCTGAGCCGCCAGTTCATAGGAAAGCTTTGCTCTGGCGCTGGTTTCATAAAAAAGAATTATTACCGACTTACCCTGAAGATGCGGCACCTTTTTGTTCTTCTGATTGATGACAAACTTCATTGTTTCCGCCGTTTTAAGTATATAATCCAGTTCATCGGCGGAAAGGTCCTTTATTCCCAAAAAATCTTTTCTGTTCAAAAACACGACTTTCACCCTTAAATTTCATACAAACAACTAATTTCTGTTTTAAATCTTAAATATTCTTACATTTTCTGAGCAGCATATCAAAATACTCAGGCAGAGGCGACTCAAACTCCATATACTCGCCCGTGGTCGGATGTATAAATCCAAGCACCCTTGCATGCAGAACCTGACCTTTTAAATTAAAAGGCTGTTTCTTCGGGCCGTATACCTCGTCTCCCAAAAGCGGGTGACCGATATAGGACATGTGTACCCTTATCTGGTGAGTTCTGCCCGTTTCCAGCTGTGCCTCTATAAATGTGAACTTGCCCAGTCTCTCCAGCACCCTGTAGTGGGTTACAGCCCTTCTTCCTCCGGGAACAACGGCAATTTTCTTTCTGTCTTGGGGGTTTCTCGCCAAGGGCTTGTCCACCGTTCCCTCGTCCTCTTTTATGTTATTATAAACTATAGCGTTGTATTTTCTTGTTATGGAATGTTCTGCCAGCTGTGCCGCCAGACTTCTGTGGGCATTATTATTTTTAGCCGCCATTATTACGCCGGATGTGTCCATATCAATTCTGTGGACAATACCGGGTCTCAGCACTCCGTTTATGCCGGAAAGGCTGTCTCCGCAATGGTAAAGCAGGGCATTGACCAGAGTATCTGTATAATGTCCCGGGGCAGGATGCACCACCATGCCCTGGGGTTTGTTTATGACTATGACGTCATCGTCCTCATACAGTATGTCAAGCGGTATATCCTGGGGAACAATTTCAAGCGGCTCGCTCTCGGGTATAACAAGTGTTGCCACGTCTCCCGCCCTCAGCTTATAGTTGGCCTTTACCGCCTTGCCGTTTACGGATACCCCGCCTGAGTCTATTATTTTTTTCAATCCGCTTCTGGAAAGTACGTCATAGTTTTCGGCGGCAAACACATCTATTCTTTTGCCGATATCCTCAGCCTCAGCGGCAAAGGTGACCATATCACTGTTTTCCATCTTTATCTTCCTTAATCTTTTTATCGTCGTCCTTTATTACAAAAAGCACAATGAATGCCATAAGCACCGTACCCACAACGACGTATATGTCCGCCATGTTGAATACGGGCCATGAAATGAATGTAAACTCAAAAAAGTCAACTACATAGCCTCTGAACAGTCTGTCAATAACATTGCCGACCGCTCCCGCCAGTATAAGCATAAGCGTCCATTTAAGCCACTCATATTCCTTTGTATCGGGCATTTTTCTCATGGCGTATACTATTGCCGCACAGATGACAACCGCCACTATAAGCAGCAGCCACACCTTGCCGTTCAGTATGCCGAAAGCGGCTCCCCTGTTCTCAACAAAGGTAAAATCCATGAAGCCCTTTATGAATGTCACATTTCCGACGGGTTTAAGCCTCGTCAGTGCAATATATTTTGTTATCTGGTCAACGGCGATTAGCACCGCCGCCAGTATAATCGGTATTATCATATTCTTAACCCTCTAAAACCGCATTTACAGCTCCCATGACTTCTTCCTTTGACACCTCGGACGTCCTTAATGTCTTTCCTATGCCGTCGGCAAGTACAAACTTAAGCTTACCCGAGCTTACCTTTTTATCATGGAAAAGCTGTTCATATACATCCTCTGCCTTAAGTCCGCCTACGGATACGGGCAGGTCAAAATATCTGAGAAGCCCTTTAAGCTCTGCCACGTCATCAGCCGATACCATACCCCGCTTTTCGGATATATCCATTACCGCCGCCATGCCTATGGAAACGCACTCTCCGTGTATAAGCTCAAATTCCTTTAAACCCTCAACGGCATGTCCGATTGTATGACCGTAGTTGAGTATTTCCCTAAGACCCGTGTCATGCTCGTCCTCACCCACAACAACGGCCTTCATCTCACAGCAGGAGCGTATTATGTGCGTAAGACATTCCTTATCATGCGCCTTTATCTTCTCTTTATTTATTTTAAGATAGTCATAAAAATCTTCAGACTGTATTATTCCGTATTTTATGACCTCCGCCATACCTGCGGAAAACTCCCTTTTAGGCAGTGTATCAATGGTTGACGTATTGATATATACAAACTTGGGCTGATAGAAAGCGCCGACAACATTCTTATAGCTGCCGTAGTCCACGCCGACCTTTCCGCCGACGCTGCTGTCCACCTGTGCAAGCAATGTGGTCGGTATCTGTACGAAGTCAACTCCCCTCATAAACGTAGCCGCCGCAAAGCCTGCCATATCTCCCGTAACACCGCCGCCGAGACCAGCGATAACGCTTTTTCTGTCAAATTTGTTTTCCAGCAGGAAATCATAAAAGCCCTTTATCGTATCTAGGGTCTTGCTCTTTTCGCCGGCCTTGAAGATACATACCTTTATTTCGGAAAATACGCCTTTGAGTGCTTCACTTACCTTTTTGGCATATATGGGCGCCACATTGCTGTCGGACACGATACAAAGCTTTCTTCCTTTGTATCCGCATTTCTCCGCCGCCTCTGCAAGCCCTTCAAAGCTTTCCGTAAAGTATATGGGATATGCCGTACTTCCGGTATCTACTTTAATATTTTCCATAGCTTCCTCCTATACATAACGTCCCACGGTTATAACAAGACGTCCTTTCTTTGTCGTTCCGCCGACCTCTATCAGCTTTCCTCTGCCGCTTCCCTTAAGAGAAAGTATGTCGCCCTCCTTAACGGTATCCGACACGCTTTTCACCTCTGTCCAGTTTATCGACGCTTTTTCACCCTTTATCAGCTCCTGGGTCTCGCTTCTGGACTTTTGGAATACTGCACCAAAAACCGTATCCGCTCTCAGCGATGATACGGTAACATTTTTAATATCCATTTTCTTTTCAGGCAGTTTAACTTCGGATATATCTGTCCTTTTGGTCTTTACCTTGGTATGTCCTACCCTTTCCAGACCGGACACTATATAATCCGCAATATCCTCCTTGGCAAAGCATACTGCCGAGCCCTCAAGCACGGCTATGTCTCCCACTCGGCTTCTTTCTATACCCATTCCCAGCACCGAGCCCAGATAATCCCTGTGGGACAGCTCGGAGGAAAACCTGCTGACATAGCTTATTGTTACGGCTGCCATAGGAAAAACAATGTCCTCCGCATCCAGATAGTCGGGATACATGGCTATCATTTTCCTCTCGGCCTCCTCATATCCGCCGAAGGCCCGAAAGTCCAAGTCCCTTATGCCCTTAAGCATAGTAGTGACCTTTGCGCACATGGCAGGATCAAGAAAATCCGTGAAGCATACAATATGCTTCTTTAAACTTAAATCAGCCTGATCCAAGACTTTCGCCAGCAAAAGCTTTTCATCAGGCTGAGAATAACTTCTTAATATAGCTTGTTTATCCAAAACTTTCGTCCTCTCAAAACATTCCGATAACATAGAGAAGTATTGTCTGCACTATTTCAAGCATGAACAGGGCAATGACCGGTGAAAAATCCACCATCATGCCGCCGCCCAGCGGCGATTTGTCCAGCATTCTTCTGGCAGGACCCAGCACAGGCTCTGTCAGATTATAAACTGCACGTCCTACGGCTGAGTATCTCAGCCCCGGAAGCCATGACAAAAATACTCTTATCAGAATAAGATAGTACAAAAGTCTGAAAAATACGTTGACAGCGTCAGTAAGCAATGATGCCATAACGCACCTCCGTTTCACTTATTTTCCCTGACTTGCCCAAGGAAGAATAACGCTTTTGTTAAGCTTGGGTTCTTCCCTTGTGTCACTGGAAATATCAAAATTAACGGGAGCAATAATAAATATGTTGCTTGATACTCTCTGAATTGAACCGTCAAGAGAATAGCAGGTTCCGCTTAAGAAATCCATAATTCTCTGTGCAACAGGATACTCTACCTTTTCAAGGTTGACAACAACGGGTCTTTTTGCCTTGATGTTGTCGCATATACCCTGGGCGTCCTCGTAGCACTCGGGCTTCATTATAACTACCTGCTGGGTATTGCTGCTCTTGAAATCAACCACCTGCGGCTGTGCCTGAGCTTTTCTCGAAGACCTGGATGCAGAATAATCAACGCTTTCCCTTGTCTCGCGCACAGGCAGTTCCTTCTTTTCTCTTGTGCGGGGACGGTAAGCTTCGTATTCTTCCTCCTCTTCGTAATCGTCATAATCGTCTTCATATTCATCGTCATAGGGTCCTGCAATAAAATCCTTGATTTTGTCTACAAACTTTGCCACAGCCATTTCCTCCTAAATATTTATGGTTAAATTTTTGGCTCAATATCGCCGTCGGTATACGGACGCAATCCGCAGAGTAAATATCCCTGCTGTCATTTCCGCAGTCTTCACGGCGCCGTTTAATTATGTATTTATTACTTATTGCCGTAATCTCTTTTTCCGAATATACCGGTTCCTACTCTTACAATAGTTGCACCTTCCTCAATGGCAACCTCATAGTCTCCGGTCATACCCATAGACAAAGTGTCCATGTTTATATTATTGATTTTTTTTGCGTTAATGTCAACCAATAATTGTTTCATATTCCTGAAATAAACTCTGTTATCCTCTGCATTTTCGACAAAGGGAGCAACCGTCATAAGACCTCTTACCCTGATATTCTCAAGCTTTGACAGCTCTGTAATAAAACTTTCGGCCTCCTCAGGCATTATGCCGAATTTCGACTCCTCTTTAGCCATATTTATCTCAACAAGGATATCAGCCACAAGACCGTGTTTTTTTGCCTGCTTGTCTATTTCCTCCGCCAGCTTAAGGCTCTCTACGGAATGGATAAGCTCAACCTTGTCTATTATATATTTAACTTTGTTGGTCTGCAAGTGTCCTATAAGGTGCCACTTCACATCGGGACCCATAGGCTCATACTTTTCCATTATCTCCTGAACCCTGTTTTCTCCCAGCGAATTAAGTCCGCATTCAACGGCAGCCTTTATTCTGGGCACCTCCATTGTCTTTGATACCGCAAGAAGCAGTATTTCCTTGGGGTCACGTCCCGCTCTTTTGGCGGCGGCCTCAACATTTTTCCTTACATTTGCAATATTTTCGGATACAAATCCGTATTCACTCATTTGTAACTTCCTCCTTACGGGCATAACCCGCATTATTTATCTTAAATTTAATTATAAGCTTAATATATTTCGTCGCCCTCATTCATGCCCTCGGCCATGCTTATTATTTTGTCGTAGGCCTTAAGCGATGATGACGAAGGGTCAGCAATGGTATATTCACTGTTTTGACCCAAAACGGTTATACCGGCGAACTTTGCGTAAGCGCCGTTGGCTGTAAGCACGCCGACCTTGGTGGATACCTCACTGAGCTTATACTCCGTTGCCGTCTCACCCGTTCCCATGAGCACCGTATCGCCTATCTTAAGGGCTTCAAGGTCCTGTCTGATATATGCGTACTCATCATCCTGGGACTCAATATCTATGCTTACAAGCTCATCTTTGCCGTCCGTCCTTTTAACAACGCTTTTGCCGCTCAGGCTTTCAACGACACAGCCAACAGGTATTTTAATGAAGGTTTTCTCGATTATGGCTGTATTTGGAATCTTAATTCCCTGATAGCTACTGTCCGTTATATAAAATTCAATATTTCTAACGCTTAGAAAATCCAGTATGCTCTTATCCGTCTCAAATATTACAAAGGTATCCGTATCCCCCTGCGTAATATTATTGATTTTCACGTCAACGGATTTTTCGGTCTTATCCACGGAAGCCTTAATTGTCTTTTTATCTCCGACCTCCCAGTCGGCGGCAACGGAGCTGTCAATGTAGGCGCATATATACCATTTATTATTGGTAATTATTTTGAATACGGGATTTCCTGCCTCTACGCCAGTGGTCTTTGAAAGATACTGTATATCATAGGAGCTTTTTATATCCTGCGGCGTTATATCGCTCATCGTTTCAGACGTAAACTTTTCCTCCTGTGCATCGCAGGAAAGAACCAGTATTCCGCCCTCGGAAGCAACGAGGTTTTCGGTGCTGTTGTTAAGCTGTGTCTGATAGGTTCTTCTCTGGGAAGCCAGGGAGTCGGAGCTTTCGCTGTTCTCGGTTATCCATATCTCTGTTCTCAAATCCATCTGTGTCTGTACTGCCGAGCGCAGTGTATATACATCGGTAAAGCTTCCCGAAGCTATTCTCGTCTGTGCAGAGGAAACAGCGGAGTCTATGGCATTTTCCGTTCTTACAATATCGTCCTTATATTTTGATATATCAAGGCGGTTCTTTTGGGTCTCAATGATGCTTTCGTCAATGGTCTGAAGCTTGTCCTCAGCCTTTCTTGCGTTTTCGCCCTCTATTATTGTACATACGGTGGCATTTTTCTTAATCTTATCTCCCTCGCCGTAGTTAAAGGACGGTTCTCCGCTTTTCGCTGCCGAAACAACATATTCGTCTCTGACAACTATGCCGTCAAATGACTTCGGTATGTCAATGGTTCCGTAATCAACCGTCTCAATGCCGATGTCGGAGCCTCCGGATGCAAAGTCAACGGCATACTTTACAAGATACAGCATGATTATCGCAAACAGTATGAGCGTAAGCACATTTATGGGCGAACCCCTTCTCTTTCTTTTTCTCGGAGCAGGTACATTTTCACCTCGCCTTGCTGTATTTGCGGCAGCGGAGCTGTATTTCGTATTCTTTTTTGTTCTCCCTGCCATATCCATCACCTGAAATAAAAATCCGAATCCCGTGTCCTTTTCTATGTACTCATAAAACCGTAAGCACTGCTCATATCGTTTTATTATAAATCATTTTTCTTCTTTAGTAAACCATAATATCATAAAAAGAACGGCGGCTTTTGTCATTATAAGAAGATTAAATGTGCCTGTACCTAACGCATTACGGCACAAGCTGTACCGTATGGAATTTTAAACGGCATACCGATTATGCGTCTAAGCTTTCCGTCCAAAATGTTTTAAGAACCGCCGCCCTTGCAATTAGGACTTTAATGGTATATAATCCTTTTATAACTATTTATTTTGGAGGTGCTTTTATGGTTTTCGGAGTATTGGTTCGTGCAGTGGAATATAACGGAAATGACCCCGCGCGTATACAGCATCTGATAAAAGTACATACTTTTGCAAGAATAATCGGCAAGGCAGACGGCTTTGACGAGAACAATCAGAAAATAGCAGAGCTTGCCGCTATCCTCCATGATATCGGTATGCATAACTGTGAGAAAAAGTATAATTCCATAGACGGCAAATATCAGGAAATAGAAGGCGTGCCTGTAGCAAGGCAGATACTTGAAGAATGTCATGTTCCCGGCTGGATTATAGACAGAGTATGCTATATTGTCGGTCATCATCATACCCTCAGCGCCATTGACGGCATGGATTTCCAGGCGGTTATAGAAGCCGATACACTGGTGAATATTTATGATAAGCACGTTGAGGATAAGGAAAGAATTCGTATGATAGGCGAAAGGCTCTTTAAGACTAAAAAGGGCAGACAGCTTCTTGAACAGATTTATCTCAGTGATGTTTATACAAACGAGGTTTAATCATATCGGCATAAGGTCAGCCATATTCGGGTCCGCATCTGCCGTTTCCTACGGAAAGGCAAACGGGCCTTATTTTATGTACTTGTGCCAAAAACAGATTGGAAGGTGATTTGATTGGCTTACGACGGCATTGCCGTAGCTAATATAGTTTACGAGCTTAAGGAAAAATTCACAGGAGGCAGGATAGACAAAATATATCAGCCCCGCAATGATGAAATAATATTTTCGGTGCGCTCCGTAAGAGAGGGCAATTTCAAAGTTCTGCTTTCGGCAAACTCCATGAACCCGAGAATACACATAACGGAAATCAAAAAAGAAAATCCCGTTACGGCACCCATGTTCTGCATGGTGCTCAGAAAACACATTGCGGGCGGCAGAATACTGGATATCCGCCAGCCGGATTTTGAAAGAATTATAATAATAGATGTGGAAAGCATGAATGAAATGGGTGACTTAGGCATAAAGCATATAATTGCCGAGTTCATGGGCAAATACTCAAACATTATACTGACTGATGAAAACGGCAGAATACTGGACTCCATAAAGCATGTCAGCCACGATAAAAGCTCTGTCAGGGAGGTTCTTCCCGGAGGAAAATACGAGTTTCCGCCGTCACAGAATAAGACCAACCCGATGAATCCGGATTATGAAGGCTTTGCCGATAAGGCTCTCAAAGCCCCTGGGCAGACACTTCAGGCACTTATATACAAAAACTACACGGGAATAAGCCCTGCATACGCCTCGGAGATATGCTTTAAAGCAGGTCTGGATTCCTCCGAAAGAGCCGAACAGCTTGACGAAGCAAAAACACACAGGCTTTATGACAGCTTTTCATCTGACATGGCAGCTGTCAGGGAGGGCAGGTTTACACCGCATATTGTATATGACAAAAATGATGCTGTAGTCGATTTCTTTTCACTGACTTCAGAGCAGTATTCGGGCATGAAGAAGAAACCCTTTGACTCGTTTTCCGCATTGCTTGAGGAATTCTATTCCAAAAAAGATAACCAGTATCATGTAAAGCAAAAAGCCCATGATATAAGACGAGTTGTTCTTTCCAATATAGAAAGATGCTCCAAAAAGCTGGATATACAGATAAAGGCCATAAGGGATACCGAAAACAGGGACTATTACAGGCTTTGCGGAGAGCTTATCACCGCAAACATATACTCCATTGCAGAAAGAGCCGACAGGTTTACCGCACTCAATTATTATGAAGAAGATATGCCTGAGATGGAAATAAAGCTTGACCCTCTGCTTACGGCTTCGGAAAATGCCAACAGGTATTACGCCAAATATAACAAGGCAAAGCGTACCAGAGCGGCGGCGTCTGTGCAGAAAAAACAGACCGAGGAAGAGCTGAGCTATCTCGAGAGTGTATTATCTGCCATAGAATCCGCCGAGGACGACAGTGATATAAATGAAATAAAGTCGGAGCTGGCTGCCGAGGGCTATATAAAGGCAAAAAAACAGCCCAAAGAAAAGATAAGAGCCGCAAAAAAGGCAAAGCCCATGCATTTTATTTCATCGGACGGCTTTGACATATACGCAGGAAAAAGCAACACCCAGAACGATGAGCTGACACTGCGCTTTGCGGCCTACGACGATATATGGCTTCATACTAAAAATATTCCCGGCTCCCATGTAATAATCCAGTGCGGAGGAAAGGAAGTGCCTGACAGAACACTGTATGAGGCGGCCGTAATTGCGGCAACCAATTCCAGAGCAAAGGATTCGTCCAAGGTTCCAGTGGATTACACAGCCAGAAAAAATGTCAAAAAGCCCGGAGGAGCCAAACCGGGCATGGTCATATACGAGAAAAACAGGACAATTTATGCAGACCCCGATGAAGCGCTTACAGAAAGGCTTGAATACAGAGGGCAGTAAGACAGTGATAGAATAAAAGAGCAGGTGTTAGACAGTCAGACAGTCGGCGCCTGCTTTTATTATTACAGAGCTTTTTGTCGTAAAATAAACGATATAGGCTAAAAGTTACAAAATATGGGTAATGATATGCACATTATTTTGTTTGACGGCATAATATAAAATTTTGTTCATTGCCGTGAATTTTGTGATATAATTAAAATTAATATGGTAAGCCGCAAAACAGCGGACTTAATTTAAACCCGAAGGAGGATAAAAATGAATAAGTTTATAATAATTGCAGTAGTACTTATAATCGTATATTTTATAAGTGTGTATTTTATGACAGGCAATGTATTCAAAAATTTTGCCCGCAGAGAGCAATTTGACACCCAGGACCTCAAGAAAATAATATATTCCCTTGACAAGTCTGGGCAGAGGGACAAGGTGCAGAAAATAAGGGCAAATATTGAATGGTTCAGAACCACCGAGCATGAGGATGTATCCATAACATCAAGGGACGGTATCAAGCTTTGCGCCAAGTACTATAAAAACAACAGCGCAAACGGAAAAACCGCCATACTTGTGCATGGATATAAAAGCCTCCCCGAGCTGGATTTCAGTATCGGAGGAAGGGCTTTTTATGAGTTGGGATATGACCTGCTTCTGCTTGACCAGAGAGCCCACGGTGCCAGCGGCGGAGAATATATAACCTTTGGTTCCAAGGAAAGATATGACGTGCTTGACTGGTGCAGATGGCTTACAGACAGGTTCGGCAAAGACCACAAGTTTATCCTCTGCGGAATATCAATGGGCTGTACATCGGCTATACTGGCTTCATGCCTACCAGATATGCCCGACGGACTGGAATGTGTGCTTGCCGACTGCGGATATAACAGCATTATAGGCGAATTTAAGCATGTTTTCGGAAAACTGCCTATACCTAAATTTTTACTTGTTCCCATAGCAAACGGAATGTGCAAATCAAAGGCAGGCTTCTCCCTTAAGGAATTTGACACTACACTGGAGCTTCAGAAAGCTAAAGTTCCCTATCTGTTTGTACACGGCGAGAACGATGCGTTTGTTCCCTGCGAATGCTCCATAAGAAATTACGATGCCTGCCCTACAGAAAAAGAAATAATCACGGTTCCCGGTGCAGAGCATGGAAAGAGCTTCATAATGGATGAGGACAGATGCATGGAGGGCTTAAAGAGCTTCCTTGAAAAATACAGTCTTTCTAAATAAATACATAGGCGGCAGAGCATTTTGATATGCACCCCAAAAGTTAGACTCTTTTGGAGGTGCATATTTTTATGGCGAAAAAGGGACAAAAACAAAGAAAGTATAGTGCAGAATTCAAGATATCGGTTATAATGGATCTGCGAGATAACCACCTTGGTTTTAGAGA
>JAQXNZ010000157.1 GCA_029098265.1 Clostridia bacterium | reverse complement strand
TTTTTAGTGCGGAAAGGTTTGGAAAACGAAGAGTTTTCCAAGTTTAATCCGCAGGCGGAGACCGCGCTCTTCGCCGAGGAGAATGGCGTGTTTCAAGGCTTTTCATGCTTTTTGAAAAGCCGATGGAATAGCCATTCATACATTAATTTTAACAAGTCGAAAACCTGTTTTCGACTTAGTGTCGACTTTGTCGACACTCTGAGCACCGAAATTTACTTTCGGCGCTGTCAATTTAGTTATAATTGCCATCGGCAAAGAAGTCGAAAACCTGTTTTCGGCTTAGCGCTCTGCACGAAGAAAATCGATAGTTCTCATTGCAACATCTGCCTTATCGACCATAACCCTTATTTTATCTCCCAGGCTGTATTTTCTCTTTGTGTGCTCACCCACAACGCACATGTTTCTCTCGTCATACACATAGAAATCATCGTCAAGAGATGCCAGTGAAATAAGTCCTTCTATGGTATTGGGCAGCTCCACAAATATTCCCCAGCCTGTGACGCCCGATATTATTCCCTCGAACTCCTCGCCGATATGCTTGGTCATATACTGCACCTGTTTGAGCCTGTCGGTCTCCCTTTCGGCTTCCTCCGCCAGCCTTTCCCTCTTTGAGCTCTGCTCCGAAACATCGCCCAGTATATGCTCATAGTGATTTATGCGCTTTTCGTCAAGTCTGCCGTCTATGGTTTCCTTTATTATCCTGTGTATCTGCAAATCGGGATAACGTCTGATAGGCGATGTGAAATGGCAGTAATATTTTGCCGCCAGACCGAAATGTCCAAGGTTTTCGGGCATATACTTGGCCTGCTTCATGCTTCTTAATACCGTACGGCTTATTATGTGCTCCTCGGGCTTGCCCTCGACCTCATCCAGCAGGCGTGCTACTTGCTTGGGATGTATTTCCTCATCAAGCTTGCCCTTAAAGCGATAGCCGAAATTATATATAAACTGTGACAGCTTCTTTATCTTTTCCTCATCGGGAGCTTCATGGTTACGGTATACAAAGGGTATTTCCTGCCAATAGAAATCCTCTGCCACGGTCTCGTTGCAAATAAGCATAAATTCCTCAATAATACTTGTAGCTGTATTTCTTTCATGGGGCTTTATCTCCACGGGCTCGCCCATATCATTGAGTATTATCTGACATTCGGGCAGGTCAAAGTTGACGGAGCCTCTCTTTTTCCTCTTGGCAAGCAGTATGTTTCTCAGCTCAAGCATGGTATCAAACATATCCATAAGCTCGGCATACTCTGCCTTATAGGGGCTTTCCTCGTTTTCCAGCAGGTCATTGACTATGGTGTAGGTCATTCGCCTGTCGGAACGTATGACGCTTTTTACAACCCTGTGGCTTACAACGTCTCCCTTTTTGTTTATCTCCATAATACAGCTTAAAGCCAGTCTGTCCACCCCGGGATTAAGGGAGCAAATACCGTTTGACAGCTTATGGGGCAGCATGGGTATGACCCTGTCCACCAGATATATGCTTGTGCCCCTTTTGAGAGCCTCCTTATCCAGCGGCGAGCCTTCGGTCACATACTCCGTAACATCGGCTATATGCACTCCCAGCTCAAAATTGCCGTTTTCAAGCCTCTTTACGGAAACGGCATCGTCAAAGTCCTTGGAATCGTCGCCGTCTATGGTAACGGTCTGAACCTGACGGAAATCCTCTCTGCCCTCTATGGCCTTGGGGTCAATTTTATCGGGGTCTATGCCCTCAATCTGCTTCATTACGTCATCGGGGAAGCCTTCGGGCAGTTCAAACTGCTTTATTACCGAAAGAATATCCACGCCAGGGTCATTTATATGGCCTATTATCTCCGTTACAATTCCCTCGGGATTGTTCTTTTCCGTGGCTCTTTTGGTTATCTTAACGACCACCTTATGACCGTCCACCGCACCGCCTGTTTTGCCTGCGGGGATATATATGTCCGTGCCTATCTTTTTGTCATCGGGTATTACAAAGCCGTGGTTTTTAACGGCGTCAAAGGTGCCGACAATCTCCGTCATGCTCTTTTCCAGTATTCTTATGACCTCACCCTCGGCCCTCATGCCGTCACGGGCTTTTTCCTTGACCCTGACAAGCACCTTATCCTTGTTCATAGCTCCGTTCACACCGTCAATGGGTATAAATATATCCTTTTCCATACCGTCCACCCTGACAAAGCCGAAGCCCTTCATGTTTCCCGTAAATACGCCGGGGTATATGTTCATTTTTTCCGCAGGCATTATTTTGCCCTTTTTCGTCTCAACTGCACTTCCCTCGGCTATCAGTGCATCTATCACCGAGTCAAACAGCGGCATATCCTCCGCCGGTACATCTAACATCACCGTCAGCTCATGCCTTTTAAGGGGCAGATATTCGGGACTGTTTATATATTCTTTAATTCTGTTTTTTCTCTCCAAAAGTAATTCATCCATAGTAACACCTCCGTTTTAGCTTTAGCGCCCTTAATGCTTTATATACGGCTTTTCAGACAAAATAAAAGCCGGTAAACTATATTTACCGGCAGTTTTGTTAATCTTATAAAAAGCTTATTACAAGGGCAAGTATCATAAATGCAGCGCCGAGAATCTTTGTAAGTCTCGCAAGGTTGCCCTCCATTGAGTTGCCCTTATTCTTGCTCCAGTAAGAGTCATTGGAGCTTGATGAACCGCTGATTGCTCCGAGGCCTGCCGCACGCTTTGACTGAAGAAGAACGATAGCACTTAAAATTACGCCTATTATAACTAAAATAACAGTTAAAACTGTAACCATTTTCAAATACCTCCTATAATACCGCATAAAGTCACTTTTTATATATTAGCACAAACCCTTTAAAACGGCAATAGCTTTTTCTAAAAAAACCGAAAAGATTAACGGTATTTTAATGCTGTCCGTGGTGTCACCTACTTTTTAAACTCTATTTTTTAAATATTGCTTACTTTTTGGGCTTAAAATCCTCCCTGACAGGGGTAAAAAATTCAAGAAAAACAGTGTCCTCGTCAAAATGTGTAAATGTATGGGGCACATCGGGCTCTATCTGTATTACGTCTCCCGCAGTCACCGTCATTTTTTCCTCGCCCACCTGGAACTCGCCGCCGCCGGAGACAACATAGTCAATCTGTCTGTGGGGATGAGAATGCAGGGGTGCGCCTGCGCCCTTTTTTGCTGTCAGTCTGTTCAATGTGTATGTATCTCCCGTTTCGTCAAAGCAGAGTCTTTCCAAAAAGCATGTGGGTGACATCTGCACGGGTTCATATTCTTTAAGCGGATTTACTTTCATAGTTATTCTCCTTTCGGTATTAATACCCTTCATAGTTTATTAAGCCCATTATATTGTGCATTTTTTGTTTTGTCCACCCCTCAATGCGGCTGTTTTCATCGGTAAAAGACCTACAGTCTCGGTTCATGGGCTCATATAGTCCCGAATAATTACATTTTTTTACTTCATTTATCAAAAAATATCATATATAACATTGACAAATCACATCAATTGATGTTTAATAATACTTGTATCGCTAATACGATTTAAAGTATTAAAGAGCTACAGTTTTAAAGTGAAAGGGAGAATTTTTATGAAGAGATTTACAAGAATTGCGGCAGTAGCATCGGCTATCGTTCTTTCGTTATCCATGATGGCAGGCTGCTCAAGCTCATCTTCAACCAAGGCTTCGGAGGAGCCCGCTGAGGAGACAACCGCAGAGGAAGGAACAAAGACAGTCAATACAAAGGAAGAAATTACAGTAGGCTTTATACAGCTTATCGACATGAAGGACGCAACGGAAATGCACGATGCTTTCTTACAGGAAATCGAGGATCAGGGCTACGGCGACAAAATAAAGGTTGACTTTATTGACGCAGCAGGTGACACAACAGCAATGGCAACAGGCCTTCAGAAATTCGTTGATGACGGCGTAGACGTAATCGTTCCCATGCTTACACCTCCCGCACAGGCAGCAGTCAGCATGGACAGCGGCATTCCCATCATTTTCATGAGCGTTGTTGACCCCGTATATTCAAAAATAATGGCAGACTGGGATACAGTAAACAACCTTGCAACAGGTACATCAAACACAATCCCCGCCGACCTTCTTGTTGATACGGCTCTTGATATAACACCCCTTGAGGACGGCAAAATAGTTACAATTATCTACAACTCCTCACAGAACAACTCACAGTGCACAATGGAAGCCGCATGTGAATACCTTGACAGCATCGGCATTGCATATGAGGTTAAGGAATATACAGACGTAGCAACAGCAGTTCAGGCTGCACAGAGCGTTGACCCTGCAAAAACAGGCTTTGTATATGCAACTCTTGACTCGGTAACAGCAGCAAACTTCAACCAGATTGCAGAATCTCTCAATGAGCTCGGAGTACCCTGCTACGCAGCAGCAGACGCAATGACAAACGGCGGAGCCTTCTGCTCATACGGCGTAAGCTATCCTATAGTAGGAAAAATGACAGCTGACATGGTTATCGAATGGTACAACGGCACAGCCCTTGAGGATATGCCCTGCCAGAGATACAGTGAATTCAATCTTCTTATAAACGAAGATACAATGAACGCCCTCGGAATAACACTCAGCGACGAATATGCTGCAAAGGCATCATTTGTAAATACAAAAGCTGCAAATTAAAAGGATATAACTCTTGGGGAGCTTTCCTTCGGGAAGCTCCCCGATTGTTTATATAACATAAAAACAACCAACGACATACGGATAAGGCTTTCTTGACATAATACGGCCTTATCAGCACAAACAGAAATAAGAGGTGAAGCTTATGACAAATCAGCTGTTAGGCGCCATAGAGTTGGGGCTTGTATACGGTCTTATGGTGCTTGGTGTATTTATTACATTTCGTATTCTGAAGATACCCGACCTGACCGTTGACGGAAGTATAATTCTCGGAATGAGCTCCTGCGCTGTTGTGACAAATGCAGGACATCCGATACTCGGTCTTATTGTTGCCGCAATAAGCGGTATGGCAGCTGGCACTGTGACCGGAGTGCTGCAAACCAAAGTAAAGGTACCGCCTATATTAGCGGGTATACTGACTATGAGCGGTCTGTATTCGATTGCACTGCTTATTATGAACGGCTCTCCGAATATATCACTGCTCGGTGCCGATACAGTATTTTCTCTTTTCAAGGATCTGACAGGTCTTTCAAAGCACACCTCTCAGATAATAACGGGACTTATTATATGCGGTCTTGTAGTGCTCCTTATTGAGCTTTTCTTCAGAAGCCATCTCGGTCTTTGCATAAGGGCCACAGGCGACAACGAGGATATGGTTCGTGCCACATCAATAAACATAAACAAAATGAAATGTATAGCCCTTGCCATTGCAAACGGCTGTGTAGGACTTTCGGGCGGTATGGCTTCCCACTATCTGCATTACAGTGACGTTACCAGCGGCAGCGGAACAATCGTAATCGGCTTTGCGGCTGTAATAATCGGCGAGGCCGTATGCGGCAAGAGAAGCCTCAAGATAGGCTTTATCAGCACCATAGTCGGCTCGGTGCTCTATCGTATATTTATTGCACTTGCCATCAATACGGACTTTCTGCCCAACTATTTCCTCAAGCTCATAACCGTAATAATCATAACAATAGCCCTTGCCATCGGTCCCGTTAAGGAACTCATTGCGGCAAGCCAGAACAAGGCAAGGAGGCTGAGAGAAGATGCTTGATCTTAAAAACGTATCCAAAACCTTTTATCCCGGCACTGTGAACGAGAAAAGAGCCCTTGTCAACTTCTCGCTTCATCTTGACCCCGGTGAGTTTGTAACCATAATCGGCTCCAACGGCGCAGGAAAAAGCACACTGTTCAACGCCATTGCGGGCGTATGGATAACGGACGAGGGAAAAATAATAATAGACGGCGAGGACGTCACCTTCCAGAGTGAGTCCACCCGTGCGAAGGTCATCGGCAGAATATTCCAGGACCCCATGAAGGGTACCTCCCCCAGCCTGACCATTGAGGAAAACCTTGCCATAGCCTATTCCATAGGCAGCAAAAACATATTCCGTTCAGCTATCAGCAAAAAGGACGAGGCCTTTTTCAGAGAAACCCTTGCCAGACTGGACATGGGTCTGGAGGACAGAATGAAGGTCAAAATAGGCACACTCTCAGGCGGACAGAGACAGGCTGTTACCCTTCTTATGGCAACACTGGTAACGCCGAAAATACTGCTCCTTGACGAGCATACCGCCGCCCTTGACCCTCTTACAGCCGAGAAGGTACTGGAAATAACCAAGGAAATCGTCGAAACAAGAAAAATAACAACACTTATGATAACCCATAACATAGCCTCTGCCCTTGACCTGGGCACCAGAACCCTTATGATGGACAACGGACAGATAGCCGTTGACATAAAGGGCGAGGAAAGAGCAAAGCTCGATGTGGACGGCCTGCTTAAGCTCTACAGGGAAACAAAGGGCAAAGCACTGGACAACGACAG
>JAQXNZ010000156.1 GCA_029098265.1 Clostridia bacterium | reverse complement strand
ATTTAAAATGAAAACTGCGGTAGTATTTTGGAGCGGTACAGGCAATACGGAAATGATGGCACAAAACGTGGCAGAGGGGGCAAGGCAGGCAGGAGCTGAAGTAAGTATATTTACTGCTTCCGAATTTACACCCTCAAAGCTTGATGAATTTGACTGCATAGCCTTCGGATGCCCGTCAATGGGTGACGAACAGCTTGAAGAATGTGAGTTTGAACCCATGTTTACCTCCTGCATACCGGCATTACAGAATAAAAAAACTGCGCTTTTCGGCTCCTACGGCTGGGGAGACGGAGCGTGGATGAGGTCATGGGAGGACACATGCATTAGCAACGGCATTTCCCTTGCCGCCGACAGTGTTATATGCTGCGGAGCGCCCGATGACAATGCTGTATCACAGCTCAAAGAGCTTGGAGCGGCTCTTGCGTGATATAAAAATTTATATTTAACATTTAAACTGAAATCCGCTCGGAGATTTTCTCTGAGCGGATTATTTTTATGCCTTGGCTCCCTTAGCTATTGAAACTATATCCACAGTAACAACTATAATATCGGTGATTGCTGTGGAAAAATCCAATACCAAAAAAGAATATATTATCCATATAGCCTCGTTAACGAGTATGCTTATACGGGTTTTGCCCACGTCGGTTATGTAATGGCAGCATATTGTATATTCCACCGTTGCTATAACAGGAAGCAGGCCTATGAGACCTCTGTTATTTGTCAGAACGCCACAGGCTATGACTAAAATCAAAATAACAGTCATAATCGGCACTGAAAATTTATCCTTCATTATAAATATATTGCGTATACAGCACAGCGCCAGCGTAGTTATGGCGGCGTAGGAGCCGAAAAAATAGGAGGCGACGGCCAGAACGGCACAATTCATAAACTGAAGTATAAATATCTGTTTTCTGCTTTTCACAACACAGCTTACCGCAAGAAAAATTGCTGCGGCAAAAGAAATTATGTTTCCTATCAAAATATTGCTCATATTACTTATCCTCTGTCCTGAAGCCGAGATACTTTAAAAATCCGTTAAGCCCATCCTTTATGTCGTTAAAGGTTGTATCAAAATCTCCGGTATACCAGGGGTCTGCTATATCGCCCTTCCTTTCGGTAAAATCCAAAAGCAAATGAACCTTGCCCTCAGGGTCTCCTCCTGTTATGCGGAAAAGACGGTCCAGATTGTATTGTTCCATTGCGATTAAATAGTCATAGCTGTCGTAGTCGGCACGGGTCATCTTTCGGGCACGCTTGCCCTCACAGCTGATGCCCTCCTTGGCAAGCCTTCTCTTTGCGGGCGGATATACGGGATTGCCTATTTCCTCACTGCTGACCGCCGCTGACTCGATATAAAATTTGTCCTCAATGCCCAATTTTGAAACCATGTCCTTGAACATAAACTCAGACATGGGAGAACGGCAAATATTTCCATGGCAAATAAACAAAACTTTTATCATTGAATTTTTCCTCCTAAAATACTGTGTTTTGCCTTGTTTCGTAAGGGTTTTCAGAATATTCATTTTTCCGATAACATAGTAAACTACACAAAATAGGGAAAATAACAGCAATGTGTAATATTCAAATACAGTCAAGTAGCAGTCAGTTTAGGGGGTGCAGACTGCTACGATTTTTGAACCGTTTAACGATAGCATTTGATTAGGGGGATAAAATATCCTTCAGAACACATCTCCGTCATCCTGCAAATTTTATTCTGCTATCCAACAACTGACTTATAATAGCTGCCAAACTCAGCAAGAGCATCAATAATCGGCAGCATTTCCTTTCCCAGCTCAGTCAGTCCATATTCAACCTTTGGAGGCATTTCCTGATAATCATGCCGATAAGCAAGTCCATCATCAATCATCTGCCTTAAGCTGTCTGTCAGAACTTTCTGAGATATTCCTTCCAAGTCTCTCTGTAATTCATTGAATCTCCATGGACGGCTTTTTAAGTTACGCAGAATCAGAAGTTTCCATTTTCCACCAATCAGGGATACTGCAGTTGCTACCGGACAATCAGGCAATTCTTCTTTTGTTTTCATATCGCACCACCTCCAACATAATAATAGCACAATTATTTTTGTATGTATAGTTATAAAAAAGTGCGTACTTGTTTTTGAATGTGTTCATCAATAAACTATAGTTAAGCAATATAAATTCACATAAAAAATACGGAGGTATGTATCATGACAAATTTCACAAAAACAAATATCGGAAATGAAGGCAGAACGGAGCTTCACGAAAAACTCTCCTTAACCGGTGCTGAAATCAGTATCAATCAGCTCCCTGCAGGCTCAGGCGTTCCTTTCGTTCATTCTCACAAGAGTAATGAAGAGATTTACGGAATCCTTTCAGGCAAAGGAAAAGCGGTAATAGATGATCAGACAGTTGAACTTGCAGCCGGGGATTGGTTAAAAATCTCTCCTGCAGCAAAGCGTCAATTCTTCGCAGCAAATGACTCCGGCATCACTTATGTCTGCATTCAGGTGAAAGAAAACTCTCTTGAAGGCTTTACTGCAGATGATGCAGTAGTGTATTAATTCCCCAAAATCAATTCCTCTAAAGCACAGTCGGTAATCTTTGACTGTGCTTCTTTTATTAATTTATAAAAACTGCTTCGCTTCAAGCCCGTCCATAAAGGCAGTCTTGTTTTCGGATATGTCCGTTAATAAAATATGACAGTGCAAACCGCAGGTACAGGCTTTATGAGAAACATAGCCTAACTGTAAGGCCGCTGATGTTAATTCTCTCCAAGGCATCCTTTCCTTATGAAACTGCAGTGTCATAGGGTGGGTAACAATCTCGAAGCCATCATCCAATGAGCCGTCGCTTTTAATATATATGTACTCGTCCTCTGCATTGGCAACATTGGTCAGTTCTCTGGCATTTCCTCTGTCGTTGCCGCCGTCGTCCAGCTCAAGCTCTACACCTATAAACAAAGAACTGTCATTGCCGTAAAAGATAGGCTCCGGCTTATAGCTGTAAATTGAACAGATCCAGTAAAAACAGACAATAGACAAAGAACCCCCTAATGTAGGAAAATAAAAGTACTACATTAGGGGGAATATTATGTCCAAACAAAAATATGAACAAGTTCAACAATTGCTTCCGGAGATATGGCAGCAGCAGGGAAAACACAGCGTGAAACAGCAGAGCATTTTGGATTTTCAGACAAGTTTGTGGTAAAGAGATTGCTCAAGCGTGAACGTGATAAAGATGCCAAACTGCGTGCCGGTATTGTCCCACGCCCCAAAGGCCGTCTACGCAAGGATGCACCACCGAGAGATGTTGTTGCTGAATAGGCATACGAGATCAATCGCCTGAAGATGGAGAACAAATTATTGCGGGATTTTCTGCAATTAACAGGAAGAAAGTGAGGCCTAGCACAAAATATCAAATAGTTTATATGAACCGCAATCGTTATCCGGTGTCAGCGATGTGCCGCTTCTTTGGTGTATCGCGTAGCGGTTACTATGACTATATCAAACATATGGATCAGCCTGCACATGATACAGCCTTGGCTGCGATTATTCGTGAACAACAGGACAAGTGCGACAAGACCTACGGCTATCGTCGCATGTGGAAATGGTTGAAAAAGGCAAAGAAAATACACAGAAATCCAAAAACAAT
>JAQXNZ010000155.1 GCA_029098265.1 Clostridia bacterium | reverse complement strand
TGACGTTGCCGTATATCTTGCAACAGGCAAGACAGGCGCCACAACAGTTGCCACAACAATGATGATTGCATCAATGGCAGGTATCAGAGTATTTGCCACAGGCGGTATCGGCGGCGTACACAGAGGAGCAGAAAAGACAATGGATATAAGCGCCGACCTTCAGGAGCTTGCCAACACAGGTGTTGCAGTTATCTGCGCAGGTGCAAAGTCACTGCTTGACCTCAGACTTACACTTGAATATCTTGAAACCTTCGGTGTTCCCGTACTCGGCCTCAGAACAGACGAGTTCCCTGCATTCTACTGCAGAACAAGCGGACTCAAGCTTGACTACAGAGCAGAGACAGAGGCAGAGATTGCAAAAATAATGAAGACAAAATGGGATCTCGGTCTTAAGGGCGGCTTTGTTATCGGCAACCCCATTCCCGAGGAATATGCCCTTGACTATGACAAGATGGAAGCAGTTATTAACGAAGCTCTCAGACTTGCCGAGGAGCAGGGTATCCACGGTAAGGACACAACACCTTTCCTGTTAAGCCATATCAAGGACCTTACAGAGGGCGTATCCTTTGCTTCAAACCTTGAGCTTGCATATAACAACGCAAGAGCAGCAAGTAAGATTGCCGTAGAATTTTCAAAGCTTAACTGATAAGCGGAAAAAAATCGTTAAAAGCCGGAGGTAGTCCTATGAAAAGAGCGTTAATCGGTTTTACGGCTGTTCTGTCCTGCCTGCTGATGCTTTCCGGATGCACAGCTTCGACGTCAAAGACAGATGATGGCGTGAATGAGGAAAAACAGGAAGAAGTGCAGGAGGAAGTTCAAGAGGAAATCCATGAGGAAGTAAAGGAAGAAAGCAAGCTTGACAGCATTCCCTTTGAGGACGGTCAGTACTATGCCGCCGCATATCTCGGCTATCAGGAAATGGATGATATCAGCTATTATACGGAGCAGTATCTTGACGATGACAATGTTCCCGTCCACTATTTTTCCGACGGAGAGTATTATCTGATTATCCCCAGATATTCCGATATGGAGCTTACACTGCTTAAGAACGATATGGAGACAATGACCTCAACAGAGGTATATGAGGAAAGCGACTGTAAGCCCTTTATAATACAGTGCAATGTCAGCGATATTTTCCCCGATGCAACCGTAAGGCTTACCTATGAGGGAAATACTGTGGAGTTTTCACCATATCTTTCTCTTATGGACGGCTCCGTTCAGATAGGAGAAAACGGCCTTGACATCACAATGAGTTAAAGTAGCCAAGGCTGACAGAAACGAATACAGAATAAAACAGAGCACTCGTGTGGATAAAACTATACGAGTGCTTTTTGTTTGAGGCAAATAAAAAATGTCCGTCGGTTTAACGGACATTTTTTGGAAAGTATGTTTCAGATTATTTCTTTACTGTGTGAACAACGTCCTGGAAGTCAGGGTGCTGAGGGCCTCTCTGGTCCTTCTTAGCGATGTAAAGGCTTCCTGTTGCTGTACCGCAGAGGATGGGAGGAACGCAAGCTGTAGCAGCTGTGTGCTCGATGCCTGTCATATCCATATCTGTTCTGTCGCACATTGTAGCAACTTTGTAAGCTTCAAATTTGCATGTGTATGATGTGTTACCGACCTTTTCAATCCAACCTACATACTCCATGAAGTCGCCTACATATACGGGAGCTGTGAACTGAATGTCTTTGTAGCCGAGGAAAAGGCTGATGTCGCCGTCTGCGTATACGCAAAGCTCTGTTCCTACGTCTCCCCACATATCTACTATTCTTGCGCCGTTTACAAGGCCGCCTACATAATGTCCGTCTGCACCTCTCATCATTATATGATGAACTACTTTTCTACCTACCATGATAAAAGCCTCCTTAAATTTATATCAAACAAAGATTATTTTTTAAATCATTTCTTTACAGTGTGCTCGTGTACGAAAGCGGGGTCTGTTTCGCCTCTCTGGTCTTTCTTAGCGATGTAAAGGCTGCCTGTACCTGTTGCGCAGAGTACGGGAGGTACACAAGCTGTAGCAGCTGTGTGCTCAACATCTGTCATATCCATGTCAGTTCTGTCACACATTGTAGCAACTTTGTAAGCTTCAAATTTGCATGTGTAAGATGTGTTGCCAACCTTTTCAATCCAGCCTACATATTCCATGAAGTCACCTACATATACGGGAGCTGTGAAGTTGATTTCTTCATAGCCGAGGAAAAGGCTGATGTCACCGTCTACACGAACCATAAGCTCTGTTCCTACGTCGCCCCAGTAATGTACTATTCTTGCGCCGTTTACAAGACCGCCAACATAGTGTCCGTCGCTGCCCTTCATCATTGCATGAAGAACTACTTTCTCTCCTACCATAATAAAATCCTCCTTAAATATTGATAACTGATGTCTGTTAAATATAAACCGTTTGGCGGGAAAGCCGGCTGTTCTTAACGAAAAAGCCGCTTTTCCCAACGGTGTTTTAGCTTATTTAAAATTATAGCCTGCTTCAAAAGCCTTGATGTTTACATCAACAAGCTCGGGCTTCATCTTGGCCTTGATTGCGGCCTCGGCATCCTCAACGGAGATTACGTTAAGTGTCTTTACAACTGCACCGAAAGCAACCATGTTTGCTGATTTGGCGGAGCCAAGCTCTGTAGCTATCTCAGTGAAGGGAATCTCAATCACGTTGATATCTGTTCTTGCGCACTTCTTATCGATCATGGATGTATTTATGATAAATGTGCCGCCGGCCTTTACATGACTTTCATAGTCATCAAAGCTCTTTTCGTCCATTACAAGGATAGTATCGGCAGCAGAGATAACGGGAGAACCGATCTCCTCTGAGATAACTACCTGACAGCTGGCACGTCCGCCTCTTTTTTCCTGTCCGTATGAGGGAGCAAGTGTTACGTTGAGGCCTTTTTTAGCGGCTGCGGAGCAAGCCATCTTACCCATAAGAATAGTTCCCTGTCCGCCTATGCCTGAAAGAATGATTTCACTTTTCATTTTTATTCGGCCTCCTTATCAAGATCTTTAAATACTCCGAGAGGATACATGTCAAGCATGTTTGTTTCAATCCACTCCATAGCCTTTACGGGTTTCATGTTCCAGCCTGTGGGGCAGGGTGAAAGTACTTCTACGAAGCTGAGACCTTTGCCTTCGAGCTGATTATGTATAGCCTTTTTGATGGCGGCTTTTGTCTTTCTTACGTTTGCAGGGCCTGTTAAAGTTACTCTTTCGCTGTAGTAGCAGCCTGCGATGTTGGAGATGAACTCAGCCATAGGAAGGGGCTTGCCGGCGTTTTCGTCACTTCTTCCGTAGGGTGATGTTGTTGTCTTCTGTCCCATAAGTGTTGTGGGAGCCATCTGTCCGCCTGTCATGCCGTAGATAGCGTTGTTAACGAAGATAACCGAGAATTTCTCTCCTCTGATTGCGGCATGAACGATTTCTGCCATGCCTTCGGAAACCATGTCGCCGTCGCCCTGATATACAAGTACCATGTTTTCGGGAAGGGCTCTCTTAATGCCTGTTGCAAGGGCGGGAGCACGTCCGTGAAGGGCGCAGATGGAGTCTACGTTATAATATTTATCAGAATAAACCGAGCAGCCGATGGGCCATACAAGTATAGTCTTTTCCTCGAGGTGCTCCTCTTCGATTATTTCACCGATAAGTCTGTTTATAATACCATGTCCGCAGCCGCCGCAGAATGTGAACTGCTCGTCTGTAAGAACATGAGGTCTCTCATATACAATGCTCATTCTCTTTTACCTCCAATCAATGTTTACACTGCTTTACGATTTCTTCGTAGAGTTCCTGAGGTGTAGGTGTGATGCCGCCGAGTCTTCCGTAGAAATGAACTCTTTCGTTGTCATTTACGGCAAGCTTAACGTCCTCTACCATCTGGCCTGCGTTGAGCTCTGAAACAAAGAATTCCTTGCCTGTAAGTCCTTCAAATGCCTTTACGGGGAAGGGCCATAATGTGATAGGTCTGATCATGCCGACCTTAAGGCCGTTCTCTCTGGCAATTTTGATTGTTGTAAGAGCGATTCTTGCTACTGTTCCGAAGGCAACGATGATGATGTCGGCGTCCTCTGTGTTGTAGCATTCCCATCTCTGTTCGTTGTCTCTTATCTGAGCGAATTTGCTCTGGAGAGCGAGGTTGAACTGTTCCCACTGCTGAGGGCCTGTAGCACATGTTGTGATTACGTTGTGTTCTCTGCCCTTGGCGCCGTTTACACAGCCTTCAAATTCTCCGGGGCCTTCTGTTCTGTCGGGAAGAACTACGTTCTCCATCATCTTGGAAAGCATACCGTCGCTGGCAACGATAACGGGGTTTCTGTATTTTTCCGCAAGCTCGAAAGCGAGGGGTGCGCAGTCAGCGAACTCCTGAACTGAGTAGGGAGCAAGAACGATGTTGTTGTAATCGCCGTGTCCGCCGCCCTTTACCATCTGGAAGTAGTCGCCCTGTGAAGCAAGGATGTCGCCGTCGGCCGGGCCGGGACGCATAACATATACTACTACCGAGGGAAGACCTGCAGCCGACATATAGCTCATAGCTTCACAGCCAAGGCTGAAGCCGGGGCCTGATGTTGCTGTCATGCCTCTTTTGCCTGTTGCGGCAACGCCTGCGATCATGTTGAAGGCTGAAACCTCTGTTTCTGCCTGTATGAATGTAAGTCCTTCAGAGGGAGCCTTCTTTGCAAAGTACTCAGGCATCTCGCTGGAGGGTGTTATAGGATATCCGAAGAAATATCTGCAGCCTGAACGGATTGCGGCTTCTGCGAAGGCTTCGTTACCCTGCATAAAAACTTTTTCGCCCATTTGTAATTACCTCCCTGATCAAATATCTTTCTCGACTTTTATTGCACCTTCCGGGCACATTGTTGCACATATACCGCAGGCAATGCAATCCTCAAGGTTGACAGCGACTACGCCGTAGTATCCTTTTTTGTTAACAGACTCACTCTTTTTGAGTATTGTCTTTTTAGGACAGAAGTTAAGGCAGTATTCGCACTCTTTGCATCTCTCATAATCAACGGTTACTCGATTCATTAATAAAAACTCCTTTCGGTAAGGGTATCATTTGCATTCTGATAATTAGAACAGCTTTCTAGATAATGATACAATGACGATTTTATATTGTCAATACCATTTGAGCAATTTCTATGATAAATTTTTTGAATGCAATTTTTGGGTTTACAAACGAATTTTTAAACTATATACTTGGTAATAAGACATGAAAGTGGGGATTTTAGCTGTGAACGATGAAAAACATAGATATGTACCTAAGTATCCGGTGCAGACTTTGGAGAAGGCATTGGATATTATTGATTATTTAAAAGACCATTCGTCGCTGAACGGAACAACGCTCAATGAGCTCAGCAAGGAGCTGGGCATGGGCAAGAGCAGTGTGCACCGTCTGCTGGATACGCTTATGGCCTACGATTATGTAGAAAAGACCGAGGACTCCGGAGGAACGACCTACAGACTGGGCTGGGGACTTTTCCATTCGGGCAGCAGCGTTCCCAAACAGCACGGCATCAATAACATCAACTATGTGCCCATATTGGAGGAGCTCAGCAATAAGATACAGGAAAGCATAAATCTGGGAATACTTAATATTAATGAGCTGGAATCGGTGCTGATTTGCAAAATAGAGTACAGGCACATGATACTTGTAAATTCGCAGGTGGGAGACAGAGAGCCTCTCTATGCCACCGGCATAGGCAAAATATTTTTAAGCGATATGTCCGACGATATGCTTGAGAAGTATTTCAGGGAGACGGAATTTAAAAAATTCAGTCCCAATACCATAGTGGACAAAGATGAGCTTATGAAGAAGCTTGATGAAATAAGGAATAACGGATATTCTATGGACGACGAGGAGCTTATTCCCGGTATGAGATGCTTCGCCATGCCAATCAGGGATTATACGGGCAAAATCGTTTCTGCCGTCAGCGTCAGCGGACCGTCAGACAGAATAACCGATGAAAAGATAAACAATATCATACGCCCCAATCTGACCGATACATGCAGCAGGATATCGAAGTTTATGGGATATTTTGAATAAATACCGACGGGAACAGGCAGGTAAATTATATGTCTGTTCCCTTTTATTTCGCAGTAAATGGTATAATTTGGCTCGAAATTTGCGGCGAATTTATAAATAATGATTGTATTTTGGGGCTTTTGGGTGCTTAAAAATGTCAATAGGGCAGAAAATAATCAAAGAGCGGTTATTTTTGTATTTAAGCTATTGACTTTTTATCCTGTGGCAAATAAAATAAAACTATAATAAATATAGAATGACGTTCTGATAATCAGAATGATTGAAAGAGATAAGTAAAACAACATTGAGGAGGTCATTTGAAATGGCAGTAAATCAGTTTATCGTAAACTATACAGTAGGACCCGACGCTTATAACGAAGTGCCTGCTATCTGCGGAGCATACGGAAAGAAAGCAGTTGTTATCGGAGGAAAAAGAGCCCTTGCCGCTGCAAGACCCGTTCTTGAAGAGGCTATTAAAGATTCAGACATCACTGTTACAGACTATATCTGGTACGGCGGAGAGGCAGCTATTGAATACGCAGAGGAAATAGCAGCTACACAGGCATATAAGGATGCCGATATGGTATTCGTATTCGGCGGCGGAAAAGCTATCGATACGGCAAAGTATGCAGCAAGACTTGTTGACCATAAGCCTTTCTTCACATTCCCCACAATTGCCGCCACATGTGCCGCAGCTTCGGCAGAAGCTATCATGTACTACACAAACCATGAGGCAAGAGACACATACGCAGTGCATGAAACAGCTACACATGTATTCGTAAATACAAAGATTATCGCAGAGGCTCCCGATATATATCTCTGGGCAGGTATCGGCGACACAATGGCAAAGCATTTTGAGACATCACTTGCCGTTAAAGATGGTCATAAGATTACACTTGGACAGGCTCTGGGCGTACACATCGGAGATATGTGCTACAAACCCCTTGTTCAGTACGGCGCAAAGGCTATGGAGGACTGCAAAAACAACATTATTTCAGAGGAGCTTGAAATCATCTCCCTTACAAACATAGTTACAACAGGTATCGTATCA
>JAQXNZ010000154.1 GCA_029098265.1 Clostridia bacterium | reverse complement strand
GAATGTATTGCTTTGAACCGGCTAAACAAATTTCCGACTTGTTTGGGTTTGAAGCGTGTCCGAAAGAGAATGGGGTCGCGAGGGGAAACAAGCTCGACCGCTGCCTGCGGCAGATGCAGGGAGAGCGACTTTCTGTGAGCTACGCAGAATTGCGAACGGCAGTGAGAAAGGCAAGACGAGCGAACAGAGGACATGAGACAATGGGCTTCGATGTTAGACGCCCTACGGCGTGCAATGTTCACTTTATGTAACGCACCTACCCGATTGATACATTGCGCCGTTGGGTGTGCTAAGGCGTACTCCGAATGGTCTCCTTCCCATGCGTGCACTCGCTGGGACAGCGAAAAAACGAAAACTAGAAGCCGAGGCTTCGGAAAGCCAACTTCACTACATCGGAGTGTGTAGGACAGTCGACTTGAAGCCTCGGCATCGTGATGCCAATATACTAAAACTTTTTTAAAAGCTCAAATGTCTTATGAGTGTAAACAGATTAAAATAAAATAGATGCTGCATCGAGAGGGTGAAAACATGAGCAAAAGAAAGCTCGTAGAAGAATTTATAAAGGGGAATATTGATAACGCATACCGGTTCGCGTTTACATATATGAAAAATCAACATGATGCTGAGGATGTTGTTTCGGAAAGCATCGTAAAAGCGCTTAAGGCGGCCGATAAAATAAAAGATACAGGTAAAATAAAGCAATGGTTTTTCGCAATCGTTTCAAACACCGCTATAACGAATATTAAAAAAAGTCAGAAGGTGGTGCCTCTTTACAGTATGGAAAACGACAGCGCCTGTGAGGATAGCTATAACATATCAAATATAAACGAATTGATAGAAAAGCTGCCCAAGGAATACACGGAGATAATAGTTCTCAGATATTTTGAGGACATGAAAATAAAGGATATAGCCGAGGTTCTGGGGATAAATGAGAATACCGTTAAAACAAGGCTTTACAGAGCGCTTAAACTTTTGAAGGAGGATATGGTGGACGATTATGAGTAAACGGATAGATGAATTTAAAAACCAATACGAAAATATAAAAGCATCGGAGGATTTAATTATGAAAGCGGAAAAAGAGATTAAAAAATCAAGAAGAATAAGAGTATACAGAACATGTGCAGCTACAGCGGCGGCGCTGGTGCTGTCGGTAGGTCTGGCAGCCAATGTAAGTCCCACATTTGCCTACGCAATGAGCAATGTGCCTGTAATGAGCGAGATAGTAAGGGTAATAACCTTCGGCAGATACCAGTGGGAGGATAACGGATATGAGATAAAGGTTGAAACGCCTCAGCTTGAGGGACTTCTTGATAAGGAAATTCAGGATAAGCTTAACGATGAATTCCAGGAGCAGGCTCAGAGCGTTATTGCAGGCTTTGAGCAGAGCGTTAAGGAGCTTAAAGAGGAGTTCGGCGATGAAACCGTACACATGGGCATAGAATACAGCTATAATGTTAAAACTGATAATGAAGATGTGCTTGCCATAGATGTTTATACTTTCTATGCTTCCGGCTCATCAATGACTGTGCATAATTTCTACACAATCGACAAGCATACAGGACAGATATACACACTTAAGGGACTCTTTAAGGACGGCGCCGACTATGTAACACCTATAAGCGAATACATCAGGGGTGAAATGGAAAGAAGAAATGCCGAGGAGGACGGAATGTTCTGGGTAAACGATGACATTATGGAAAACTTTGAAAAAATAAAGGACGACCAGAATTTCTACATCAATAATGACGGCAATATCGTAATCTGCTTCGATAAATATGAGGTTGCCGCAGGTGCCCAGGGTTCCCCGGAGTTCGTTATCCCGGACGAGATTGTTGCAGACATTATTAAATAAAATATTTGTTTAAACGCCGTTTAAACAGTAAGCATAATACCAAAAACAAAGAAAGCCGAACAAGGCTTTCTTTGTTTTTATATAGGGACTGATTAAGGCTGAATAAACAGTATGATTCAGGGCAATAATATCTCCATGAAAATCAAATGATTTCATTAATACGGAGGTGCCAAAATGAAAAGGAACAAGTTCATGGAATTTTTGAACAGCAAGGGACAGCTTGCCGCAGTGTTCACGTTCATCGTAGTGGCGGGAATATGTGCAGGGGCGGCGGCCTATAACAGGGGAAACGATAAAAGCAGTGCTGAACAGGAGGCTTTGAACAGCTCCAGTGAGCCGGTGCTGACCAATAAAAATGCTGAGCCGAAATCAACTGAGCAAAAGACAGAGCCGAAGACTGATGCAAACAGTGCTTCCTCAAAGAAGGAGACGGACAAAGCTGCCAAGCCTGAAACAAAGCCCGAAATGCAGAACAAAGAGACAGAAAATACAGCACTCCTTGACGGTGAGGAAGGGGACGATTTTGAAATAGCCCTTTCATGGCCCCTTGAAGGAGACATACTGATGGGCTACAGTCCCGTAAGTCCCGTATATGACGCTACCCTCGACCAGTACAGAACAAACAGCAATGTATGCATAGCCGCAGAGGCGGGAGAGGCTGTGTGCGCCGCCGCTGACGGAACGGTAAAAGAGGTATTTGAGGACGAAACAGTTGGAAATTATGTTGTTGTGGAGCATGAAAACGGCTGGAAGACTACATACAGCCAGCTTGCGGACATAAAGGTTGCCGCAGGTGATACTGTATCAAAGGGTGAAGTGCTCGGAAACGTAGCGCAGCCTTCCATTTATTCCTCGGCTATGGGTCCCCACCTTGAGTTTACGGTCATGTTTGATGATATGACCGTTGACCCGGAGACTGCCCTGGGATAAGCTTTTACAACTGAATATTTGTTCACAAAGGTGTGAAACGAAAAGCAGACAGCAAAAAATTGTAACAGGCTGTCTGTTTTTTGCTGATTTATAGTTAAATAATTCCATGATTTGTGTTATAATAAAATATATTAAATTTAGGAGGAGATTGCCATGATATATTCAGACGACCAGAAAAGAGAGCACAAAATCAGGATTGACTATAACAATATGATGAAAAAATATGTCGGTGAATACGGCATATCCGATGCTGAGCTTTCAGCTCTTTCGGGAAAGGCGGCCAAAGCCCACAAGGCAATGGAGGAAAAGCGTCTGAACGGCGGCATGGACTGGAGACAGCTTCCCTACAACCAGAAAGAGGTTGTTGCGGATATTAAGGCGTATGTCGAGTCCGTAAAGGATGATACAGAGGCCTTTGTTGTACTCGGTATCGGCGGCTCCGCACTGGGCCCTATATGCGTTCAGCAGGCTATTAACCACCCTTTCTACAACGAGCTGCCCAAGGAAAAGAGGGACGGATATCCCAAGCTTTATGTGGCTGATAACGTAGACCCCGAAAGACTGGCATATCTTTTTGACGTAATTGATCCCGCAAAGTGCATATTCAACTGCATTTCCAAGAGCGGCAGTACATCGGAGACCATGAGCCAGTTTATGATAATAAAGGAACTCCTCGTTGAAAAGCTGGGCAGAGAGGAAGCTGCAAAGCATATCGTATGCACAACGGATATCGAAAAGGGCAACCTTATAAAGATTGCCAAGGAGGAAGGCTATAAGACATTTATTATTCCTTCGGGCGTAGGCGGAAGATTTTCCGAGCTCACACCTGTGGGACTGCTTCCCGCCGCCATGTGCGGAATAGATATCGAGCTTATGCTTGACGGCGCCGCTTACATGGACGAGCTTTCAAAGAATGAGGATTTTTACAAAAATCCTTCCTATATGTTCGCACTGTTAAGCTATATCGCAATGGAACAGGGTAAGAACATTTCAGTTATGATGCCCTATGCGGACAGCCTTAAATATATATCCGACTGGTTTGCACAGCTTTGGGCGGAGTCCCTCGGCAAAAAGACCGACAATTCAGGCAATATTGTAAACGCAGGACAGACACCTGTAAAATCCCTCGGTGTTACGGACCAGCATTCACAGGTTCAGCTCTATACAGAGGGTCCCTTCGATAAGATGATTGTGCTTATCGGTGTGGATAAATTCAGAAAGACAATGACTATTCCCGATATTTACGGAGATATTCCCAGTCTCGGCTTCCTCGGCGGAGTTACCCAGAACAGACTTATTGCTACAGAGCAGATGGCAACGGAGTATGCTCTGCAGAAGGCAGGAAAAGCCAATATGACAATAACCCTTCCCGAGGTCAATGAATTCACACTGGGAGAGCTGATGTATATGTTTGAGGTTGCCACAGGCTTTGCCGGTGAGCTTCTCAACATCAACGCCTTTGACCAGCCCGGTGTTGAGGAAGGCAAAAATGCAACCTATGCAATGTTCGGCAGACCGGGATATGAACAGAAAAAGGCAGAGCTTGATGCAAAGCCCGAAAAGAGCGAAAAGTATATGATATAAGAGTGCTGAGCGTTTAAGCGGAAAATCTTCGGATTTTCCGCTTGTTTTATATTAAGGCATGAACAGCAGATTTCAATAAAATTCTGGAAAATTTTTTTAAATCTGCTGTTCTCCAAAGCCGGGCAAAGCTCGGCTTTGGATTCCGGTCAGAAAACCTTCCCGGTTTTCCGAACCCTTCCCGGTGTATGTGGCTGTAATAAATATATACAAGTCGGAAGATATGGCTATAGATTTGTGATAGAGAGTGCTTTTGGCGAATATTGCGATTTAATAAGGTGAGGTGGCAACAGCATTTGACAATTTTTTCCTCGCACGGGTGGTATATTTTAACCAACGTAACAGTGTATGCAAAGGGAGGAAAAAATATGCAGACTGATTTTGAAACAAACGGTACAGCCTTTCCGACCAACGTCAGACAAATGGGTGCTGTCGATGACGGATTGAGAATATACATGGAGGACTATGTCCATACATATCTTTATCAATATGCCAGAAGCAGTGTCAACGGCGAAAAGCTGGCGGTGCTCATGGGAAAAAACATTGTCATAGACGGAATGAACACCGTATTCATCAGCGGCGTCATTCAGGCCAGGTTTACCGAGAAGCTCAAGGGAATGGAGACAATCACAAGCCAGAGCTGGAAGTACATAAGCGAGGATATGGAGAAATATTTCAGCGGACTGAATATTGTGGGCTGGATGCATTCCCGTCCCTCCTTCGGTGCCTTTGTCACATCAAGGGACGAGGCCTATCACAAGAAGGTGTTCGGGGCAGGTACACAGGTGTTTTTTGTTGTGGATCCCACGGACAGGCTGGACAGGTTCTATGTGCTGAACGAGGCCGGTTCGGCACTGAGACCTGTAAAAGGATATTTTGTCTATTATGAAAAAAATGTACAGATGCAGGAGTACATGTTGGCAAACAGTCTTGTACAGCCCAAAAACACGGGTGTGGATATCGAAGATGAGGAGAATGAAAACAGCCATATAGACGCCGCTGCAAAAATACGGCAGGTGCTTATGAGCAAAAATGCGGACAAGGTGAAAAAGGTCAGGTTCAAATATGCGGCCTTTACCTGCGTCAGTGCTGTGATGTGCCTTATATGCATACTGATGAGCATGAGCCTGGCAAGCAGTGTGTCAAGGCTTGACCGCCTGGAAAACGAGGTGGTGACGGTAAAGCAGACCGTTGAGGAACAGAGGCAGGAGACCCAGGCTCTTGCCAAGGACGTATCCAATTACAGCCCCGTCATAACCGTGATGGCCGCCGAGAATAAAACGCAGAACGAAGAAAAAGAGGGGGAAAGCGAAAGAATATATACTATAAAGGAGGGAGACACGCTGGCTGAAATATGCAGGCTGTTCTACGGCGATGACAGCAGGCTGGAAGAAATAATTGAGCTGAACAACATAAAGAACCCCGATGTAATATATTACGGAACAAAACTAATACTTCCCTGAGGGATAAAGTAAAAAAGTCGGCTGTGAAAGAAAACGTCCTGTCATAGCCGACTGAAATTTTATTATTGTTTTTCCCAAAGAACGGTTTCTGAGCCGTTTTTGTCAACGTAAACTATTTTGTCCGTGTCGCCGAACTGTATGGTGCTGCTTGCGGCACTGTCTCCTGCGGCCTTATTGTTTAAAAGTGTTGTCTTAAAGGCTTTTATATACATTATGTTTTCGTTGCCTGACGTGCTGTAATCAAAGCTGATATCCTTGATAACATAGGGCGAGTCCCAGGATATGAGGGAGACATATTCACATTCATTCATAGCGCTTTCGGTAATGCCTATATCGCTGTAGGCTGTATCCGGTATGCTTATTCTGAAAATTGGGTCCTCATAGCTTTCGTCCTTTGATATTACAACCGAATAGCTGTCAACGTCGGTTTTGGTTTTAGCCGATACAGCCGCCAGCTCCTTAAGGGGATATACGGAGGCACTGACCGAAACATTGGAAAGGGGCACCTCCTTCAAAGCTCTTACAAAAAGCAGCTGTGAAGCGCATATAACGGCAATGACTGCGATTATTCCCGCAATGGCTGTGTTTCTGGTCTTTCTGGTGAGCTTTTTATTTATTTTTTTGAACAGAGCCTTTTCCTTTTCCGTGTCCTTTGCTTTTTCCTCTGTATCAACGGTGCATTGTTTTTTCATGGTGTTATAAAGTGCCGCACATTCGGTACAGCCTTTCAGGTGTTCCTCAACGGCCTGAGACGTTGCCGCACTTGCCAGCCCGTCAATGTAGGTGGGCAGCAGGTCTTTTATTATTTCGCAGGGAAGCTTATTTTTCATTTTCCATCCATCCTTTCAGCTTGTTTTTGCTTCGGTAAAAGGTCACTCTTGTCCAGTTTTCGCTTTTGCCGAGTATATCTCCTATCTCCTTAAAGGACAGCTCTGCAAATATCCGCAGATATACCACGTCCCTAAGCTCCGGCTCCAGTCTTTGAATATATCTGTACAGGGCAAGGCGCTCGTCCTTTTTTATGTAATCCTCCTCGGGAGAGGACAGTGCCGAAGCGGCGCCGCAGACATCATCTAGAGGTTTATTTTTGTATTCCTTTCGGTTTGCATAATCCAGATATGTGTTGCGGGCAATGGCACAAAGCCATGTCAGCATTCTGCCCGAATGAAAGCTATCGATGTTTTTGACGGCCTTTAAAAAGGTTTCGGCTGTTATGTCATCGGCCAGAGCAGAGCTGCCGCAAAGGGTCATAACGTATTTTTTGACGGGCAGAGCATAGGCGGTATATATTTCTTCAATGTCCTTCAAGCTTTTCACCTCCTTTAACTATGAAACGGATGAAAGGGGATTTTGTTACTTTATAACAAAATATATTTTAGTTTATCGGCATCGCAATGCCTATGCGCAAAGGAGAGTTTGCGCACACTCCGAGTGCGTGAAATTGCTTTCTGAAGCCTCGGCTTCAAATTTATGTTTCTCCACTCTCCGAGTGGGTGTCCTTTGCGCTCTGGCGAGCGCTAATACCTTGGGGAGAGGCAACAGCTTAAATTGCGAAGTCCGCAGTTTCCTCTCCCCAATCCCCCTCTCCTTTCTTGGACACGCTTTTTAAACCCAAACAGACCTGACTTTTGGTCGGCTGATTAACAGTGATACATTCGCGAACTTCGCCCGCGGCACTGCTTTATAAAACATATCGCAATGTTTCCCTTAAAATCTAAGCTATTAACTTATGACTGCTGTGCACAACAGTAACCCGGACGCAGGTCGGGAATGTATTGCCGTGTACTTGCTAAATAAACGTCCGACTTGTTTGGGTTTAAAAAGCGTCGCCCAAAAGGGATTGGGGGACGTTGGGGGAAAGGGAATTCGGGCTTCGCAACTCCGAGATTTCCCTTTCCCCCAACATAACCCCACTCGGAGAGTGGAGAAACATAAATTCGAAGCCGAGGCTTCGGAAAGCAATTTCATGCACTTGGAGTGTGTATAAGCTCTCATTGAAGCCGAGGCTTTGAAAAACATTTTTAAGTAACATTAGTTGCAACAAACTAAAATTTGAAGCCGAGGCTTCGGATTGCAAAACCACACACTCGGAGTGTGTATAACAATCATCTTTATGCCTCGGCTTCGCATAGCCTAAAAAATATAATTTATAAAGAAAGCTTCTCCATCTTGTCAAGCAGTCCTCTGAATACCTCCATAGCGTCCTCTATGGGCTTTTTAGAGGTCATATCAACGCCTGCGCCCTTGAGCAGATCAATGGAATACTCCGATGAACCCTTGCTTAAGAAATCCAGATACCTATCAACGGCAGGCTGACCCTCGTTAAGTATTTTCCTTGAAAGGGCTATGGCCGCAGAATAGCCGGTGGCATACTGATATACATAAAAGGCGTTGTAGAAATGGGGAATCCTTGCCCATTCTATGTCGATATAGTCGTCAATTAAGATGTCGTCTCCGAAATAGAGCTTGTTGAGGTCATGGTATACAGCCGAAAGATTTTCGCAGGTGAGAGGCGTGCCCGAGGCTGACATCTCGTGGGCTTTCTTCTCAAATTCCGCAAACATGGTCTGGCGGAACAGAGTTCCCCTGAACTGCTCCATGAAATAGTTGATAAGGTAAAGCTGTCTTGAGGGGTCTGTCTCGGTCTTGAGAAGATACTCCATAAGCAGTGCCTCGTTGCAGGTGGAGGCCACCTCGGCTACGAATATTTTATGTCCCGAATATACAAAGGGCTGTTTCTCCCAGGTGAAATAGCTGTGCAGGGCATGACCCATCTCATGGGCCACGGTGAACATGCTGTTTACGGTGTCATTGTGGTTAAGCAGAACATAGGGGTGTCCGCCGAAGGCTCCCCAGGAATAGGCGCCGCTGCGTTTGCCCTTGTTTTCGTAAACATCTATCCAGCCGCCGTCAAAGCCCTTCTGCAATGCGTCGGTGTAGTCTTTGCCCATGACGGAAAGGGCTTCCTTTACGGTCTTTTTGGCTTCCTCATAGGAAATCTTCCAGTCCACGTCCTTGACAAGGGGCGCATAGAGGTCGTACATGTGCAGTTCCTCAACGCCGAGAAGTTTTTTTCTCAATGCCACATATCTGTGCATAAGCGGAAGTGCTTCGTGGACGGCATCAATGAGATTGTCGTATACCGAAACGGGTATGTTGTCATCTTCCAGAGCCATTTCCAAAGCAGAATTATATTTTCTGGCATTGGCATAGAAAATATCCTTTTTGACCGATGCGTTGTAGGTGGCGGCAATGGTGTTTTTCTGTTTGAGATATGTTTCGTAGAGGGTGTCAAAGGCGGATTTTCTTAAAACCCTGTCATTGTTTTCCAGATAGGAAACATATTTTCCGTGGGACAGGCCGTGCTTTTTGCCTTCACTGTCGGTTATATCGGGGAATTCCATGTCAGCCTCATTTATCATTGTGAATATGGTCTGCGATGCGGAGGCTATGTCGTCGGCAGAGGCGAGAAGTCTTTCCTCGGCCTCGGAAAGAGTATGCTCCTTCTGACGCAGTATGCCGTCAAGAAAATGCTCATACATTTTAAGCTCGGGGCACTGAATATAGAAGCTGTCAACGGTTTCCTTGGAAAGCTCCGCTATTTTCGGACATATAAATGATGACAGCGACATAACCTTTACAGCGAGGGCGTCAGCCTTGCCCGAAAGACCCTGATAAACCGAGTTAGTGCTGTCCTCGTGGAATTTCATATATGCGTATACATAGAGGCTGTCAAGCTCCTCCGCAAGGGAATTATAAAAGCCCAGTGCTTCGAAAAGGGCTTTTCCGTCCGAAGTCATCGTGTCCTTGTATTTTTCTATCTGAGGAGCCTTTTCTTCAAGCTCCTTATATTTTTTCTCCCATACCTCATCGGACGCAAAAAGGTCCTCGGTATGCCATGTGTATTTTTTGTCTGCTTCATTCCTTAAAGGAATTTTGTTTTCTGTCATTATTATCACCTCAAGGGAAGTATACCACATTGGGGTAAAAGTGTATACTGAGATTAGAAAAGCAGGCTGTACAAAAATCTCTGTAATGAAAATATTGCCATTACACTCAAATAAGTGTATTATATAATTACGAGGTTATGCGGATTAACGGGCTTTAGGAGCCGTTTTATCCCGATCATGCATGGATTTTACATTGCTTGAATTAATTGTTACTGCCTAAAATGTATTGTCCTGCTGTCAGGCGACACTCGGGCATCCGCAGACCGAGGGCAGGTTTTTATATGAAACAGAAGGAGGCTGCAAACATGAAGCAGGCTGAAAGTCTCAAAATTTTGATAGTTTCATCAGAGGCCGCACCGTTCGTAAAAAGCGGCGGACTAGGAGACGTTGTAGGCTCTCTGCCTAAGGCTCTCAGAGAATTGGGCGCTGATGTCAGAGTCGTTATTCCGAAATTCAGAAAGATTAAGAATGAAAATTTTGCCGGAGTTGAGTTTTTGGGAAACTTTAATGTTAAACTCGGCTGGCGTACACAGAAGGCAGGCGTACTGTATAAAAATGACAGCGTGCCGGTATATATGATTGAAAACGACTTTTATTTCGGCAGGGATGAGCTTTACGGCTATGATGATGACAATGAGCGCTTTGCCTTTTTCTCAAGGGCGGTGCTGGATATGCTTCCCTTTGTTGACTTTATACCGGACATAATTCACTGCAACGATTGGCAGACGGGTCCCATACCGATGATACTTAAGGAGACCTATAAAAAAATATCATATCTGAAAAACGTAAAAACACTCTACACCATACACAATCTGCAGTATCAGGGCAATTTCTCTCCATCATCGTTGGAGATGTTCGACCTGCCGAGGTATCTGTTTGACAACGGCACGGTTGAGTTTTTCGGCAGTATGAGCTATATGAAGGCGGGTCTTATGTACGCCGACATGATAAGCACCGTCAGCGAGACATACGCAGGAGAGATACAGACCGAGGCCTACGGCTACGGCTTTGACGGCATAATGCGCTCCAAGAGCGATAAGCTGAGGGGAATAATAAACGGCATAGATTATGTTGCCAATGACCCCGCTACGGATAAGAGAATCGATGTCAATTTCAATACAAAAAGCCGCAGCAAGAAAAAGGAAAACAAGCGTCTGCTGCAGGAAAGACTGGGTCTTGAGCAAAGGGACGTTCCTATGGTGTGCATGATATCAAGGCTTGCCGACCAGAAGGGCTTTGATATACTGGCAAATGCTATGGAAAGCCTTATGAACAATGACATACAGTTCGTAATACTGGGCACCGGCGAAAAGAGATACGAGGATATGTTCAGATATTATGAAAACCGATGGAAGGGCAGATTCTGTTCCTGCATAATGTTTGATGACACACTGGCGCAGAAAATATACGCTTCCGGCGACATATTCCTTATGCCCTCACGCTTTGAGCCCTGCGGACTGGGACAGATGTTCAGCCTGAGATACGGCACCGTTCCGGTTGTAAGAAAGACAGGCGGACTGGCAGATACTGTGACCATGTTCAACCCCGCAACGGGAGAAGGCAACGGCTTCCTATTTGACACCTATGACGCAGGCGGAATACTCTGGGCGGTGGGCGAGGCGCTCAAGGTATACAGAGATAAGGATAGCTGGGATAAGCTTGTAAAGAACTGCATGGAGACAAAGCTGTCATGGACGGATTCGGCAAAGAAATACATCGCTCTTTATGAGGAAATACTGAATAAATAATAAATGACCCCCATATACTTTTCCGATGGAGTATGGGGGTCTTGCTTTTGAAGGCGGTAAAAAAATCCTGTGTGTTTGTGGGAATGGTGGTCGGTGCGGGCTTTGCCTCGGGACGGGAGATAACGGATTATTTCCTTGTGTTCGGAAACAGGTGGAAGGCAGGTACGGCGGCGGCAGGAATACTGTTTTTTCTTGTGTTCTGGGCCGTTACAGAAATAATAAACAAAAACGGTATAAACACCTACAGGGAATATCTGCTTACTATTATGGGAGAAAAAACGGCTATTTTTACCGAATGGGTATCGGGTCTGTTTTTCTTTGCGATGTTTGCGGCGATGACATCGGCCTCGGGTACGGCGGCAAGAGAGATGTTCGGCATGAAATACGCCCTCGGAGCAGGCCTGCTTCTGGCGGTATGTGCAGCGGTAATGCTCAAGGGCATGGGCGCTGTCGAGGGTATAAGCGTTATGCTTGTGCCGCTTCTCATAGCAGGTACGGCGGCGGTGGGTGCATGCTCCCGTGGAGAGGCGGCTGTAATAGGCGGGCATGGTGGATCGGTGCTGCTTTCGGCTGTGATATATGTTTCCTACAATACAATATGCTCCGCTTCGGTACTGGTACAGGCTGAAAAATCATCAAAGAGAACCGAGGGGTTGCTGACGGGACTGCTGTGCGGTACGGCAATGACGGCAATGGGGCTTATGATAGGCAATGCGGTGCTTCAATCGGGGAAAGAGGCTGTTAATGCGGGACTTCCCTTTGCATACGCCGCCGCAAAGGCAGGCGGTTTTTGCAATGCCGCCTATATAGCTGTTTTTCTGGCTTCGGTGCTGACAACGGCTGTATGCGACGGTATGGCGGCGGCGGATTTTCTTCAGAAGCGGTTCGGCATGGGGAAAACTCGTGCGGTTTTGGCTCTGACGACAGGAGCGGCGGCGCTTTCGGCGGTGAGCTTTGAAAAATTTGTAACCGTTATATATCCTCTGTTCGGTCTTGCAGGCATTTTGCAGCTGATATGCACTCTTACATATTTCTTTAAAATAAAAAAATCAGGGTATTGAGAAGCTGACGGCCGTGTTATAGGATGAATGATTCGCCGATATACGGCATTATTGAGAAAAATGAGAAATAAAATAAGAATATTGTCCGAATGCCATGTACATTGTTTAACTTTATAATGCAAATATGCTTTAAATGATTTATAATGTTATGGTATTATTGATACTAATGAATATCGGGAGAGCTGACTATGGGAAGAAACAACAGATGGCCGTCAAAACGGCTCACTTTCAGCATAAAAAAAATACTGTCGGCAGCGGCGGCGGTTATAATACTGCTGCTGGCTGTCAGGTGGATATCGCTTAACAGCGGAGGCAAGGTAATATCCTACGGCGCAGACAGCAGAACCTACTACCGTACCTACGGAAGCGATACGCTCCAGTACACAAAGGACAGGGCGGTATTTTACAATAGCTCCTGGGAACAGCAGTGGAGCGAACCATACACAATGGAGTCTCCGATAGCTGTCGAAAGAGACAAATATACGGCAATATTTGAAACGGGCGGCAGGAGCATAAAGGTGTATAATGAGGACGGACCTGTATACAGCGTGCAGACCTCCGACCCGATACAGAGCGTCTCTCTGGCGGAAAACGGATATGTGGGAGTCATAAGCAGCGGTTCCTCCTATATGGTGTCGGTATACAGCCTTTCGGGAAGCCTTCTGTTCCAGAGGGTAGAGGCCGACTCGGGCGTTTATCCCATGTGCTGTGATATTTCTCCCGACGGAGAAAGCATAGTAATAGGCTATATGGATACGACGGGAATAGAAATAAAGTCAAAGATAGGACTGTTCTATGTTGATGCGGACATGGGGGCAGACTACACCGACAGTATGTATGCCGCCGTTGAAAAGGAAGACGAGATAATATTCAGAATATACTATATGTCAGGCAGTGAAATAATAGCCGTGGGCGACAGGCATATCATATCGCTGACCAAGTCGGGAACGGAACAGTCCTCGGCAGAGGTGACAAATGAGATATGCGGAGTCGGAATATGCGGCAAAAAGATAGCGCTCGTATATGGTGAGGAGCTTTCAGACAAGGATGGACAGGAGCCCGG
>JAQXNZ010000153.1 GCA_029098265.1 Clostridia bacterium | reverse complement strand
AAGGCAAGACAAGCGAACAGAGGACAGGAGACAATGGGCTTCGATGTTAGACGCCCTACGGCCTGCAATGTTCACAGCCTATAACGCACCTACTCAATTAGTACATTGCGCCGTTGGGTGTGCTAAGGCGTACTCCGAATGATCTCCTTCCTCTGCGTGCACTCGCTGGGACAGCGAAAAAACAGAAATTAGAAGCCTAGGCTTCGGAAGGCTAAAAGTCACCCACTCGGAGAGTGGAAAAACATAAGCTCGAAGCTGAGGCTTCGAAAAACATTATCAGGTAACTTAGTTACTAAAAAACTTTATAAATTAGGTGATTTTATGAGAGAAATACATTTTAATGAAATAGTAAATGCTGTTTCCGAGCTTTGCATAAAGGCAAACTATGTGCTTAACGACGATATTTACTGCGCACTGGAAAATGCCAAGAAAACGGAAAAGTCCGAGATAGGCAGGGAAATACTTAACCAGATTACGGATAATGCCGATATAGCTAAAAATGAGAGTGTGCCTATCTGTCAGGATACGGGTATGGCAGTAATATTCGTAGAGTTGGGTCAGGAGGTACATATAACCGGCGGCCTGCTTACCGATGCCATTAACGAGGGCGTAAGAAAGGGCTATACCGAGGGCTATCTGAGAAAATCCGTTGTCAGCGACCCATTTATTAGGGTAAATACAAAGGATAATACTCCGGCTATAATTCATTATGATATTGTCGAGGGCGATAAACTGAAAATAATCGTTGCTCCCAAGGGCTTCGGCAGTGAAAATATGAGCAAAATCTATATGCTTAAGCCGTCGGCAGGCATAGAGGGCGCCAAGGACGCCATTGTTCAGGCTGTTGATGAGGCGGGCCCCAATCCCTGTCCTCCAATGGTAGTTGGTGTGGGTGTCGGCGGAAACTTTGAAATGGCCGCACTGCTGGCTAAAAAGGCGCTGTTAAGACCCATCGGCTCCCATTCGGATAAGCCCCACCTCAGAGAAATGGAGGAGGAACTGTTGGAAAGAATGAATAACCTCGGCATAGGCCCCCAGGGGCTCGGCGGAATGACAACGGTGCTGGGCGTAAACGTGGAGTCCTATCCCACCCATATTGCAGGTATGCCAATTGCCGTAAATATCAGCTGTCATGTGACAAGACATGCGGAGGTGACATTATGAGAGTAGATATTACAGCACCCCTCACCAAGGAAAAGGCCGCTTCACTCAGAGCGGGAGATATCGTAAGACTTACGGGATATATTTATACGGGCAGAGATGCCGCCCATAAGAGAATGGTGGAGGGCTTTGAGAAAACAGGAAAATTCCCCTTTGATTTGAAGAATCAGATAATATATTATGTGGGCCCGTCGCCCGCAAAGCCCGGCAGACCCGTTGGCTCGGCAGGCCCCACAACATCGGGCAGAATGGACGCATACGCTCCCACAATACTCGATAACGGCTCAACGGGAATGATTGGCAAGGGCGCAAGAACACCCGAGGTAATAGAGGCAATGAAACGCAATAAGGCCGTATATTTCGGCGCCACGGGAGGTGCGGCGGCGCTTATTGCCAAGCATATCAAAAGCGCCGAGGTCATAGATTATGAGGACCTCGGAACGGAAGCAATCCACAAATTCTATGTGGAGGATATGCCGCTGGTCGTTATAATAGACAGTGAGGGTAATAATCTGTATGAAACGGAGAAAAAGAAATACAGGAAAAACTAAATATATTTTTGCGGATGTGCTTATTTTTGCCGTGTGCGTGTTTGAGGGGTTCAGCTTTGCGGACAGAATAGATATGGCGAAGGCTGTTTTCAATGAGACTGCCGAATATGTTACCGTGCGTAAGCAGGGAAAAACCATTGAGAAAATAAGCAATGTAAAGCTGACCTTTACGGGAGATATAATGTGCCACAGCTATCAGTATAACGAAGCATACGATTCTTCAACGGGAGAATATGATTTTTTCCATAACTTTGCGGACATGAAAAAGTATTTCGACAGGGCGGATTTGACCATCGGAAATCTTGAAACGGTGTTTGCCGGTGCGGAGGTGGGCATAAGCGATTATCCATGCTTTAATTCGCCCGACAGCTTTCTTAATGCTATTAAGGACGCAGGCTTTGATTTGGTGACAACCGCCAATAACCACTGTATGGACAAACGTATGGCTGGTGCTGTCAGAACCCTTGATATGCTGGACAGCCTCGGCATAGACCATGTGGGCACCTACAGAAGTCAGGAGGAAAGGGACAATATCCTCATTAAAGAGGTCAACGGCATGAAAATAGCCTTTTTGTCCTATACATACGGCACCAACGGCATAAATGTGCCCGAAAGCTGGCTTGTCAATATAATGGATGAGGAGCTTATAAAAAGCGATATTGAAAGAGCCGAAAAGCTTGAGCCCGACATAATTGTCGTAATGCCGCACATGGGCAACGAATATGAGGAGTATGTCAGGGATACGTTTAAAAACTGGGCGCACATGATGCTTGAGGCAGGCGCAGATATAGTTGTTGCCAGCCACCCCCATGTGCTCCAGCCGATGGAAACGGTGGATATAACGGAGGATAACGGGGAAACAAGGACAGGATTTATAATGTATTCTATGGGAAACTTTATTTCATCCCAGACCACACCGCCCAGAAATGCAAGCATACTGCTGAATATAGAGCTTGAAAAGGTCGGAAACAATGACGCATATATAAAACAGGTATCCTATGTTCCGATATGGACCCAGTTCCAGAATGCCGACTGGCAGAACCATTTTGTGGTCAGAAGCGTATATGAAATGCTGACTCTGCCCGAGGACGAGCTTAAGACAACGGTCAGAAGCAAGGATATACCGAGACTTAAGGAGATAGATCATCAGACGGCGCAGGCATTGCTTGGAATAGACATACCCTTAGAGGAAATAAAAGACGAGTACGTTTACTATGCGGCGTAGCCGCTAAGTTGAAATCCTGTAGGGATTTCAACTTGTACGGTGCTAAATTAAAAAGTTCCTGAATAAACTTTTGAATTTAGATTGGTCTATTCATAGATATATTGACGCAGGTGGGCAAAGCTCCCCTGCGATGACAGTTGATAATTACCTAAAAATTAAGAAAGATTTTTGTATTAGGCGGTATTGCTGACTTTTATTATAAATTCATTTATGCTATAATAGGCTAGAGTATGACTTATATTATATCGGCATAAATAATCGTAAAGGAGTTAGGTTATGATAGCTATAATTTTGGCGGCAGGATATGCGACCAGACTTTATCCTTTGACAATAAACAGACCTAAGGCGCTTCTGCCTATAAACAATAAGCCAATAATTGATTATATAATAGACGAAATAGAAACCATTGAGCCCGTAAAGGAGATAATCGTCATTTCAAACCATAAGTTTGCGGACTGCTTCTTTGAGTGGGCAAAGGAATCAAAGCGTAAAAAGAAGCTGACTGTCCTTGATGACGGCACCACAACCGAGGAAACAAGAAGGGGTGCCATTGGCGACATACTTTTTGCCATAAAGGAAAAAAATATTGATGATGAGCTTTTGGTTGTTGCCGGCGACAATTTCTTCACATATAAGCTTAAGGATTATTATGACTATTATGTTAAGAAGGACAGGGACTGCGTATGCGTCAAGAAATTTGATAACAGGGAGCTGCTTAAGCAGTTCGGCGTGGCACTGCTTGACAAAAACGGCAGAGTGCTGGATATTGAGGAAAAACCCAAGGAGCCCAAGAGCGATACGGCGGTATATGCCACCTATATGTATAAAAGGGATACCGTCCCCATGTTCAGCCAATATATAGAGGAGGGCAATAAACCCGATGCTCCAGGATATTTTGTTGAGTGGCTTTATAAGAGAAAGGAAGTATATGCCTATACCTTTGAGGGCGAATGCTATGATATAGGTACGCCCGAAAGCTATAAAGAGGTTTGCGAGGAATTTGAAAA
>JAQXNZ010000152.1 GCA_029098265.1 Clostridia bacterium | reverse complement strand
CTTCTGCTGGGTATACTGGCTGTTATCCTTCTGCTGGCTGTTGTTATACTTATCTGCCCTGTGTATTATGAAATAAAGGGAGAAAAATATGACAAAATAAATGCAGAGGCAAGGATAAAGCTTCTGTTGGGAATACTGAATATAGGTGCGGGATATGACGGCAGTGAGGTCAGTCTGAAAATAAAGCTGTTCGGCAAAGACATAAAGCTCGACGGCAAAAAGAATGCGAAAGCCGATAAATCCGCCGATGAAAAAACCGAAACCGTCACACCCAAGCCCGCCAATACCGAAAAGAAAGAGGCCGAAGAAAAGGCCGAAGCGGCAAAAGACGGGAAAAACAGAGTTAAGGTCATAAAGCAGGAAAAGCCAAAGACCGGAAAAACTGCGACGGAGAAAGTTAAAAAACAGGAGGCCGAAGCGGTAATAAAGCCTGCAAAATGGGGAGACACCACAGAGGAAGCAACCGACCCGCAGGTCAGAAAAATAAAGCTGTCGGAATTAAAAACAGACAGTACTAAATATAAGGCCGATGTAAAAAGGATAAAAATGCCCGCTGAGGAACCGATAAGTGACAGCTCCTCGAATATAAACGATAAAGATGACAGTGCGGATAAACAGGAAGAAAAGACAAAAGGCGGTCTGAACGCCGAGTATTTTCTTAAAATGCCTGCCTCCGACAAAAAGAAGCTTCTCGGTGCGGTAATAAAACTTTTGAAATCACTGTTAAAGGGCGTTAAACCCAATGATTTTTATCTGGTCAGCACACTCGGTATGTCCGACCCTGCGCTTACGGGACAGATAGTCGGAGCGGCGTGGGCGCTTAACGGTATTCTTGATAAAAAGATAGAGATAGACGCCGTATTTGACAGAGAGGTTATTGAAGGAGAATTCAGCATAAAGGGACATATTGTTCCAGCAATGATGCTGTTCTATATATTAAGGTTCATATTGACCAAACAGGTGAGAGATATAATATTATTATTGATAAAGGGTGATAAAAATGGCAAATGAAGTAGGAAATAACCTTGAAATTCTCATTGACAAGCTTGAAAATTTCGTTTCGTCCAAAACCGTTGTCGGCGACTCCGTAAAGGTCGGAGAGGTTACGCTGATACCGCTTGTTGACGTATCCGTAGGCGTAGGCGCAGGCGGCGGAGACAAGGGCGCAGGCGGCGGAGGACTGGGCGCAAAGATTATGCCCAGCGCAGTCATTGCCGTTGCAGACGGAAACGTACAGCTTATCAACATCAAAAATCAGGACGCCGTAAGCAAGCTTATTGATATGGCTCCGGGAATTGCCGCCAAGCTCAACTTCGGCTCGGCCTTCGGCAAAAAGAACGATGAGGAAACAAAAGTAAAATTTGAGGAAAAAACAGTAACAGAGGAATAAAAAATGACGCTTATCGAATACTTTGACAAGGACACGATAAAAAATATACTGGCTGTGCTTACGCTTAAGCCCCAAAGGGTCGTATATCTGTACGACAGTGCCATAACCGACATGAAATATTTTGACGCCCTTAGGAAATGCTTCAGGAAGCATATCAAAAATATTGAGCTTGTCAGTATTCCCGTTGATATAAACAGTGTACAGGATATTTATGAAAAGACCTATGACGTCATAAAAAAATACAATGACTGTGCTATGGAAATGACCGGCGGCAGTGAGCTTATGATGATAGCCGGTCACAGGGCAGGCTATGAAAGCGGAATAAAAATGTACCATACGGATATTGCGGCGGGAAAAATAAAGGACATCAATGACCCGCAGTTTTCTATGGACACGGCTGTACTGACTTTGGACGACTTTATAGATGCCAAGGGTGCGGCCTTTGTCGGCAAATCCCACAGAGAGCCGGAGGAAAGAAACTTCGACTCCATACTGGAAATGTGCCGATACATATTCAGAAACCTGAGGGACTGGGCCTATACCTGCGGATATATCCAGGCAGCAGGTACGGTAATGGGCGAAGGACTGCACTTTTCGGCAAACATTCCGTTTCTGCATAAGGACGGCAGACGGTACAGACCCGACAAAAAAATGCTTGAGGTGTTTCAAAAAAACGGCTTCATAAGGGACCTTTCCGTAAGCAGTGACAGGGCAAGCTTTACATACTGCTATCCCGAGGCAAGAACATATATGTCCACCTACGGCCTTTGGCTGGAGATGTTCGTATTTATAAATGCCAAGAGAATGGGAAAGTTTTCCGATGTCAAGCTGGGAGCCATGATTGACTGGGACGCCTATGATGATGTTCATACAGTGGGAAATGAGATAGATGTAATACTTATGGAAAACTCCATACCCGTATTCATATCCTGCAAGCTAAGAGGAATATCCACTCCGGACCTCAACGAGCTGTATATACAGAGAAAGAGGCTGGGCGGCTGGTTTTCCAAGGGTGTTATAGTGACATCGGGCGATGATAAAATAAAAAACACAGGAACCTTTAAAAAGGCTCAGGAATTTGGTATAATAGTAATGGACAGAAAAGATATAAAGAGCCGTGACTTTGGGGAGCGTCTTTTTGAGGCTGTATCCGGACAGGATATAGTGGCGATGAAATGGCGCAGAGTATAGGCTTTATCTAAATTAAGGAAGAGGGGAATAATATGGATTTTTCAAAGGATGATGCGAGGGTGCCCATAATTTGCACCTGGGTGGTAATAGTAATTGCTACGGTGCTGTTTTGGCCTCTGGGTGCTGTACTGGCATGGAAGAGAGGCAATTACAGCAGAAAAACATGCCTTAATTTGGGCAAAATATCAATGGTTTTCGGCGTAGTTATGATGATAGGTGCAATACTTCTCGGCTATTTCATGGGAGATGACTATATCGGTGCCTGTGCTGTGTACGGAATATGCGGAGTAGTATTTGCCAGAATGGGCTATGAGGGCGTAAAAAAGGCCAGAGTTTATGAAAAAATAATATTTGAGGTAGAGGAAGAAGGAGTGCTTATGATACCTATGCTTGCCGATGAAATCGGTATGCCTGAGGTGGACGTACTCAAAAATCTTGAGGTAATGTTCAAGAAAAATCTTCTGCCGCACCATGAACTTGCTCATAATAATAAAAGACTTTTAAAGAAATAACATAAACATGGGCTGTGTAAAATCCGCCTGCCGACAGGAAAATATTATTTGCTTACATACAAATACCGACTCTTAACGCAGGGATCGACTGCGGTGCTGTGAAAGTTTTCGGTATGTAAATATTTATGTGTTTTCATGTCGGGAGGCAGACTGTGTCACAGCCCTTTGTTTTACAGAGAACCGACTGCGGATTGACATTTCGAATACAGTAAAGTATAATGTCACCGCTGTATGAAAACAGTAAAGAAACGGAGGCTCTTATATTGAAGAAAAAAGCTGCGGCAGTTATAATGGCTGCATTTTTGCTGTTTATTCCTTCGGGCTGTTCAGGCTCGGGCAAGGATAAGAATAATGAAAGTACAGGTACCGGACAGAGTACGGATTCTCAGACAGCGCAGGACGGCACTCAGGCTGAAAACACAAATGATATATCAAGTATAAGCCAGGATGAAATAGCGTCAACCGAAGATAACGAGTTTTATGCCGCCAATGCTTCTTCCGCAGACATAACGAATTTGTATGTTGCGGTATCAGGCTCAGGTGACTGGGGAAGCAATCTGCTTTCATCTCCGCTTGCAAAGAATACAAAGGTAAAGCTTTCTTTGGGAGAGCTCAAAGAGGGAGAATCCTATGATATATGCACGGTAGATGCCGACGGAACTACTGTGGAATACTACAGCTTTGATATGAAGGCAACGGTTCAGGTAACTTTCTATGACAATGCCGAGTGCGATGTAACAACAATATGATAATAAAGCTGAAACAACCCGCGGGAGCATTTCCGACGGGCTGTTTGCTTATATAATATAAAATGCATTTAACCTAAGGTAACAAAGCTTAAGCAATTTGTAAATCTTATTCTGTTGCAATGGCTTAATTTTTGTTTTATAATAAACTAATTAACCGACGTATTATTTTGCCATTATTATGGCGGTCCGAACAGGGGTAGATTTATGGACAATACAGCTGAAGAAACTTTCATCGTTATAATGCTGAAGGATAAGGAGACCGGATTTTTGGACAAGGAGCTGGGATGCTACGCTCTTGATGACAAATACGGACTTATATATAATACCTATGCCGCAGAGGAGGACGGAAAGCTTTATGTATATATGAAGCTCACCTGCGGCAGGGACGTGGAAGACTGGGAATACGACGCAATATTTGATTACTATGACCCGGAAAGGGTGGCTCCGGAGGTCATTTCTGTCTGTGAGGAGGACGGGGACTATAACCCTGTGTGGGTTGTAAAGTTCGAGTTTACGGACAGCATTGAACTCATGGAAGAAAAAATGAAAAAACTGCTTGAATTGCATAAAAAGGAGCTGGACTCGGTTTATGAAACAATTGCAGACAAAAAGGACGAATATTGTGAAGAATGAGACGATTAAAATCGCTGTTTTAAAAACCGTGCTTGTGCTTTGCGCCGCTTCGATGACTGTTACGGGCTGTAACAGAAGTTCCAAAACCGAAGAAGAAAACAGAACGGCAGAGGAAAACACTGTCAATAATAACGAGACTGAAAACAATAATGACAGCCCTGTACATATAAACGAGGAACCTAATAACGAAAATAACAATGAGGATAATACTCCCGATAACAGCGTAACGGAGGAAAATCAGGGCAATAAGGGAGAGGTTAATACAAGCAAGCCGACTAATTCCGTTGTGTCAAAGGATCCGACTATATCATCTTCATGGTCAAAGCTGGAAAGCACTGCAAAGTCAGGACAGAACTATTACAGCGAATATTATACAAAGACTAGGGTAATTACCAAAAACGGACATCTGTATAACTATGCGGCGAGCACGCAGATAACAACGGACTATCTTGTCAGAGAAGGTCTGCTTTCATCAGGAAATACTTCATCGGGTATATCGGTAATGCTTATGTACGGCAGTGATATTGCCTCCTGTGGCGGTTCCGGCGTACATATAACGGGCACAGACAGAGAGTTTACGGTATTTGCCTTTATGAAGCACCCCAATGAAAACAAATATATCTTTTCATCGGCGGGCGGTTCCTACGGAACAATGACAGAGGCGGCTTACAATTCCCTTATGTCACTGTATTCCATGAACCACGGCACAGTCAGAAGACTGACCCCTTCAAACAGCGAGTATGACAGAATACTCAGCTGTATAAAGATGTATGAAAGCAGATATGAGCAGTATTTTGTAAGAAGCATTACGGTAGATGACAAATATGCCTTTGCCGTATTAAGCGGAAGAGCCAATGCCGCCACCATAAGAGAATACATACTCAAATATGAAAACGGCATATGGGAGGTTGTGCTTGACGACCTTGAGACCGAGAGCAGACTGCCTGTTATAGTCAATAAGGCGCTTCCCGACCTGAATATGTCACTGCTTCCGACATACTCAATCAGGGACTACACTATGCTTACGGACTATACGGCTGTCATGGATGCACTGACCAAGGCGGGACTTTATGCCAAGAATGATACATTCTACTATTTCTGCGGAACCAAGGAATACTGCTACATGATAACCGACAGCGGAAAGAGATTTTTATGCAGATACAACGGCGGCTCCTGGGACTGCTATAAGGTGCTGGATTATTATGACGCCCTCAGCAGACTGCAGAGCTTTACCAATAATCCGCCAACATTTATACTGCTTGACCTGGAGTAAATAAAATGAAATACATAGTAAAGGAAAACGATATAATACTTACCGAATATGAAAGCTTTGTAATTTCCCAGACACTGGAATGCGGACAGTGCTTCCGATTTGAGAGCGTGGGCGAGGAAAACTACGTTGTAATCGCATTCGGCAGAATACTGAATATATATCAGGACGGAGAAACGATAGTTTTTAAAAATACCTCCGAGGAGGAGTTTAAAAATATATGGATAAACTACTTCGACCTAAACAGAAACTATGACGATATTAAGAAAAAAATATCGGAAAATGACGAGATACTGAAAAAGGCCGTGGAATATGCACCGGGTATCAGGATACTCAACCAGGACAGGTTTGAGTGCCTAATCTCCTTTATAATATCCCAAAATAACCGTATACCGATGATTAAAAAGGTCATTGCCAATATAAGCAGAAAATACGGAAAGTATATCGGCACCTTCGGCGGAGAGGAGTATTATGCTTTTCCCACACCCGAGGAGCTTGTGAAAGCTGATGAAGCGGGGCTTATGGAGTGCAGAACAGGCTTTAGGGCAAAGTACATAATGGATGCCGTATATAAGGTTATACACGGTGAGATAAGGCTCGATGCCGATGATATGGACACAGACAGTCTGAGGAATATGCTTATGACAATAAAGGGCGTAGGACCCAAGGTGGCAGACTGCACAATGATGTTCTCCTTCGGACGCTGTGAGACATTCCCCACGGACGTATGGGTAAAGCGAATAATGAGCGAGCTGTATTTCGGCGGCAGAGAGGCAAGCGTTAAGGAGGTACATCAGAAGGCTGACGAGTGCTTCGGAGAGTTTGCGGGGTATGCGCAGCAGTATTTGTTTAACTATGCCAGACAGTTTAAAATAGGAGCATAAATGGTTCGGCAGGACAACCTGCCGAATATTTAGCATAATAAATGACATTACATTGTTACATAACTTAACCTATGACTAATCAGGGGGATATGCTATGGGAAAGATTACAAAAAAGGATTTTAACGGGGAGGAACTGAAGGAACTCCTTAATTATTATTACGGAAACATATTTATAATTGACGGAAACGGCGTAAATATATACGCCAATGAAAGTGCGGCTAAATCCGTAGGCCTTACCGTAGATGAGATTATAGGCACAACCTGCTTTGAAATGCAGAAGGAAGGCTATTATGACAGAAGCGTTGCGGCAGAGGCTATAGAAAAGAAAAAACAGGTTGTTTCAAGCTATAAGACAAAAACGGGTCTCAATGTAATATGCTGTGCCAATCCCATACTTGATGAAAAGGGAGAAATAAAAAGGGTAATCGTCTATTCCCAGGACATCAGTCTGCTTAAAAGCGTGATGAAGGAGATAGAGGACGAAAAACTGAAAACCAAAAATATTCAGCAGACCCTTTCCTATATTCAGGAAAAAATGGCCTGCCAGAATATTGTTTCCGCCAGCGAGGTAATGGACGACCTGTTCAAAATACTGTTAAATATTGCACCTACCGACTCCACGGTAATGATTTACGGCGAAAGCGGAACGGGCAAGGAGGTGCTTGCCAATTTCGTACATCAGAACAGTCTCAGACATGACAAGCCCTTTATTCCTATAAACTGTGCCGCTATACCTGCGGAGCTTATGGAAGCGGAGTTTTTCGGATATGAAAAGGGAGCCTTTACGGGTGCCAACAGAGAGGGCAAGGCAGGACTTTTTGAAATGGCTGATAACGGAACCATTTTCCTTGATGAGCTGGGAGAAATGCCCCTGTCGCTTCAGTCAAAGCTGCTCAGAGTTCTGGAGAGCGGCGAGGTAAAAAGAATAGGCAGCAGCAAGACCATAAAGACAAACGTAAGAATTATTGCCGCCACCAACAGAAACCTCAATAAAATGGTTGAGGAAAACACCTTTAGAGAGGACCTTTATTATCGTCTTAATGTAATCCCCGTCAAAATACCGCCCCTCAGAGAGCGTCCCGAGGACATTGAGGCGCTGAGTGAGCATTTTTTGAGGGAGTACAACAGAAAATACGGCAGGAACATCACGCTGTCCTATGATGTGATGAAGCAGTTCAAAAAATACCCCTGGCCCGGAAATATCCGTGAACTCAGAAATGAGATAGAAAGATATGTAATTACCGAGGGTAAGCTGAGATTTGACATGGAGACCGACAGCCTGCCCGAAAAGAAAAGCAATACTCCTGAAATGATCGATGACGGCAGAAATATTGTTTTTAAGGGCTATATAGGGCCACTTAAGGATGTAATGAGCCGATACGAAATGGAGTATATTAAGTCTGTAATAAAGGAGTGCGGCGGCGTTATGACCGAAGCCGCTAAAAGACTCGGTATTCATCGTTCTGCATTGTATAAAAAAATAGAAAAGTTTGATGAAATAGAAAATAAACAGCTGTAAAATGTATAAAATAATAGACATGTACCCGAAAATAGACGGTATATGTCTATTTTTTTATAATTAAATCGGCTGTTGTGTTTATAATTCTACACAGAATATTGTATACAAAGTAAATAAGAATGATTTGTCTATTAATATAGACAGAAATGTCTGCATTTGGCTACAAAGTAGACAAATTTTTATTTAAAATAAAAAAATTATTTAAAATATCAAAGTTGGCACGGTCTTTGCTTCTATATATGGGCATAAAGCAAATAGTTTTTAAAGGAGGCAGACAATATGAAAAAGGCAACTAAATTAGGATATGCATTCTTTACAACAGTAATCGTAGTTGGAACAATAGTATTAGGCAGCTTAACATTCTGATAAAGTGAATTTATGAAGATTCATTTGCCTGACCTAAAAAGAAAGGAACATCGCTTATGAGAAACAGCAGCAGAACAGGTGAAAAAAGGAGCTTCGGCAATTCCGTTGTGATGACATCGGCTGCCGTACTTTTAAGCCTTTTCGGAACAGTCTTATTCTAATAAACACCCCAACCAATATACATAGATAATAAGAAACGGCCGCATAATACTTGCGGCCGTTTTAGCTGTCATATATCGGCATAAAAATAAAAATTCCTTAAATATAAAAAAACTATTGCATTTTTAAAAGCGTGTGATATTATTATAAATGTGATGTATGACGTTGTGCTTTATCGGCGCAGTGCTATGTCACTATGCTGAGTAATCAGCAGCAAACCAAATTATATAACCTCTTTATACAGACATAGAGTCTGTATGTGTGATGTATTGTAAATAGGTAATCCCCAATCCCTTAATTTATGAACTTTATATCGCGCAAAAAAGCCGCATTAATTTGCGGCTTTTTTGTTTTCGCTCTTTTATTGATTATAGTAAAAAAATGGAGTATAATATACTTGTCAAAATAAAGACCGGCCTTTGGAAAACATAAGCAAGGGTTGTTTAAAAGCTGTGTTTTATCAGAACGGTAGATTGTCTTTTATATTGAAAGGAGAATGGATTATGCTGGTTAAAAGCGGAGAGGGAATGAAGGAATATCGTGTTATAAGAAACGGCGTCGGAGAAATACTTATGGTAAATAAGTTCGGCCCCGATGAAACAGCAAACAGATGCAAAATGGTTGCTGAACTCAATATCGAGCCCGGTCAGTGCATTGGATATCATGCCCATGTTGATGATATCGAGCTTTTCTACATGCTTGAGGGTGAGCTTATCTGCGTTGAGGACGGAGAAGAACTTACTCTGCTTCCCGGAGATATGACATCTACATCATGCGGAGAAAAGCATCAGCTTATTAACAGAAGCGATAAGCTTGCAAAGGTTCTTGCAATTGTAATCAGATAAGAATATTTTTGCCGCATCATGCCTCTTTTTTTGACATGATGCGGCTTTTTTATTTACACCTGCCCCGTCTTGGTGTTAATATAAGACAAGAGAATTATAAGGGGGAGCAATATTATGAAGGATGTTTGTGTTATAGGTATAGCCGGAGGAACCGCCTCGGGAAAAACAACTATTGTCAATAAGCTCAAGGACTTTTTTAAGGATGATGTGGAGCTCATAAGCCATGACTGCTATTACAAGGAGCATAATAACATGCCCTATGAGGAAAGGGCAAAGCTTAATTATGACCATCCCTCGTCATTTGATACGGACAGAATGATAGATGACATAATAAAGCTGAAGGAGGGACAGGCCGTATACAGACCCGTCTATGATTTCAGCATACACAACAGAGTACCCGAAACAGTCAGAGTAGAGCCTAAAAAAGTAATACTTGTAGAGGGCATACTTATATTCGAGAATAAAAAGCTCAGAGACCTCATGGACATAAAAATATTTGTCGATACAGATGCCGATGAAAGGCTTATGAGAAGAATAATAAGAGATATGAAATACAGGGGAAGAACTATAGAGTCCATACTTACCCAGTATCAGACAACGGTTAAGCCCATGCATGAGGAGTTTGTGGAGCCTTCAAAGAAATATGCGGATATAATTATACCCAGAGGCGGAGAAAACAAGGCCGCAATGGATATACTCAAGGGACATCTTAATATAATGCTGAATAAAAACTGAGAAGAACATCAGACCGGATTCATGTATGGATTCGGTCTTTTAGTGTCGACAAAGTCGACACTAAGTATAGTCAGTATTTTGCTAAAGCAAAACCGCTACGCGTCCGCACATCTTTGCGGTACTAGAAAACAGGTTTTCGACTTGATTAAATCTAAGGTATGAAGTCCTGACACTGCGCACGGCTTGTGTCTAAGGACTTCTCCGAGACGAAGAGCGCGGTCTCTATTGCAGGTTCACAAATTCCCTTCGGGAACGCCTACGGCGCCGGAGTACATTCTCCCGGTTTGCTATGCCTCGGTTTAAAGCCTCAGAAAACCTTCCCGGGTTTTCCGAACCTTTCCCGGTTATTGTGGCTAATATAGGGTGATTTCAAATAATCAGTTGAGGTTGTATACAGTCTGAGACCGAATTGCGTATATATTCGGTCTTTTTTCTTAAATTAAGATTAATTATAGGCATAAAAATTGACGGTAAACATCTGTAATGATATACTTAAATGCAAAGTGTCCTGTATTCAGGGCTCTTACGGACGCCGTAAAAATCGGTTTATGTCTGTATAAGATGGAAGAGAAAAAGCAAAAGGTGAGACGAAAATGGATAATGAATTTGAAAAAGATGATAACATAAAGGAAGAACCCAACGGTTCCGTCGGTGCAGAGGAAGAAGCTGCGGCAAAAGCTGAACCCGAAGCGCCCGAAACAGCAGAGGCTGCAGAAGAAACTGTCGAGAATTCCGAGGCGGAGAAGGAAGACGATGCTTCTATAGAAGCCCCGGTAGAGGAACAGCACGAAATCGGCGAAGCGGAAGAACAGGAAACAGTAGAAGCTGACGAAGCAGAAACCGAGGGTACACAGCTTGCATCACAGGAGGACGCAGCAGTAAGCGGAGAGACTGCCGATAAGGAGGGCAACTTCTTTACAAGGTGGAAAGCAAAGGCCATTGCAAAGGAACAGGCAAAAATTGAAAGAGAGCTTGAGACTGACAAAAGAATAAAGGAAATGATGAGGCAGAGACAGGCAGAAATGTACGCCGACGGCAAGGAGCCAAATGCACTCCAGAAATTCCTTATGTCAGAGGGGAAATATATAAACTACGACAATAAGCAGGCCGTAATTCTCGTATTTGTTATTATTCTGGCAATAATACTCAGTATATTCATATACAGGGCGGGATATATAACAAAGGATAAATTCGGCCTCGGAAACGACCCTTCAAGGGCGATAGTATACTCCAAGGACAATGAGCTTTACTGCTATGACCTTAAAGGTAATTCCGTACTTATTTCCGATAATCTTTCATCGGGCGGTTTTGTAACATACAGCTATGTGGGCAGCGGAACAACGGTTGCCGGCGACGGAAACAGCGTTTACTTTATTGATAATGTTGCCGCTGACGGAACCTTCAGCCTTAACTTATTTGATGCCAAAAAGAAGAACGACCCCGCACTTATAGCAGATGATGTTGCGGACTACAAAATAAGCTGGGCAGGCGACGGAGCAGTTT
>JAQXNZ010000151.1 GCA_029098265.1 Clostridia bacterium | reverse complement strand
GGGAGGTAGTAAATTGAAAAAACAGTGGCAGGGAATACTGCTTTATGTGGCAATCTTTTTTGTTATTATCGCTGTAATGGCTTTTTCGGGCTCTTCTGTCGGAAACAGCACCGCAAGCCAGACTGTTGAATATTCCTACAGTCAGCTTATGGAGGATATCGACGGCGATGATATCAAATCAATAAGCATTCAGAGGGAGACCGACGTAGATAACTACGGCACAGCTACGGTAACCTTCAAGGACGGGAAAATGGCAAAGGTTGTTATTCCGTCAACCTCTACCCTCATGGACTATATGCGTGAAAGCGGAGCCGACCAGAGGATAGAAACGGTTACAAAGACCATACCCAGCACGGGAATATTTATGACGATACTTCCGTCCATAATAATGATGGTTATAGCCATTATCATCTTTATGGTGATGTTCCAGAAGATGCAGGGCGGTGGCGGCGGAAAGATGATGTCTTTCGGCAAGAGCAACGCCAAGGTGACGGTTGACGAAAGCAAAAAGGTTACATTCAATGATGTAGCGGGACTTGACGAGGAAAAGGGAGAGCTTCAGGAGCTTGTTGATTTCCTCGGAGACTCCAAAAGATATGTGGAATTAGGCGCAAGAATCCCCAAGGGCGTCCTTCTTGTGGGCCCTCCGGGAACAGGTAAAACTCTCCTGGCAAAGGCTGTTGCGGGAGAAGCGGGAGTTCCCTTCTTCAGCATTTCCGGTTCGGACTTCGTTGAGATGTTCGTCGGCGTCGGCGCTTCAAGAGTAAGAGACCTGTTTGATCAGGCAAAGAAAAATTCACCCTGTATCGTATTCATAGATGAAATAGATGCCGTCGGCAGACGCAGAGGCGCAGGTCTTGGCGGCGGACATGATGAAAGAGAACAGACACTCAACCAGCTGCTTGTTGAGATGGACGGCTTCGGCATCAACGAGGGCGTTATCGTAATGGCGGCTACCAACAGAGCCGATATACTTGACCCCGCCATACTCCGTCCCGGACGTTTTGACAGACAGGTATATGTAGGCAAGCCCGATGTAAAGGGCAGAGAAGCGATACTTAAGGTACACGCCAAGGGCAAACCCTTTGCCGATGACGTAAACTTTGAGATAGTGGCAAAGACAACCTCCGGTTTTACAGGTGCTGACCTTGAGAACCTCCTTAACGAGGCGGCTCTCCTTACGGCCAGGGCGGGCAAGAAAAAGATTGACATGGAGGAAATACAGAAGGCCTTCGTAAAAGTAGGTATCGGTACCGAAAAGAAGTCAAGGATAATATCCGAGAAGGAAAAGCTCATCACGGCCTACCACGAGTCGGGACATGCTATCCTCTTTGAGGTGCTTGAGAAGTGCGACCCCGTACACAGCGTATCCATTATACCTACGGGTATGGCTGGCGGCTATACAATGCCCCTTCCCGGTGAGGATAAGATGTATGTCACAAAGGGCGAAATGGAAGATGAGATAATCAGCTTCTTAGGCGGACGTGCCGCAGAGGAACTTGTGCTTAAGGATGTTACCACAGGCGCAAGCAACGATATCGAAAGAGCCACGGCAATGGCAAGAAGCATGATAATGAAATACGGCATGAGCGAAAAATTCGGCCCCGTTCAGTACGGCGACGAAAGCGATGAGGTATTTATCGGCAGAGATATCGGACATACAAGAAACTACAGCGAAAACACCGCTGACGAAATTGACGCAGAGGTTAAGCAGATAATCAACTTCTCCTACAGCGAGGCAAAGCGTCTTATAACAGAGAACATGGACGTTCTCCATGCTTCGGCTAAGCTCCTTATGGAGAAGGAAAAGATAACAGGCGACGAGTTCAGAGCGCTTTTCAAAAAGGCTGTGCCCGAGACAACGGCAGAGACTGAAGAAGCCGAAGGTGCAGAAGGCTCCGAGACAGTTACGGAAGAATAATTCAAACAGGCTTTAACGGCGGATTTGCTTCCGCCGGGGGTAATAAAAAACTATAAGAAGAAGAGGGAGATGTTTTAAAATGGATTTTGGTATCAAAGAAGGACTTAAAAACGTAAAAGAGTATGTTGTAGAGTATAAGGACACAGCTGATGCAGTGGGCAACAAGGGCATTACTGTTCTTTCATCACCTACAATGATCTTATGGATCGAACAGACTTGCCTTGAGGCTGTTAAGCCTTTCCTTCCCGAAGGATTTGAAACAGTAGGCGCAGTATTTGATTTCCTTCATATGGCTCCTACACCCGTTGGACAGAAGGTAAGAGTTGAGGCTGAGCTTACAAAGGTTGAAAAGGGCAAGGTTCTTACATTCGAAGTTAAAGTATACGACGAAAAGGGCAAAATCTGCAAGGGCAAACACGGCAGAGCTATCGTAAACAAAGAGCAGTTCTTCGGAAACCTCTAAGATGCACAGAGCTTAAGCTGAAACAGGAGTCAGTCTGACTGCATAGGATAAATGAACTTTATCATGACAGACTGTAGCCGGACTTGCTTTTGGCGGAAAGGTTTGGAAAACGAAGAGTTTTCCAAGTGGAATCCGCAGGTCGAGCTTTGCCCGACCGAGGAGAATGGCGTGTTTCGAAGCCAACGGCTGATGGAATAGCCATTCATGCCTTAATTTAAAACAAGTCGAAAACCTGTTTTCGACTTAAGTCGACTTTGTTGACGTATTACGCAGGGTGGATTTGCTTCACCCTGCGCTTTTCTGCTTTAAAAACATCTAACTCAAAACTCATGGATTCACATTAATTTACATTACATTATACATAAGGAGGAAACATCATGGGCGTAAATTTAAAGGGTAGAAGCTTCCTTACACTTAAGGACTACAGCAAAGAGGAAATTGAATATCTTATTGACCTGGCAATCGACCTTAAAGATAAAAAGAAAAAGGGTATATTTGAGAGACATCTTGAGCATAAGAACGTGGCTCTTATTTTCGAGAAGCCTTCCACAAGAACAAGATGTTCATTCACAATCGGCTGTATTGATGAGGGCGCTCACCCCGAATATCTCGGCAAGAACGATATTCAGCTCGGACACAAGGAGACCGTAGAGGATACGGCAAGGGTACTGGGCAGAATGTTTGACGGTATAGAATTCAGAGGTTTTTCACAGGATACTGTTGAAAAGCTTGCTAAATACAGCGGAGTTCCCGTATGGAACGGCCTTACAGATGAGGATCACCCTACACAGGTGCTTGCGGACTTTATGACTATGAAGGAAAAATTCGGACGCATTGCAGGTCTTAGATTTGTATTCATCGGCGACGGAAGAAACAACATGGCAAATGCCCTTATGATAGGCTCGGCAAAAATGGGCGTTGACTTCGTTATTGCCGCTCCCAAGGAGCTCTGGCCCGATGAAAAGCTTGTGGAGCTCTGCAAAGAGTATGCCAAGGAAAGCGGAGCAAAGATTGAAATATTCGATGACCCCAAGGCCGCTGTAAAGGATGCAGATGTTATCTACACAGACGTATGGGCTTCAATGGGCGAGGAAGCAAAGCTTGCCGAAAGAGCAGCAGTACTCAGACCCTATCAGGTTAATGAGGAGCTTTTTGCCGCAACAGGCAAGGACAGCACAGTATTTATGCACTGTCTGCCCGCAGTAAGAGGATATGAGGTAACAAACGAAGTAATCGAAGGCCCCATGTCGGTTGTATTTGACGAGGCTGAAAACCGTATGCATACAATAAAGGCTGTTATGGTAGCCACACTGGGCGACTGATAAGCAGTAAAACAGGTCGACGAGGAACGGAAGGGCTTGGTAATCTTTCCGTTCCCGGCGCCGTCCGTGTTTATTGGGCCATAAGAGATATTGCATAAAGTGCCGCAGGCTGTGGCCTTTTTTATGGAATGAGGTGAAACGGCATGGAAAAAACAGTGCTGGCAGGAGCGTCCAGAGAAAAACAGAAATACTTTTTTGAGCCGAAGTTCAACGGACTGCCCCAGGCCATAAAGGACGAGATAAGAAACGTATGTATAATCATGGCGGAAAGGCTGGGCTGTACATTCCTTATTTCCTTTGAGGAAAGCGGAGACCTGGAGTTTGAGATAATAAAAAACGAGGGTGATTTCGACTTTGACGATATCGGAGCCGAGCTTGAAATAAAGAGCCTTAAATCCGAGAAGAAGGAATTGATAAAAGCACTCAAGCTGTGGTATGTTATTAATAACACAGATGAAGGCGAAAAAATAAGGGAACAGCTTCTCAAAGAGGAAAGCGGCGAGGAGTAGCAGATTATAAGCGAAAGGGGAGTGTGACATGCTTTTAGTAATTGACGTCGGAAATACCAACATGGTGCTTGGCGTATATAAAGGCAAGAGGCTTGTGGCCAGCTGGAGAATGACCACAACAAACAATCAGACGGCCGATGAAATAGGAATATTTATTCATTCGCTGTTTGACTATTCAGAGGTTGACGCAGCCGAAATAGACGCAATAATCATTTCATCCGTCGTACCTAATATAATGTACTCACTGACCCACGGCCTTGTGAAGTATTTCCATATCCAGCCCATGATAGTGGGCGCCGGAATGAAAACAGGCGTAAATCTGCTTATGGACAACCCCAAGGAAATGGGCTCCGACCGAATAGTAAAGCTGGTGGCGGCATACGAGATATACGGCGGCCCGGCAATGGTAATCGACTACAGCACGGCTACCACCTACGATGTAATAAACGAGAACGGCATGTTTGTAACGGGCATAACCGCCCCGGGAATACAGGTATGCGTTGACGCCCTTGTGGAAAGCACGGCACAGCTTCCCAAGGTTGAAATAAAGAAACCCAAGTCTATACTTGTAAAGAATACCATAGGAAGTCTCCAGGCAGGCATAGTATACGGACACATCGGCGAGACAAAATATATAATAGAACAGGTCAAAAAGGAGCTTGACCTGCCAGACCTTAAGATAATAGCCACGGGCGGTCTGGCAAAGACAATGGAAAGCAACGAAAAGCTTTTTGATGTCATCGACCCTCTGCTTACGCTGAAGGGTCTGAGGATAGTGTACGAAAAAAATAAAAAGACAAAGGCTGAGAAAAAGTGAGAATAGGCAATGTAGAACTGAAAAACAATGTATTTCTGGGGCCCATGGCGGGTATTACCGACAGACCCTTCCGCACCCTGTGCCATGAAATGGGCTGCGGACTGGTATATTCCGAAATGGTCAGTGCCAAGGGTATATACTATGACAACGAAAATACTAAGGAGCTGCTTGACATAGGCGAGGAGGAAATGCCGGCATCCATACAGCTTTTCGGTTCTGACCCCGACATAATGGGAGCAATGGCGAAAAAAATAGAGGGGATAAACGCCTCCTTTGTGGATATAAACATGGGCTGTCCGGTACCCAAGGTTGTCAAAAACGGCGAGGGCAGCGCCCTTATGAAAACGCCGGAGCTGGCGGGACGCATAATCAGGTCAATGGCAGACAGTCAGAGCAAGCCCGTAACGGTCAAGATACGAAAGGGCTTTGACGACAGTCATATCAATGCCGTTGAAATGGCACAGACAGCCGAATACAACGGAGCCGCCGCCGTAGCTGTCCACGGCAGGACAAGGGAACAGTATTACAGCGGAAAAGCCGACTGGGACATAATAAAGGCCGTTAAAAAGGCTGTCAGCATACCTGTCATCGGCAACGGAGATATATTCTGTCCCGAGGATGCCGAAAGAATGCTGGACTATACGGGATGTGACGCCGTTATGATAGCAAGGGGTGCCCAGGGAAACCCGTGGATATTCAAAAGAACAATACGCTATCTGCAAACGGGAGAGCTGCTTGATAAGCCTTCGCCCGAGGAAAGGGTAAACATGGCGCTGAGACATGCCAAGATGCTTATAGACTATAAGGGGGAATATATAGGCGTAAGGCAGATGAGGGCGCACATGGCGTGGTATGTAAAAGGCGTTAAGGGTGCCTCCGTAATAAGGGATAGGATAAACCATGCGGAGAACCTTGAGCAAATAGAAAATATATTGAATAAAATAGAATTTTAGGGAGGACAAATCAAATGAAGAAGTTTTTAAAAGTAATCACAGCAGTTACAGTCATGGCGGCGCTTATGAGCGGCTGTTCATCAACAAAGCAGGAGGAGACTGCGGCAGAGCCCACAGCGGCGCTTGCCATAACGGTTGAGCCTCTGACTGAGGACGAGTTTGCCGATGTGCAGGACGAAGGAGCTGTGGACGCAGTTATTGATGATTTCTCAAAGATTACTATTGAGTTAGACATGGAGAACATGGTTCCCGGAACAGAAAGAACCGTTAAGATGACAGCACTCAAAAACATTATGGCTGAAACAGGCGTAGGCATTCACTGGTCGGCAACAGGCTCAAGCCAGAATGACCCCGAGGAAACATTCTCAACCTTCAAGAGCGAGAATATTATATGCAGAAACGGCGCCACAGATGATGAAATAAAGGCAATGTTCGAGGGCTACAGCGCCGATGTTACATATACGGGCGCAGACGGAAATGTAGTTGAGGAGTCTTTACCTTTTGATACAGCTGTTATTTTCAAATAATAAAGACCTTGAGGCTCTGCCTCAAACTCCGCAAGCCTTTGAAAAGGCTTGACCTAAACTTTAAACCGAAAAACATACGTTTTTCGGGACGTAAAATTGAATTATATACAACCTCGGAATATGAGATGGGAAAAACGAAGTTTTTCCGTAAAAGTTTTGAGGGAGTTTAAGAGGGGACTTTTTCAAAAGTCCCCTCTTGGTTTTATATAAACTCTATGTTTTTTGCCTTTACGGTCAGATAGCGGTAATCGTCTCTGCCGCCCTCAAGCAATGCGTGATATTCGGGCGTTCCGTCGGGTGAAATATTTACCTCGTCATATACCCATACACAGCCGGCAATATCCTCGTTTTCGAGTACCTCGGCATCAATGTATCTCACCTCGTTAAAGGGCTGATCCTCGTCGGGGCTGAGCGTAAGGACAAAATCCTTTCCGTCGGCTTGGGCGGAAAGCACCGTCCTGTCGTGAAAGCCGTAGTTCTGCTTTATGTGGTCGGGCAGATTGCCTGCTATCATGCAGTAATAGTAGGTGTATTCGTTTCCTGCCTTTCTTACTCTTTTAACCATTTCGGCGAAGGCCGCATTCTGTTCCTCCGCAGTCATTTTTGAATAGCGTTCTTCAAAGCTTTCATCTGCTTTTTTGGGGAGCAGACGGCAAACTTCCTTTGTTAAATATTTCATTGCAATACCTCCGAAATTGTGCTGTTAATTGATTTTACTATATTTGAAATTTTCACTCAATATCGTAAATGCGGTTTAAGAAATTTTTAGAAAAAATTTTTCGCTATTGCAAGCATTTTGGCTGTTTTTATGTTATAGTTATCCTATATAGCTTTTTTATTGAGAGTATATTTTTGGAGGGTTGACTATGAAAAAACAGGCGGCTTTGCTTCTGGCGGCTGTAATGACTGTAGGCGGTGCATTCAGCGCTTCGGCGGCAGAGGTTTTTGCGGATATAAATGATGTGCCCTGGGGCGGAGCTCAGGCGTATATAAACAGCGCTTACGAAAACGGACTTATGGTCGGCGATATTAATTCCAAGGGCGAAAGGGTATTCAGAGCCAAGGACAATATATCCTATAACGAAACAGTTCAGCTGGTGTATATGCTTTCGGGCGAAACAGCCACAGATGATATGATAAATAACTGGGCGGCGGATATGCAAAAGAACGGCATACCCAAGTGGGCCTACGGCTGTGTTTCCTATGCCCTTGAAAACGGCATTATAACCCGCACAGATATAGCGGCCTTTATGAACTATGACGGCACTTCCAGAAACGCCACCAGAGAGGATGCTGCATATATATTCGGCAGATTTTTGGCAAAGAAGGGCGCCGAAGCAAAGGCAGGCGCAAAGACCTTTGCCGATAAAAACAAAATATCGGCGGTATGCCAGAAGTATGTGGAGCTGCTTTCAAGCCTTGACATAATGGTCGGCGATGAAAACAATAACTTTAACCCCAATAACGCCATCAACAGGGCTGAAATGGCAGTAATAGCCACAAAGACAAATACATTCCTCAAGGATATAACGGATACCCCTGTGCATGAGGATAAATCAAAGGCGGATTATTCGGGCTATATCAATAATGTTACCGATACGTCCCTCATGCTCTATACCTTTGACGGCAAGAGCATAATCCTTGACAGGGCAAGCAATTCCCAGTACTACCTTGACGGAGAGGAAATAAGCACAAGAGGAATATATTCCCTTACATCAAACGGCATACTTGTTAAGGCTGATGTATATGTAAACTCCAGCAATATCGCCATGGAAATATACTGCACCAGAGCCGATGTTGAGGGCAAAATAACAGGTGTCGGCTTCAAGAGCGGCGAATATAAGAGGGGCAGCAATAAGATACCCTATGCATTCTATACAGTTACAATGACCTACGCCAACGGTCTCAGCCGTTCCTACAGAATAGACGATGACACGGAGTTCTATTATGACGATAAGGAAATCGACGTCGAGGACTTCCAGGAGCTTATCGGCAAGTCGCTGCCGGTTGTAGATACAACGGACGATGTTGTAAAAGAATGCATTGATAACGGCTTTGAGGTTCTTGACGTATGGGAAGCCGATGATGACTATGAGAAGTATCTCGACATCTACGGCGTTGCCGATACCGAGTTCAACGATGAGTATTATGTATATCCCCAGGCAAGGATAAAGGAGCTTCATCTCAAGACCGTCATGCTTGAAACGGCTGTTATATCGGCTGTCAATAATGAAAAGATAACCGTGCTGGACGAAAACGGCTATGCTTATGAATATAAGCTGGCGGACGGTGCAAGATTCTATGTGGACGGAGAAAAGGAAAGAATAACAGATTTCAAGAAGGCTGTTAAGCTCAACTACTCAACGGTAGAAATAAAATATGACACCGACGGATATGTAACAAGAATTTCGGCGGAAACCTATAAATAATGACTTTTGACGGACTCCGTCGGCTGTTTTAACAGGGAAACAGCCGACGGGGTCTGTTTTTAGTTTGAAAAGAATAAATTAAAATTCACTGTTGACTTAAAAGGGCGATAATGCTATAATGTGCCCAAGTTAAGGGAGTAGTCGGCATATATATGCGATGCGGTCAACATGCCTGTATTTACACATGGCTGTATCTTAATTGGCGAGACTTATCTGCAAAGGCAGAGGAAGTCTCTTTTTTTCTGCCTCGGAAAAATATACTTTATCTGACATAAGGAGAAAAACAATGGAAATGCTTTTAGCGATAGTTATGGTAGTCATAGGTATAGCTTTGGTGGTCAAGGGCGGAGACATGTTTGTCGATGCGGCAAGCTGGATGGCAAAGGCCGCAGGAATACCCCCGTTTATAATAGGTGCCACCATAGTCAGCGTAGCAACGACAATGCCCGAAATGATAGTGTCCTGTCTGGCGGCCGCTCAGGGGAAAACCGAAATGGCCATAGGCAATGCCGTCGGCTCCGTTACAGTCAATACGGCGCTTATAATGGCGCTGGGCTTTATATTTATGAAGGTCATAATAAGCCGAAAGGGCTATATTTTCCAGTGTGTTCTGCTCATCGTCAGCTCCTTGGTGCTGTATCTGGGCTCCGACAATGGGTATCTTGATACATGGACCTGTGCGGTGCTCATAGCTATATTTGCGCTGTTTCTTGTGCTGAATGTTGTCAAGGCCAAGGGCGAAGGTGAAAAAAGTGAAGCCGATGTGGATAAAAGCAGAACGACTGTTATTAAAAATATAGCTGTATTCGTAATAGGCGCCTGTGCCATTGTGGGCGGCTCACAGCTGCTTGTAAACGGCGGAAGCAGCCTGGCGGAGCTTCTGGGTGTACCGGAAAGGGTAATCGCCGTAACACTGGTATCAATAGGCACATCTCTGCCGGAGCTGGTTACAACGCTTACAGCCATAAGGAAAAAGGAATCTGCCCTTTCCGTGGGCAACATAATAGGAGCCAATGTCATAGACCTGTCACTTATCCTTCCCATGTGCTCCATTGTTTCGGGGGAAAGCCTTCCCATATCAAGAATGGGTTATCTTATAGATATGCCTGTCTGTCTCCTTGTCATACTCATTGCCCTTGTTCCTATGCTTATCAAGGAAAAGGCCGGAAAATTACAGGGTTCGGTGCTCATAGCGGCCTATGCGGCTTATCTAATAATAACATTATGATATATATCTCCTGCTTTTTTGGCAGGAGTTTTTTATAGGGCTCGTTTCTTTTGGAAAATAACGGAGAAATATTGCAATGCACGTCCTCATGTGATATATTCAAAAATATTTGCGGAGGGGATATAAATGGAAACAGTCGTCAAAAGAAAATCAACGGCTTCGGACATACTGCTGCTTGCGGTTGCCGCCATATGGGGCGGCGGCTTTGTTGCAGGTAAAATGGCGCTGACGAGCTTTTCAGCGGTAAATATACTGATGTTCAGATTTCTTGGTGCGGCGGCTGTTTTCGGCGTGGTTTTTGCAAAAAGAATTGCCGCCTGTTCCCATGACGAGATAAAGCACGGTATAATAATAGGTGTGATACAGTTTTCGGCACTGCTTATGCAGACTGTCGGGCTTAAATATACAACTCCTGCAAAGCAGTCATTTCTGGCCTCGGCCTATGTGGTGCTGACACCGTTTACGGCATGGGCTTTTATAAAGGCAAGGCCGAGTAAAAAGGATATTGCGGCGGCTGTAACGGCTTTGGCGGGACTGGCGCTTATAAGCCTGAACGGAAAGACGTCGGGAATACAAATCGGAGATATACTGACACTGGGCTTTGCACTGCTGTTTTCCGTACAGATAGTATACATAGGCAGAAATCTTGACGGCTGTGACGTTATGGCGGTTACCTTTTGGCAGTTTCTGACGGCGGGACTTTTGGCACTGGCGGCGTCGGCTGTCACGGGCTTTGACACTTCAAGGCTGACGGCGGCAGGCATAGCGGGTGTTGCATATCTGGCATTCATAAACACCGACCTTGCCATGGGGCTTCAGAATTTTGCCCAGAGGTTTACGGATGAAAGCAGGGCGGCGCTTCTGCTGTCCTTCGAGTCGGTATTCGGCTTTGTTTTTTCCGTTCTTGTCTATAGGGAGGCCGTTTCGTTAAAAATGCTGACGGGATGTGCGATAATGTTTGCAGCTGTGCTAATATCCAAGTCGAAAATTTGATTTATATGCGGATTTATGATATATTAAAATTTACAGTAGTATTTTAGGCAAACAAACAGGAGAATACTATAATGAAGGCAGTTTATTTTATATGCAGCAATAAAAACTGGGGCCATGTGGCTTCAAAGGTATGGGAGCTGCTTGAAAAAGAAGGATATTTTCAGGATAAGGCAGATTTTACATTCGACGGCATGGATGTATACAGCTATAATGATGAAAAGGGAAATGAGTTTTTCTTTGTTCCGACGGATACTGCGATATGCCTTGACTACGATAAATATCTTCCGGAAATGAACAAATATTTTTCAGATTTCGACATGTCGGCTATGGTAACATGGCATGAGGGCGCCCATTCGCCCGAAGAAGTGCTTACGGTTCATTCACTCGGCGACCTTAATTCGGGTGTATTCGGACCGATAAATACAAGATTTATGCACAATCTTCTCAGGGGCTATAAGGCCGAAAAGGATAAGCTCGGTCTTGAGGACTTTACTGTATGCACAGAGGCTACCCACTGGTCGGGTGCCCACGGCGAGGACGCCGATGCAGGTCTGCTTCTGGGCTACAAGGTGCCGATGGTGGACATAGAGGTCGGCAGTGAGGAGGAAAGCTGGACAAACGAGACAGCCTGCCTTGCCCTTGCAAGGACGCTTACCCATGTGTTTGACGATGACGGAAAGAGGATACACAATATTCTCTGTGTCGGCGGAGTACACTTTGAGACCAACTATGCAGAGGCCGCCTTTGCGGATTGGGGAGAAAACGACTGCTTCGGCATAAGCCACATAATGGCTAACCAGTGGCTTGTTTCCGGAGAATATGAGAATGAGGACGGCTTTAAGAGAGCCTGCGGCTGTGTTGAGGCCATAGAAGGCGGCATAGAGGCCATTGCCTTCCATGACAAGCTCAAGGGTTGTTATAAGGATTTGGTAAGAAAGCTGGGCGAGCACTACAATGTGCCCATATTCAAGCATCAGAGACTCAGAAAGCCTGAGGAGCTGGGACTATAAAATAATAAGGAGGAATTTCAATGAAAAGATTTACCGCTTTGTCACTGGCGGCCGTAATGACCCTAAGTATGGCAGTGAACGCTTCGGCGGCGACCTTCAGTGATATAAACAATGTCCCCTGGGAGGGCGCGAAGGAATACATAAACAGCGTAGCAGACCTGGGACTTATGGTGGGCGACACGGACAGCGCCGGAAACAAGGTGTTCAGGGCAAAGGACAGAATAACCTACTGTGAAGCCATGCAGCTGGCCTACAGTGTGCTCACAAAGACAAGCGCCCTCAAGACAACGGCGGACACTCAGGAAAAGTGGAAAAGCGCCATGCAGGAGGCCAATATACCCACATGGGCATATCCTGCCGTATCATACGGTCTTGAAAGCGGCATAGTTTCAGCCAATGATATAAAAATATTCATAAAGAGCGACGGCACAAGCAGAGATGCCACCCGTGAAAATGTGGGAGTAATATTCGGCAAGGCTTTAAGCCATATATCCGCCGCAAACGCTTCTGCGGTGCTTTCCTTCGGCGATAAGGCAGAGATATCCGCCACAAGCGTGCCTTATATAGACCTGCTGGCAAGGCTCAATATACTTGTGGGTGATGAAAACGGCAATTTCAATCCCAAGAACTATATAAACAGAGCCGAAATGGCTGTTATAGCATCAAAATCCTATAACAAGATAAATGAAATCAAAAAGGAACAGACAACGGTTACGCCTTCCGTAGAGAGAGTATCGGGAACGGTAATACTTACCGATAACGGAACCAGCGAAAAGACCATTGCCGTCAGCGACAAGGACAGCGGAAAGGTATCAACATTTACAATAAATGCATCCACACCCGTTATTACCATTGAGGGCGCTGCAAAGACCTATGAGGATATAAGTGTCGGAGATGTGATTACCTTAGCCGTATCAAACGGCATTGTTGCATCCATTGTTATCAATGAGGACGATGAAAGCAATAAGGAGGAACAGAAGGAAAGAGTTCTTGAGGGCTACCTCAACAACATCACCACTAAGGTGGTTACCTTTGATACCGAGGACGGAGACCAGGAAAGATATGAGTTTTCTTCAAATCCCAGAATAACACTTAACGGCAGTATCGTTACAAAGGACGACATTTATGACTATCTTGTGGACAGAAACATGATATATGTTGAGGTTGGCCTTGATTCGGCGGGACAGGTAAGCTCACTGAGCGCAAGATTCTGCGATGTGGAGGGCGAGCTGACAAACGTTAAGGACGGCTATGTATATGTAAAATATGAATATGCAGAAAAAACAAAGACTGCAAAGATAGAAATAGCAAGCAGCTGTGAAATATATATCGACTCCGAAAAGGCAAGTGAGTCCAAGGCAGAGAAGCTTTTCACAAACGAGGACGAGGGCAGCCTTTACGTTCAGGTAGAGGTCAACAACTTCAATAAGGCGATAAAGATAGAGATATTCCATGACAACTATTCCAACGGCGAGCTTGTGAGCATAAGCTCATCTTCAATAGAGATAAAATCCTCCTTCGGCAGAGTGGTGGAATATGATTTTGCCGATGATGCCGAGCTTACATTAAACGGCGGAGAGGCTTCCTACAGAGATATAAAAACAGCCCTTAAGAGCTCCGATATACTCATAACCCTTGAGTTTGACAAGGAGGGCAACGTAACAAAGGCTGCCGCTCAGGCTAAAACTGCCAAGGGCGAGCTTAAGGCCGCCGATGAAAAGAGAATAGTCATCGTTGACGAGAACGATGCAAGAATGGTGCTTCCCGTGGACAGAAATACAGAGTATGAGTACAACAACGAGGACGTTGTCAGCTCCAAGTTCCAGAAGCTTTATAAGGCGGCAGAGAGCAAGGTCGTTGCCGTTGCCGAGCTTGACGAGAACGGAACAGTCATTAGGGTAGAGGCTCAGGAGGGCTCCGACAGCGAGGGTGTAGTTACATCCATATCCAGCAGTGAGATTGTTTTTGAGGACGTTGCCGGAATAGAGCATAAGTATAAAATTGAGCCTGCCATGGTAGGTTATCTCAACGGCGAAAAACTCGGAAAGGCTTCCGCCGCCATAGAATACGCAAGGCAGGACGGAGCCACTGTAAAGGTTACATTCAGCAGCAGAGGCTATGTAAACAGAATATATGTAACACTGGAAGACTGATAAATTAAAAATACAAGGTGGGAAAATAATATGAGATATGAAGGCGCTGTATACAGACCGCCCAGTGAGGCAGGCAGCCTTATTATACAGATGACCATAGGCTGTGCCAGAAACACATGCCGCTTCTGCAGTATGTTCAAGGCAAAGAATTTCAGGATTCGTCCTCTGGAGGACGTTGTCGAGGACCTGAGAATGGCAAGACGCTATTACGACGGATACCTTATCCGCAGAATATTCCTTGCGGACGGCGATGCGCTTATATGCAAGACCGATGACCTGTTATATGTAATGGGAGAGGCTAATAAGCTGTTCCCCGAATGTGAAAGAATAACCATGTACGGCGCACCCAAGGACGTACTGCTCAAGAGTCATGAGGAGCTTGTAAGGCTCAGAGAAGCGGGTCTTGAAATGGTATATGTGGGCGCAGAGTCCGGCGACGATGATGTTCTGGAGTTTGTAAAGAAGGGCGCCACCCATGCGGAAATTGCCGAAGCAGGCAGAAAGCTAAAGGCCGCAGGCATAAAGACGTCGGTAACGCTTATATCGGGTCTGGGTGGCAGGAAATATCTTGAAAGCCATGCCATTAATTCCGCAAAGCTCATAAGCGAGATGAAGCCCGATTATGTCGGCTTCCTGACGCTGATTCTTGAAAGCGGAGCACCCATGTATGACGAACTCAAGGAGGGCAAGTTCACATATCTGACACCGCCCGAGGTCGTGGAGGAGCTCAAGCTGTTTATCAAAAATGTTGACTCGGAGGGAACGGTATTCCGTTCAAACCATGCCTCCAACTATATTTCTCTGGCGGGAACCTTCAATAAGGACAACGAAAGGCTGCTTAAGCAGATAGAGGACGCAGAGAAAAGAAATGTCTATAAGCCGGAGTATTACAGAGGACTGTAAGAGAGGATAATTCAGATGATATACATCGGCTATATCGCCGCAATTATTATATTTGCCGCTGTCTGGGCTATGTTTGCCACGGGCAGAAAGGGCTGGCTTGTTACCGCATTTTGGGCGGGAGTCATGCTGTCCATGTCTCTGGGTGCCAAAAGGGGACTGGAGATAAACGGTCTGTGCCTTATGATTGCCCTGTTTGAAACAGCCATGAGCATAAGAGCTATATACGGCGTCATAATATGGAATCAGAATTTTAAAGACAGAAGCATGATACTGCCTGTTATTATATATCTGATAACGGCAATGCTGGTGGGCTACTGCCTTACACAGATGCAGAAGATAGGCTATATACCTAACTTTATGAACATCGGCGGAGACATCGGCATTGTAAGGCGTATCATAAATGCTGCGGTGATACTGGCAATATCGGTTTATCCGGCATATATAGGACTGCTGAGATTTGAGAGGTTTTTCTCCAACGAGACGGAGCTGACGCTTCTGGAATGCAGGTTCTATACAAGCTCTCTACTTGGCGGAGCAGTATTCAGGGGCTACTATATGTACGGCATAAATAACGGCGTTAAATACTATTTCCGTATTACCAAAAGAGCGTATTTTATGCTGAGATTTGAAAAAAGGGTCGTTCTGAAAATGAGAAAGGATCTGAGAGGAAATATGTTTGCCGTTGAAAATCCCTGCCCGAAGAACCTATCGCATGTGGCAAGGCGAGACCTGCGAATGGCGAAAAACATTGCCCTTTCGGCAGTGGTATACGCAATACTGATGATAATGATTTTGTGAGATAGAACAGCCTGACGGACATAGTCCGCCGGGCTGTTTTTGTAATAAAATGGGACAGACGGCATATACTCCATTAGGGAGGGTGTGCCATGAAAGAGGCTGTAAGAACCGTAAGAAAATACCTGATACTGTCTCAGCTGTATACGGCGGTGTGTATAGTGGCTGTTCCGTTCGCAGTCTCAAGAACGGCAGAACCCGTCGGAGTGCAGGAGGAGCAGAGTGCCGTATATGCCGAAGCGGATACGGGATACAGATATTCCGATGATTATACCGTCGGAGGACAGGCGTTGGATGAATACATAAAGGGAGTTGTTGCCGCGGAAATGCCTGCATCATTCCCTGCTGAGGCTCTGAAGGCTCAGGCGGTGGCGTCAAGGACATACGCCGTAAGGGCCATTGACAATGCGGAAAGTCAGCTTGCACCGGAGGACATAGGACAGGCGTATATTACGGTTGAGAAGATGAAGGAAAACTGGGGAGATGCCTTTGAGGCTAACTATGCAAAGATATGCTCTGCGGTGGACTCCACAGCCGGGGAAATAATAGAATACGGCGGAGAGCCTATACTGGCGGTGTTCCATTCCACCAGTGCGGGAACCACGGAAACGGCGGGCAATATATGGAGCTATGACCTACCCTATCTGGAAAGCACCGACAGCGAGGGAGATATGTATGCACCCAATTATGAAACGGTAAAGACCTTAGAAAACGGGGAAATAATATCCATGATAAAGGCAAAATATCCCGACTTTGACTGTGATGCAGACGGCCTGTTTGACTCCGTAAGTATTGACGAGAGAAGTGAAGCGGGATATATAACGTCAATGAAAGTCGGAAACATGACATTTACGGGCAAGCAGATAAGGGAAGCGCTGGGACTGAGAAGCAGTAATTTCACCGCCGCCAAAACCGACGGCGGCATTGCCTTTACCACCAAGGGCTACGGACACGGGGCAGGCATGAGCCAGTACGGAGCCAAGTATATGGCGGAAAACGGCTCTGACTACATAGAAATATTGGAGCACTACTATAAGGACATAACCATAGGCAATATTTGAGTAAAAAGACACAGATCTGACGATATTGTACCGTCAAAGCCTGTGTCTTTTGCTATTTATGTTATTCAGCTCTGCATTCGCTCCATTTATCCGCCAGCTCTTTTGCGGCAGCACCGGGGTCGGCGGCGCCTGCAATGGCCGATACAACAAAGAATCCGTCTACGCCTGTCTTTGCAAGCTGAGGTATATCCTTAACGGTTACTCCGCCGCCCACAACAACGGGTATGGGGCTGAGCTCGGCAAGCTTTGTCAGATCCTCAAAGCTTCTGGTCAGTATACTGCCGTCTATATCCATGCCGCAGTCTGGCTTTGTTATGGATTCATGCAGAGGACCCGCGCCGAAGTAGTCCACCTTGCTGACGTCAGCTGTCTTTATGTACTCAAACAGCTCATGGGCACGGGCGGAAAGACCGACAATGGAGTCCTCGCCGAGATATTCACGGCAGACGTCAACGGGAATATCCGTCTGACCCACATGTATGCCGTCAACCTTTATGCCCTGCTTTCTGGCGGCGAGCACCACGTCCAGACGGTCGTCCACCACAAGAGCGGTTTTGTCGGAACGACCTGCCTTTTCTATTATATCGGCGGCCTGTCGGCAGAGGTCTATCATTTCGAGGGCAGAGGCAGTCTTGGAGCGTATCTGTATGCAGGTAAAGCCTGCATCAACAACTGCCTGTATAATATCGGAAACGGGTCTGCCTAAAGTGTTTTCGGGGCCTACAACAAAGTATGCGGAAATATCAAGACTTTTTCTGTTATACATGGCAAACCCTCCTTATGCTTCTTCTATTTCAATGGGATTATCGGCAATTTCCTCGGGGGAGGCAAGATAAAGCTCATCGATAAACTGAACATAGAAGCTGCCGGGAGCGTTAACCTTGGCTTCGGCACGGCTGCCTGCAAGGTTGTATACGTTGGTTGCTGTGAGAGCCGCTATGAAGGGAGATGCCGCTGTTGCATATACAGCCACAACTCCGCCCAGTGAGCATCCGCAGCCTGTTATCTTCTCCATGAAGTGGGAGCCGCCCTTGGAATATACAACGGTTTCGCCGTCGGTAACTAGGTCGGTCTTGCCCGATACGGCTACTGCGCCGCCCGTGTATTTTGCCAGTGCAACGGCGGCGTTTTTGGCGGCTGTTACCGTATCTGTGGAGTCAACGCCCCTTACGTTGGAACTGCCTGAGCCTCCGTCCAGCTCCCAAAGTCCCGCAAGGGCAATAACCTCCGAAGCGTTTCCTCTTATTACAGAGGGCTTGTATTCCTTGAACTGCTTAAGAAGCTTTGTACGCAGCTCGCCTATGCCTATGGCAACGGGGTCAAGCACCCAGGGCTTGCCTGCCTCGTGCAGTGCCTTGGCCGTACGGGGAAGTGTGTCCTCGTATACGGGCAGAAGTGTTCCTACATTTATATATGTTGCTCCTCCTGCCGCGGCAAGAAACTCACCCTCGTCGGGCAGATACACCATTGCCGCAGAGCCGCCCACAGCCAGCTGGGCATTGGCAACAAAGTTTATTGTTACCGTATTGGTGATTGAACCGGCCATCGGGTTTGTTTCCTTTACTTTTTTGACTGCTTCGATTATCTGTTTTCTGATTTCCTCTTTACTGTACATGATTATCCTCCTTATTATTCACAGAGGCGTAATGGGCGAAAATAAAAGGACGTATCCTGTAGGGACGCGTCCTTGATAACAACACCATTGCTTCCCTTCGACAGTGTTAACTGACAGGTTCAAAGGGTCAGGTTCAACCTTCTCAACTCGTGAGCAAAAAGCTCGAGTCCCCCCGCAAACTTTCAATTTGATTTATTGTAGCACAGTAATAAAGCAGTGTCAATCCTAATATCAGTCGAGATAATCTCCGATGGGTGTGTTGTTGTACTGCATTTTTATTTTGATGATTATTGAGCCGTCGGGCTGTGTTTCTTCGCCGAGTATTCTGTATTTAGTCCTTGTGCGTTCAAGCTGTGCTTTGTAATGCTCCACCTCGGCATTTACAGCGGCAACGGCGGCTGAATGGCTTAAATCCTCCTTAAGCATAAAATGAAGCGTTTTTTCTATACATGCGGCTTTTATTCTTTTCACGATAGTTCCTCCTGTCTGATTTCTTATTTCTCTTATATTTTATCACCGCAAAAATTCGGTTTCTAAGAAAAAATCAGGCAAAAAAGGAATTTCGTAAAAACAGCGCATACTGAATCGGGCAATATTTGTGCAGATTTACTGCGCCCTTGCTTTAAGTGTCAGACCGACAATAATCTGCGTCAAAGCCGAAAGAGCACAGATATAGAATACATACTGAGCGCCCATATATGCCCATATAATGCCGAATATCGACGAAGATACGATTGCTATCACATGGTCAACGCTGAGACCTACGGAAAGGGTTGCAGTAATATCCGACTGCTCTATGGCTATGTAGCGCATAAGGTAGGAATGTACCGTGGAGAACTGGTCGAACAGATAGCACAGTATGTATACAACAAAGGCCGCGTACATGGCGGGACTGCCCACGGCAAACCGCCCATCCGCAAATCCGCCCGCAATGTATCCCATAGCGGCAAAGGAGATTATTATGTATATGCCCTCAACAAGCAGTGACTTTTTGGCACCGAAACGGTCCAGCATTTTTCCTATGGCAGGGGCAAAGGCCATGCCGACAAAATGTATGATAATGGCTAACAGTGCCAGTGTGTCGGCGCCCTGCAAAAGCAGGTCGGCAATTACCCAGGGGCCGAATACTAGCTTTATCCTTTTTTGACAGCCGTAGGCCAGGGTTACGAGATAGTAGGGCATATACTGTTTTCTTAAAACCAGCTTGTGCTTTTCCTTTTTGGAGCTGCTTCCGCCGGCGTTGCAGACTGCGGAATACTTCATCATGTAAAACAGTATTATTACTGCCGCAGCAGCACCGATAAGGGCAATAACAAAGGGGACTATTATGTTTGTCTTGAAGGAGAAGAAGCCCGTCTTAAAGCCCACAAATACCGATGCGGAGGCTATGAGATATACCGCCGCCGTATAGCCCTTGAGCTTTCCGAGGGTCTGTCCCACCTTGCCCTCCTCCGAAAGGCTTATGGCTATGGAGTCATTGAGGGGCATAAAGGTGTGCTGTCCCAAAGAGGCGATAAAAAGGAAAATCATCATAATGCCGTAGGAGGGCGAAAGAAGTCCCATTACAAAAAGACCGATAACAGCCAGTATCTGCGAAAGCAGTGCTATTGTTATGTCTCCCATGGACGAGAGAGCCGCCACAATGAACATGCACAGTATGCCGGGAGACTCTCTGGGTATCTCCAAAAATCCTCTCTGAACGGAGGTTATGTTATAAGCATCCTTGAAATAATTGGTATATATGTTTGAACTGAAGCCCGCCGTAACGGCTATGCATATTACGGCAAGGGTAAAAAGCCTGAGGGCCTTTTCTCTTTCGTTTTTCATTGATTTTGCCTCTCCTTTGTATTTTTTGGAAGTGTTAAAGAGCGTACAGCAGATACGTCCGTGTGAACAGAACCCATTGACTGCACCCATAACATCATTTTAACATATCGATAGATGCAATGGAACAAAATTGACGGCTTTAATGAAAAAATCGTGTTTTGGTATACAGTGGATTGTATACAAAAGGTAAATCTTACCTTTATTAAGGTTTTGTTCAACTTCAACGATTTACAACTGTAAATTTGTAAATATGCAATAAAACAATTTAATATTTGCCCGGTGGAAAAAGGGCGTTTCGATGAAACTCATCGGGAGCAAAGGGCAACTGTTGACAGGAACTGGCTGTTTCCGCTATAGTTTTGTTATGACAATATAACAAGGAGGCATAAAAATGTACACAGACGAATATAAAAGAAAGCTGATAACAGCCGATGAGGCCGCCGCTATGGTTCAGTCCGGCATGACAGTAGACCTGCTCGGTTTCTGTTCCGTAAGCCAGTCATTCGACAAGGCCCTCGCCAAAAGAGCGGGCGAGCTCAGAGACGTTTATATCAGAACAATACTGTCCGTACAGAAGGACTGGGAAATATATAAGGCCGACGAGGAGCACAAGGCGTTCATAGCAGAACCCGTGTTTGTAGACGGACTTACAAGAAAACACTTCGGATTTGACAGCTTCTCCGCTGTTCCCTCACTGTTCAACGAATATCCCAGAATGTATGAAAAGGGCGACCTGCCCACAGATATAGGCACATTTGCCGTTAGCCCCATGGACGAGGACGGATATTTCCACATGGGACCCTCATCGGGCTCCTACGGTCTGGCTATGGCAAAGGCCGCCAAGGTGTTCATTGCAGAGGTAAACACCAATGTATTCAAAATGGAAAGCGCCCATGAAGACTGCAAAATACATATTTCCGATGTAGACTATATTATCGAGGGCGAAAATCCTCCCCTTGCAGCTCTTCCCGACCCTCCGGCAACGGGCGATGCCATAAAGATAGGCGAGCTTATAGTAAATGAGATAGTTGACGGCGCATGTCTTCAGGTAGGCTTAGGCGCTATCCCTCAGGCGGTTGTTACACTGCTTGACCAGTCCGATATTAAGGATTTAGGTATACATACGGAGCTTTTTGCCGACGGACTTATGAAGCTTTGCAAGAGCGGCAAGGTAACAAATAAGAAAAAGACATTTATGCCCGGCGTTTCTGTAACGGGTCTTGCAATGGGTACAGCCGAGCTCTATGATTTCCTTAAAAACACAAAGGACGTATGCACGGTGCCCATCAGCGTTGCCAATGACCCCTACAACATCGGTCTCAATGACAATGTTGTTGCCATAAACGCATGCCTTGACATAGACCTGACAGGTCAGGTTAACTCCGAGTCCATGAACCACTTCATGTTCTCAGGCACAGGCGGACAGCTGGACTATGTTCTGGGCGCTTACCGTTCAAAGGGCGGAAAATCAATAATCTGCGCTTCTTCTACATATAAACAGAAGGACGGCTCACTGGCATCAAGAATAGTACCCATACTCAAGCCCGGCACATGTGTTACAGACCCCAGAGCGTCAATGCAGTATGTATGCACAGAGCAGGGTATGGTAAACATCAAGGGTCTCAGCCTTTGGAAAAGATGCGAAAAGCTTATCAGCATAGCACATCCCGATTTCAGAGACGAGCTTATTAAAGAAGCTGAAAAGATGAAAATTTGGAGACCCAGCAACAAAAGATAAATAAATGATTTTTTGTGGACATATTCATGCAATATGTCCATTTTAGTGTCGACAAAGTCGACACTAAGTCGAAAACAGGTTTTCGACTTGTTTACATTAATGTATGAAGTCCTGACACTGCGCACGGCTTGTGTCTAAGGACTTCTCCGAGCCCGTTATCACTTTGCTTGCAAAGCACCCGATTGCGGGTGGCGGCATTGCCGCTGATATGTGCGCGGGCTCTATTGCAGGTTCACAAATTCCCTTCGGGAACGCCTGCGGCGCCGGGGTACATTCTCCCGGTTTGCTATGCCTCGGTTTAAAGCCTCAGAAAACCTTCCCGGTTTTCCGAACCTTTCCCGGTTGTTGTAGCTAATACCGAGTAATTTCAGATGGTTAGTTGACTTTGTCTATAGTCTGATGGACATATTCATGCAATATGTCCATTTTTATTGACAGAAAGTGGGTCGTATATTACAATTAAATTAAAATTATTAAGGAGATTTTAATATATGAAGCCGTTAGAGGGAAGAAAAAGAAGACGCGGGGATAGGTACGACGGTTTTTTAGTCAGGAATGTTGACCCTATGGGAACGCTTATACCGTTTATAATGAAAACGAAAACCGATTCATGGGTGCTGCTTGACGACAAAATAGATATAACCCACACACAGCATTTTATGAGGAGCATGAGAAGCAGCGGGGAAATACCGAATATATCCCTGTATCAGATTGTGTTTGCATCTCTTGTCAGAACCATTGCCGAGGTGCCCGAGGTAAACAGATTTGTCCAAAACGGCAGAATATATGCAAGAAACGAAATTAAGGGCTCAATGGTCGTTATGAAGGGCATGTCAAAGGAAAGCGAAAGAACGACAATAATGCCCAGATTTGAACTGGAGGATACTCTCAAGGACGTTGTTGACAGAATAAATGCCGAGATAGACGCCATTGACAGGGAACAGAAAAAGGTCAGGGAGGACGAAAATAAAACAGGCTTTGATAAGCTTCAGACGGCTTTGAGTGCCATACCTGCGTTTTTGCTTTTCCTTGTGTTCGATACACTTAAGCTGATGGACAGACACGGCGTACTGCCCAAGGGGCTCAATAAGCTCAGTCCCTTTCATTCCAGCTTTTTCATAACAAATATGGGCTCTATAGGCACTATGCCCATATATCACCATATATATGAATTCGGAACACTTTCCTGTTTCGGTGCCATCGGAACCATAGATACGGTTTATGAGTTCGATAAAAACGGACACAGACATAGAAAGGTTTATCTCAATACAAAGTTTGTTGCCGATGAAAGGGCGACGGACGGCTTTATTTACGCACTGGCTATGAAAAAATTCAAGACCTATGTGTCAAAGCCGGAGCTGCTTATGGAGCCGCTGAAAAACATAGTACATGACAAAATAGATTAAATATAAGTCGAAAACAGGTTTTCGACTTGTTCAAATTAAGGTATGAAGTCCGGCGGGTTCTCAAATTCCCTACGGGAACGCTTTGCGCCGCGACCTTCACGCGGTTTCCACTTCTGCGGATTAAATTTGGAAAACCCTTCGTTTTCCAAACCTTTCCGCTGAAAATATGTTTGTTTGCAATTAGAGGTGCTGAGTCGAAAAACTTCTTTTCGATTCAGCACCTTTTTAGTTAAAAAACAGGTTCGGAATTTCCGAACCTGTTATGCACATTTTTAAATTATCACTTTGCAAGCATCATTCTGTCATTTGCAAATTCCTCGCCGCTGGCTTCTGCGAATTTCCTCAGTAGGTCATCAACGGTGAGTTTTTTCTTTTCCTCGCCGGCAACATCATAAATGATACGTCCGTCATTCATCATTATCAGTCTGTTGCCTATGGCAATGGCGTCCTTCATGTTATGGGTTACCATAAGTGTTGTAAGATTGCTCTCCGCTACAAGCTCTTCGGTAAGGGCAAGCACCTTTGCGGCCGTCTTGGGGTCAAGGGCGGCTGTATGCTCGTCCAAAAGAAGCAGCTTGGGCTTTTTGAGAGTGGCCATAAGCAGTGTGAGGGCCTGTCTCTGTCCGCCTGACAGAAGTCCTACCTTGCTTGTCATACGGTCCTCAAGACCCAGACCAAGTCTTTTAAGGGACTCTCTGTAGCCTTCCTTTTCATCGGACTTTATTCCCCAGCCGAGACCTCTGCGTTCGCCTCGTCTTAAGGCAAGGGCAAGGTTTTCCTGTATTTCCATGCCGGCAGCCGTTCCCATCATGGGGTCCTGGAATACACGGCCTATATATTTGGCTCTCTTATATTCGGGCTCCCTTGAAATGTTAACGCCTGCTATTTCTATTTTACCCGAGTCAATGGGATATACACCGGCTATCATGTTGAGCATTGTACTCTTGCCGGCACCGTTTCCGCCTATAACGGTTACGAAGTCACCCTCGTTAAGGTGAAGGTTAATGCCGTTAAGGGCTTTTTTCTCGTTTATTGTACCTTTATTGAAGGTTTTTCTTACATTCTTGATATCAAGCATTGTCCTCGTCTCCTTCCGTATAGGCATTTTTAATTGCCAGCTTCTGCGATACCGTAGGTATGGAGAGGGCAAGGGCAACGATTATTGCCGATATGAGCTTCATGTCGTTGGCGTTGAGGCCGAGATAGAGTACGATTGCTCTGATTATGAAATATATTACCGCACCGATTGCTGCCGATGCGAGCTTTGCACCGAAGTTTATAAAGCGCTTCATAAGCACTTCACCGATGATGATAGCGGCAAGGGCAATAACGATGGCGCCCTGTCCCATACCGATATCAGCATATTTCTGCATCTGCGCTACGAATGCACCCGAAAGGGCCACAAGACCGTTTGAAAGCATGAGGGCAAGCAGCTTTGTTCTGTTTGTGTTTACGCCGAGGGCTCTTATCATGGCCTCGTTGTTGCCCGTTGCCCTGAGGGCGCTTCCGATTTCGGTTCCGAAGAACCAGTACATTACGGCTACAAGTATAACTACTATTACTATACCGACTATGAGTGAAGCCTGGGACTGGGTAAGTCCGAGCTTTTGTATGAAGGGTGAAGCTGTGGCAACAACAGTATTGCCTGAGCGTCCCACAAATTTGCTTATTATTGTTTCTGTATTAAGAAGGGGCACGTTGCTTCTGCCGCCCTGTATTCTTAAGTTGATTGACCAGAGTGAAATCTGTGTAAGTATTCCGGCAAGGATTGCGGGAATATCAAATACCGTATGGAGCACGCCCGTTACAAAGCCTGCCAGAAGACCTGCGCCGACAGCGATTATTGTTGCCAGAACAGGATTTACGCCCATAAGGATAAGTGTTGCGCATGTACAGCCGCCGAGGGCAAAGCTGCCGTCAACGGTAAGGTCCGCAATATCAAGAAGCTTGTATGTAATATATACGCCCAGCGCCATTATGCCCCAAAGTATACCCTGACCGGTGGCGCCGAGTAGAGATGTGAGAAGATTGCTCATAATTAAAACCTGCTTTCTGAACCTGTTTCCTTTTATTTCTTATATTCCGCCGCGCTCCGGGAGATACAAGCGGTTTTATATCCTCCGGCCTGTGGCGGCTTTATATATACAAAAGGCTGAGCCGTTATATTAACGGCCCAGCTGTATGACGGGGTTAATCCGTCTGTTACTGTAATGAAGATACGTCGATACCGAGTTTTGCTGCTGTTTCCTCGTTTACTGAAAGCTCACATGTGTCAGCTGAAAGGTAACCGATGGGCATTTCAGCGGGGTTAGCGCCGTTTGTAAGAATTTCAACTGCCATTTCGCCTGCCATGTAGCCAAGCTGATAGTAGTCGATACCGTATGTAGCAAGACCGCCTGCGTCTACCATTCCGCTTTCGCCGCAGATTGTAGGAAGACCGTTGTCATTAGCTATCATAGCAACTGTTGCCATACCGTTTGCTATTGTGTTGTCTGTGGGGCAGTAGATAGCGTCTACCTTGCCAACCATTGATTCAACAACTGTCTGGATTTCGTTTGAGTTTGATACTGTGAAGTCCTGGCACTCAAGACCGTTTGCTGCACAAGCCTCTTTAGCCATGTTAGCCTGGATAACTGAGTTTGACTCAGCTGAGCTGTAGAGGATACCTACTGTTTTTGCTTCGGGAAGAACCTGTTTAAGAAGCTCAATCTGTTCCTTAACGGGTGTAAGGTCTGATGTACCTGTTACGTTTCCTCCGGGTGCTGCGTTGTCAGCAACAAGTCCGCTTTCTGCGGGGTCTGTAACGGCTGAAATAACAACGGGAATGTCCTTTGTAAGACCTGCAACTGCCTGTGCTGCGGGTGTAGCGATGGCATAGATAATGTCGTTGCCGTCGTTTACAAGCTTTTCAGCGATTGTCTGGCATGTGGGCTGGTCGCCTGAAGCGTTCTGCTGGTCGATCTCGTATTTGATACCTGCTTCGTCAAGGGCTGCAACGAAGCCTTCGTTTGCTGCGTCAAGTGCGGGATGCTGTGTAAGCTGAAGTACGCCGATTTTGTAAACTGTGTCGTCGGCAGCTTCTTCTGCGGGTGTTTCTGCTTTTTCTTCTGTTTTTGATGATGAGCAGCCTGTCATAACTCCGAGAGCCATAACAACGGCTACTGCTGCTGCTAAGTATTTCTTCATAATGTTTCCCCCTAATAATGGTTTGCCGTGTATTTACGGCTTGATATTCAGTCCGTAAGCCTTTTTAGCTTAGAACTAGTTAACATTATACTACTCGGCTTTAAAACTTTCAATCGCTAAAACGTACCGAAATCGCGAAAATTATAACCAATTTTACATTATTTTTTTGTAATATGTGCATAAAATAGCTTAAATGCATAAAAAAGCATATTATATTTAGGATTTTACTGCACAGCTCGTTAATTTTATGTATAATAGATGTCAGGAAATAAGAGTATAAATCAAACGGGGAGAAATGAATAATGAAAATAAAAGGGGCAGAGAACAGTTTAAAAGCAGATTCGGCTTTATAGTGGCCTGCATAGGCTCTGCCGTCGGCATGGGAAATATATGGATGTTTCCCTACAGAACGGGAAAATTCGGAGGCTCGGCCTTCCTTATACCGTACTTTATATTTGTAATACTTCTGGGCTTTTCGGGAGTAATAGGAGAAATGGCCTTCGGCAGGGGAACAAAGTCCGGCCCTATGGGAGCTTTTGCATCCGCCTGTGAAATGCGCTTCGGCGAGAAGGGCAAAAAGGCGGGAAAGCTCATAGGCGCCATACCTGTTATCGGCTCCTTGGGTATCGGCATAGGCTACTCGGTAGTTGTGGGCTGGTTTTTGAAATATCTGGCGGCGGCGGTCAGCGGACAGCTGCTTAAGGTTGAAAACATGGGCGAATATTTCGGCGCTCTGGCATCAAGCTTCGGCAGTATAAGCTGGCACATGCTGGGGCTTGTAATAACCTTTGCCATAATGGCTATGGGCATAACAAAGGGCATTGAAAAAATGAATAAAATAATGATGCCCGTATTCTTTGTGTTCTTTATAATACTGCTTGTGCGTGTGGCAACACTGCCTGGTGCCGTTGAGGGATACAGCTACATGTTTGTACCCAGATGGAATGAGCTCGGCAATATAAAAACCTGGGTCTATGCCCTCGGACAGGCGTTCTTCTCGCTTTCGCTGGCAGGCTCGGGAACCATTGCCTACGGAAGCTATCTGAAAGATGATACGGACGTAGTGGGCTGTGCCAAAAACGTGGCGTTCTTTGATATCTGTGCGGCACTGCTTGCGGGAATGGTAGTTATACCGGCGGTATTTGCCTTCGGTCTTGACGTTGCCAGCGGCCCTCCGATGATGTTTATGACCCTTCCTGCAGTTTTTCAGCAGATGCCCTTTGGCTGGGCTTTCTCGGTCATATTCTTTATAGCGGTATTGTTTGCGGCGCTCACATCGCTTATGAACCTTTTTGAAACACCAATAGAGGCTCTGGAGGAGCAGTTCTCCATATCCAGAGGAAAGGCTGTTATGATAGTAGCCGTAATTGCGGCGGCTGTAGGTATATTCATCGAAAGCGGAGATGCGGTAGGCTCATGGATGGACGTAGTCTCAATTTATATCATACCTCTGGGCGCACTGCTGGCAGGCATAATGTTCTTCTGGGTATGTCCGAAGGGCTATGCACGCTCTCAGGTGGAGATTGGTGCGTCAAAGCCTTTAGGAAAATGGTTTGAGCCTGTGACAAAATATATATTTGTAGGAATTACGCTTATTGTATACGTTTTGGGAATATTCTTTGGTGGAATAGGATAAACTTTCGACCGCTGCCGGTGGCAGAAGAAGGGAGAAAGTTTATCTGAGAGCTGCGCAGGATTACGAACGAGAGTGAGTAAGACAAGACGAGCGAACAGAGGAGGCGGCGAGACCGCTGCGGTGGAATTGAGCACGACCGCTGCCGGTGGCAGAAGAAGGGAGAAAGTTTATCTGAGAGCTGCGCAGGATTACGAACGAGAGTGAGTAAGACAAGACGAGCGAACAGAGGAGGCGGCGGAGCTGCCGAAGCTGAAATCCTGTGAGGATTTTAGCTTGGTTTATATCAGTAAAGTAACGGCATCGGAATTTATTTCCGATGCCGTTTTAGATTGCTGCTATTTAGTGATCTTTTGTCAACTGAGTAAGATTGATTATATGGGGATTTTTGTGCTAAGTTAAATTATTCAGGATTTATTATATAACAATTTTATTTATTCATGCTTCCTGTTCTGTAACCCTCCAGGTCGGCGGTTACATAATCAAAGCCAAGTGATTTTAAATATTCGGCAATAGACTCGGCATTTTCAAAGAGCTTTATGAGCTCGTCTTTGCCTACCTCTATGCGGGCGCTCTTGCCGTGGATACGCACTCTGACCTGTCTGAAACCGAGATCAAGAAGTCTCTGCTCAGCCTTATCGACCATACCGAGCTTTTCCTCGTTTATCTGTTCGCCGTAAACGAAACGGGATGAAAGACAGGCAAAGGACTGTTTATTCCAGGTGTTTAGTCCCAATTCCTTGGAAAGCTGTCTTATTTCGTCCTTGTAAAGACCAACATGGCGAAGGGGACTGTATATTCCCAGCTCCTTAACTGCTGTGAGACCGGGACGGTAATCGCCGTTGTCATCCATGTTGGAGCCCTCGGCTATACAGGCTATGCTGTTTTCGGCGGCTATCTGCTTAATCTTGGTAAACAGCTCCGTTTTGCACAGATAGCATCTGTTTTTGGGGTTATTTCTGAAGCCGTCAATATCAAGCTCCTCAGAGGTGCATACGATATGACGTATACCTTCTTTTTCACAGAACCTTTTTGCTTCGTCCAGCTCCCTTTTAGGGAAGGAACAAGAGGAGGCGGTGACTGCGATGACATTGTCGCCCAATACATCGTGAGCCACCTTAAGCATATAGGTTGAGTCTACTCCTGCCGAAAAGGCAACAGCTACGCTTCCCATTGATTTGAAATATTCCTTTAATTTTTCCTGTTTTTCATGTGCGGTATCCATTTGTACCTCCGCTCAGTCTCCGAATGCCTGATCAAGGTCGGCAATTATATCCTTAATGTTCTCTGTACCTATTGAAAGTCTGATTGTGTTTCTGCCTATTCCCTGTGCCTTGAGCTCCTCATCATTGAGCTGTGAATGAGTTGTTGTTGCAGGATGTATAACAAGTGATTTAACATCCGCTACGTTGGCAAGCAGTGAGAATATCTGAAGTCTGTCGATGAACTCTGTAGCTTCCTTTTCTCCGCCCTTTATATCGAATGTGAATATGGAGCCCGCTCCCTTGGGGAAGTATCTGTCATAAAGCTCTCTGTATCCGCTTTCGGGAAGTGAAGGGTGGTTTACCTTTTCTACTTTAGGGTGGTTCTTAAGATAATCAACTACCTTAAGGGCATTTTCAACATGTCTTTCAACACGGAGTGAAAGTGTTTCAAGTCCCTGAAGAAGAAGGAATGCGTTGAAGGGTGAAATAGCTGCGCCCTTGTCTCTGAGAAGTATAGCTCTTACATAGGTTGCGAAAGCCGCAGGACCGGCAACCTCTGCAAAGCATACACCGTGATAGCTGGGGTTAGGCTCGGAAATGTTGGGGAACTTTCCGCTGGCCTTCCAGTCAAAGGTTCCGCCGTCGACGATTATGCCGCCCAGTGTTGTTCCGTGACCGCCGATGAACTTTGTTGCGGAGTGAACAACGATGTCCGCACCGTGCTCGATGGGTCTTAACAGATAAGGTGTTGCGAAAGTGCTGTCAACGACAAGGGGTATGTTATGGGAGTGGGCTATTTTTGCCACTGCCTCAATGTCTATAAGATTTGAGTTGGGGTTGCCGAGACTTTCGATAAAGATAAGCTTTGTGTTGGGCTGTACTGCCTTTTCAAAGTTTTCGGGGTCATCGGGGTCAACGAATGTTGTTGTGATGCCCTGTCTCTTGAAGGTCTGTGAAAGTATGTTGTATGTACCGCCGTATATTGTGGAGGCCGCTACGATATGCTCTCCTGCCTCTGCAAGAGCCTCGAAAGTATAGGCTGCTGCCGCTGCACCGCTGGCTACTGCCAGTGCTGCCGAACCGCCTTCAAGGGCAGCAATTCTTTTTTCAAGAACATCCTGTGTGGAGTTCGTAAGTCTGCCGTAAATGTTGCCTGCGTCGGTAAGGTTGAAGCGGGCTGCCGCATGGGCTGAATTTTTAAATACATAAGAGGTGGTCTGGTAAATGGGCACTGCCCTTGAATCTGTTGCGGGGTCAGGCTGTTCCTGTCCTATATGAAGCTGTTTTGTTTCAAATTCCCAGTTTGCTGTGTTTGTAATATCTGCCATTGTTATCTACTCCTTTATTATTCTCTGATTGATAGTATGATGATGTGTAAGAATTAATACAATGGCTGCACATTCGTTTGGTATCTACCTCAAGCTGATATATTATTGTCATTTTGAATCACCTCTTAAATATTTTTATTATCCTAAAAACATATTAAAATAGTATGTTTATGTGTTATATAATAACAGCAATTTTAAATATGTCAATACCAAAATTGAAAATTCTGAAAGTTTTTTTAGAGAAACAAAAAAAGAACAGCCCATTAACGAGCTGTTCCTATAGCATTTAGTGTTCGAAGAGTTTTTGTGCATAGCGTACTGTGTCCATGGCATCGGCGGCATAGTAATCTGCACCTATCATGTCGGCGTATTCCTGGGTGAGAACCGCTCCGCCTACCACTACCTTTGCATCGGGGCAGACAGTGCGAAGATGTTTTATAGTTTCCTCCATTGAGGGTACGGTTGTCGTCATAAGGGCGCTGAGACCCACCAGCTTACAGCCGCGTTTAACAGCTTCATCACATATAGCCTCGGGAGGGACGTCCCTTCCCATGTCAATGACATTGAAGCCGAAGTTTTCCAGAAGGACACGGACAATATTTTTGCCTATGTCGTGTATGTCACCCTTGACGGTGGCGATTATTATTTCGTCGCCGGAGCCACTTACGTCGGAGGGCATGGCGTCCTTGACCTTCTCAAAGGCTGCGGTTGCCGCCTCGGCACTCATAAGCAGCTGGGGAAGGTATACGGTCTTTTCCTCAAAGCCCTTGCCTACGGTATTAAGGGCGGGAATTATGTGTTCGTTGATTATATCAAGCGGGGCAGAGGTCTTGAGCATTTCCTTTGCGCAGGAAGCCGCCGAGTCTCTCATACCCTTTATGATTGCGTGTTTAAGGGGGTCTTCACCGGTCAGTTCCTGATTGCCTGCGGGTGAAGCCTTAACGGTCTCCACCGTGACCGATGAAGCAAAATCAATATATTCGGCACAACCCTCGTCATAGCCCTTAAGGGCACGGTAGGAGTGATATACCTTCATCATGTCCTGGGAATAGGGGTTCATAATGGCACAGTTAAGGCCGTTTTCCAGCGCCATAAGATAGAAGGACGAGGTTATGAAGTCCCTGTTGGGCAGACCGAAAGATATGTTGGATATGCCGAGACTTGTCTTTATACCGAGCTTTTCTCTAATAAGCCTTATGGCCTTTAGGGTCACATTGGCACTCTGGGAGTCCGAGGAAACGGTCAGAGCAAGGGGGTCGGCAATTATGTTTTTCTTATCAATGCCGTATTTTGCGGACTCGTTTACTATTCTTTCGGCTATGGCAAGTCTGGCCTCGGCTGTTTCGGGTATTCCGCTGTGGTCCATGGTAAGGGCGATGACAACACCGCCGTATTTTTTGACAAGGGGCAGTATGGCATCCATGCTTTCCTGATTGCCGTTTACGGAATTTACAAGGGGCTTGCCGTTATACAGCCTCATGGCGGCCTCCATAGCGGAGGGATTTACGGTATCTATCTGAAGGGGCAGGTCGGTAACCACCTGAAGCTCCCTGACAACTCTGCTTATCATGGCTTTTTCGTCTATTTCGGGCAGACCTACGTTTACGTCAAGTATGTGGGCACCTCTCTCATGCTGGGATATTCCCTCTCGGAGTATATAGTCCATGTCATTGTTTCGGAGTGCTTCCTTGAACTTTTTCTTTCCTGTGGGATTTATTCTCTCGCCGATAAGAACGGGCTCCTCGCCTATTTTTACCGCATGGGTATAGGAGGAGACAAAGGTTATACCCTTGTCTGTTACTTCCGTAAGGGGTATGTTCTTTATCTTTTCAACGGTTTTACTTATATATTCGGGCGTAGTTCCGCAGCAGCCGCCCACAATTCGTACTCCGAGGGAGGCAATTTCAGCCATAAGGTCTGAAAATCTGTCGGCGTCCACGTCAAATACGGTTTTTC
>JAQXNZ010000150.1 GCA_029098265.1 Clostridia bacterium | reverse complement strand
TACATTTCGTTGGCAAGCAGATTTGACATGCACTCCAGAAGAACGGTGCTTTCAGCGTCAAAATCATATTTCGCCAGTGCCGTGTACCGTTCAACGGTCTCAAAGCCCTTGTCTGCACGCATTTTTCTATGCCTTTCAACTCTTTTTCTGCCCTCATCGCCTCTCGGTATCATAGCCGCTATGTATATGAGTCTGCCCTTTGACAGAGCTGCGGCTATATTTTCTGCCAGCTCGCTTTTTCCGCTGCCGCTGCCGCCTGTTATCATAACGACCATGTCATTTCCTCCAATCAGCACATTTTAATATAAATTCCTTTGCAAACTCCGGCTTTGAATAATAGTAAAGGTGGGGAAATCCCGCAATCGTATTTTTGTAAATATGCATGCACTGCCAGCTTTTGCCCGCGGGTTTTACCGCAGAACATACATTGCCGTTGTTATCCGTATCCCAGTAATGGAACTCATGTCCCTTTATTCCGTTAATATAATCAATATCCGATAAAAGTTCAATATATCCGAAGCGTGACAGCCTTCCGCTGTTTTTCGCCTCCGCATTAAATATACCAACCGTTTTATGCCCGTCAATAGAACTGCATAGATACATAAACCCACCGCATTCTGCAAGGCAGGGCATACCGCTTTCAATACTTTCTTTTATACTATTCAGCATGTTTTTGTTTTCTGAAAGTCTGTCGGCATATAGCTCCGGGTATCCGCCGCCGAGTATCATACCATCGGCGTCATCGGGCACAGTGCTGTCATATATAGGGCTGAAAAACTGTATCTCGGCACCCAGTTTTTCAAGAAGCTTTAAATTCTCGCTGTAATAGAAACAAAAGGCTTCATCATAGGCCACCGCAATTTTTACTTTTGCCGCTTTTTCCGCTTTATAAGCCGCAAAATCAAGAGGTTCTGCATCCTTGGCAATGGACAGTAAAGCGTCTATATCTATAGTCTTTTCTGCTGTCTCACCCAAAAGCTTTATTTTGTTTTCGGTTTCGCTATCGGGTGTGGTCAGTCCCAAATGTCTGCTGTCTATTGAGCATTTTTCATTGTGAGGCATATAGCCTATGACCTTTACTCCCGTTTCGGCTTCGATTATGTTCTTTGCCTGCTTATATACGCCCTCGGAAACATTGTTCAGTATAAAGGCTCTAACCATGCTGTTTTCTCTGTAATCTTTTATTCCTTTTATCACTGCCGCCAGTGTAAGAGCCATTCCCTTGGCATTAATGATTATTACTGCGGGGGTTGCAGTGGATAGTGCAATGTCATAGGTGCTTCCTTTTGCCGTATCAAAGGCCATACCGTCATAGTAGCCCATTACTCCCTCTATGACACATATATCCGAGGCCGCAGAGTGTTCCGTCAGCAGTCCGCAGGCCGTTTCCCTGTTCAAAAAGAACAAATCCAGATTCATGGAGCTTATTCCCAAGGCTCGCTTATGAAACATGGGGTCTATATAATCAGGCCCGCATTTTGCCGCCGATACCGAAAGCCCTCTGTTTTTTAGGGCGGAAAGGAGCGCACAGGTAACTGTCGTTTTTCCGCTGCCGCTGCCCGCACCGCCTATTATTATTCTCGGAGTACCCATTGGCTCACCTTCCTCCAAAGGATATGATATATACAGGGTTCATGGCTTTCATTATTGTGTAGTCTCCTGCCTGTGCTCCCTTTGATACGGAAAGCATTACCGTTTCCGCATCAACACCGAGTTTTTTTGTTATTCGGTTTATTTCAGCCAGTGATTCAAGTGTAACGGTATTTACCACTATCCTTATATCACTGTTTTTCTCCAGCAAAAGCCCTATAATTTTCTCCATGTATCCGCTGCTTCCGCCTATAAAAGCATGGGTCGGCCTTTCAAGTTCTGAAATAACCTCCGAGGCCTCTCCCATGATTATCTTCACATTATCAGCCTTAAATTTCAGCTTGTTTACCTCTATAAGTTCTGCGGCCTGTTCGTTCTTCTCAACGGCATAAACCGTTATATCAGGGTCGGTCAGTGCGGCGGCAATGCTCACGGAGCCTGTTCCCGCACCTATGTCATATACTACAGAGTCCTTTTTAAGTCTCAGCTTTGCGACAGACAGGGTGCGAACCTCCGATTTTGTCATTGGCACCTTGCCTCTTATAAACTCGCTGTCATCAATTTCCGCAGGTGCCTTTTCAGCCTTGTTGTTGACAGCTAATAGCACTGCCATATCGTCAAACCGTCTGTCTATAAGCTCATACGGTCTGCCGACTGTTATTCTTTCGTTTTCATAGGAAAGATTTTCGCCCACATACAGAATAACGTCGTCCATAGAATAAAGAATTAATTTCTCGCAGAGTATCTTTATATCCTCCGCACCGCCAAGCAGTGCAAATACATACCTGTTTTCCCTGATATGTCCTATTATATTAACTTTCTGACCGTGAAGGCTCAAAAGCTTCCAGTCCTGCCAGGGCATTTTAAGTACCGATGCAAAGTACACCGCCGAGGATATGCCGGGCAAAGCAGCAGTTTCATAGCCTTCAAGTACTTCAATTAGCTTTTTTGTTCCGCTGTAGAAGCCCGTGTCTCCGCTCATAAGCACAGCAGTATCTCCGTCAAGGCCGTCAATTATTCGCTTTATTTCATCGGGCTTATATGATGTAAATGTATTTTTATTATTTTTATATTTATCAGTAAGCCGTGAACTGCCGATTATATTTTTACAGCTTTCTATGGCTTTTTCAGCCTCGCAGGTTATAAGCTCGTCACTTCCGCAGCCCGCGCCGATTATATATATCATAAATACCGTTCTCCCCTTAAAGCCTTTATCAAAGACTCGGCGTTATCGGATTTACCCAAAACGCCCAGTTTTTCCGAAAAAATAATTATGCCTGCCTCTGCCCTGTTTTCCAGTCTTTTATTTATATGAAACAAGGCGCTTTCGGTTATATCCGCTATGACCCTGTCAATAAGTCCCTCATCTTTTATAATGTCAAGTGCCGCATCTGTGGTTGTGCACTGCAGTATATCTCTGACGGTTTTTATATTGTCACAATACAATGCCGTCTTTGCCGCAAGTATCTCCATGCGGCAGTCAGCATTGCGGCTGTGGGTATCCATTATGCCGCCTGCAAGCTTTACAAGCTTTCCTATATGACCTATAAGCAATATTTTCTCAAAGCCTGTATCTGCCGCCGTATCTAATGCCGCACCTATATAGTTTGAGCATTTGACAGCCTTATCTTTATCAATACCGTAATTATTTTCGGCAAAGTCGGCTCCGTAGTTGCCCGGTGTCAATAAAAGTACATTGCCCTCATTGGCTCTTTTTACTCTGAGCTCGGCTCCGATAGCGTCAATGAGCGCCTGCCTGCTCATGGGCTCAACTATTCCGCTGGTGCCTAGTATTGATATTCCGCCGACAATGCCGAGTCTCGGATTAAAGGTTTTTTCCGCAATGGCTTTTCCTTCGGGTGCACTGATTATGACATTTGCGCCGCCGATATATCCGTATCTGTCAAGCACCGACTGAACTTCCTTTGCAATCATTTCTCTCGGTACTTTATTGATAGCGGCTTCTCCTATGTTCTGCCAAAGTCCTGCCTTTGTCACTCGGCCTATGCCCTCTCCGCCGTCAACAAATATGCCGCCGTCCTTCTTAAGCTCTACACAGGCATATATAAGCATACCGTTTGTAACGTCCGGGTCATCACCCGAATACTTTCTTACGGCACAGGAAGCTCTGTCAGCGTCAATGCAGGCATCAATTATCTCTGTTTCATACTCTATTCCCTTCGGAGTATATATGCTTATATGCTCCGCCGTTTTCTTTTCAAATATCATCTGAGCGGAAGCCTTTGCCGCAGCCGCCGCACAGCTTCCCGTTGTAAAGCCGAATTTAAGCATGTTTAACCTCCGATAATCAGAGCTCTTTAAAGGATTCGGCAGTGTGGTCGGCAAACATATCCTGTATGCCTGCATATTCTCCTAGACCCTTTATAACACATTGCGTACTTATTCCCGCTTTCTCAAATATGTTTTTCCAGCTTTCAGCGCCGTTTCCCGCCATATCGTTGTTGGCGTGGTCTCCTGCAGCTATCATAAAGGGCTGAAGCAGTGCGTTTTTATATCCGCACTCCAAAACATATTTAAGTACCTGTTCGGTATCGGGATAGCCCTCGACGGTTCCTACAAATACATTTTTGTATCCCCTTGCCTTAAATCTATAGTCAAGGGCGGCATATACGGCGTCTGCATAATGCTCCGTGCCGTGACCCATAAATACAAAGGCTCTTTCTCTGTCCGCTATGCTTTCGGTCTCCTGCACAATTACGGATATGCTTCTGTCAAAATCATCAGAGGTTGTCAGAAGCGGTTTTCCGACGGCTATGCTTTTGAACTTCCCTTTGTATGTCAGCGTATCCTTTACAAGTCCGTCATACTCTGTTCCGTTTATGATATGCGTAGGCTGAATGACAACCCTTTCAAAGCCGTCATTCAAAAGCCTTTTCAGTGCCTTATCCACCGAATCTATCTCGATTCCGTCTCTGCTTTTAAGCTTATTTATAATTACGCCGCTGGTAAAAGCCCTTCTAAGCTCATACTTCGGAAATTTTTCCGATATTTTCTTTTCTATGGCACCTATGGTTTTCTCGCGGGTATCGTTATAGCTGGTGCCAAAGCTTACGACAAGTATAGCCGTATCAGTATTTTTTCCGTTCAATTTATCAGCCTCATCTTTTTATCTTATATAACAATGCGTTTACTATGGCCGCCGCCACATTGCTTCCGCCCTTGTTTCCCTTGGCAACTATATATGGTACACTGCCCTGCATAATAAGCTCCTTGGACTCTACCACATTTACAAAGCCCACAGGTACGCCTATTATAAGCACAGGCTTCATCATTCCTGATTTTATCAGTCTGTCGCAGGCAATAAGAGCCGTGGGTGCGTTGCCCGATACGATTATGAGATTACCGCCGAGCTTTGCTGCCCTCTCCATTGAAACCGCCGCTCTCGTTATATTTCTTTGCTTCGCCTCCGCCGCCACGTTCTCGTCAGCCATAAAGCATCTGACACTTCCGCCTATTGAAGCCAACACACGCTTGTTTATGCCTGCCATAGCCATATTTGTATCCGTTACTATCTGCGCTCCTCTTTTGAGTGCTTCAATGGCTGTATCAACGGCACCATCAGAAAAAACAAGGTTATCGGCATAGTCAAAATCCGCCGTTGTATGTATAACTCTTTTTATAATGTCCCTTTGCCCCTCGGGGAACGTTCTTCCCTTAAGGTGCTCCTCTATTATCTCAAAGCTTCTTCTTTCAATGGCTGACGGTTCTGTCACCGCCGCTTTATCAATAATGCCTTTTACTTCTTCCATTGTATATCCTTCTTCCTCGGGCCGCTTTATCACAAGTACTTCCATGCCCAGCTTTTGTGCCGCCTCAATTTTTTCCGCAAAGCCTCCGGCCTTTCCTGAGCTTTTTGTCACAAGATACCTACAGCCCTTGAAATGCTTTATGTTATCCTCACAGGAGAACGGCCCTCTGGCGCTTATTATATTTTTAAATCCCAAAGAACGGCATTTTTCTTCGGGCCCGCCCGTGTCCAGCACTCTTACGGTCACTCTGTCTTCGTAATCGGGTATTGCCGTATACTTTTGGGCTTCCTTGCTTCCCGTGCTTACAAAAATACTGCCTTCCTTATCCGAAAGATACTCGGCCGCTTCGTCAATGTTTCCGAAATATAAGGCGTTTTTCGAAACTTCTTCGTCCCTCAAAAGCCTTATATACTTTACACCTAAAGCATCGCATGCCGCCTTTATGTTTTCTGTAACTTCCTTTGCGTATGGGTGGGTTGCGTCTATTACCATATCAAAGCCCTTTATACTGCTTTCTATACCGTTTCTGTCAAGCCTGCCGCATCTGACATCTTTGTTTTTCGGCAGAAGCTCCGCACCCAAGGGCGTAGCGGCAAAGGCAGTACAGCCCAAATTCTTTTGAGACAGATATTCGCATATAAGTCTGCCCTCGGTTGTTCCTGCAAAAACCGCTGTTTTCATCGGATATCATATCCCCTCGGTGTTACAAGCCTTCCGTTTATCACCTTTGTCGTGCTGTTTCCCACAATAACAGTTGTAAACATATCGGCCTGAAAATCCGTCAGCTCCGCAAGGGTGCATATTCCCTTTTCTTCTCCGTCTCTGCCGATGTTTCTCACCCAACCGCACATGGTTGACGGAGATTTGTATTCAAGCATGTAGGTGCAGGCCTTCTTAAGATAGTCAGCTCTTTTTCTGCTGCTTGGATTATAGAAGCATATTACAAAATCAGCCTCTGCCGCCGCTCTTATACGTTTTTCTATGGTCTCCCAGGGTGTCATAAGGTCGCTTAAGCTTATTACCGCAAAGTCATGCATCAGCGGCGCACCAAGCTTAGCCGCGGCACTTGCGGCGGCGGTAACACCGGGTACGGTTTCTATATCAAGCTCGGGAAAGCCTTCGGCGAGCTCGCATATCAGTCCCGCCATTCCGTACACGCCTGCGTCACCGCTGCACACAACGGCCACAGTTTCGCCCGAAAGCGCCAAGTCAATGGCTTTCTGACATCTGTCCTTTTCCTGACGCATTCCCGATGTGTATATTTTCTTATCCTTTTTCAAATCGCCGATAAGCTCGACATATTTATCATATCCGACAATAACACTGCTGTTTTCAATGGTCTTTACAGCCTCATAGGTTATGCCGTCTTTACTTCCCGAGCCTATACCTACTGCATATATCTTCATTTATTTCACCATCACTATTTCTATATCGTCAGCGGCTACAGCCATAGTTACACCGTCACCCGCAGTCTTTCTTATTATAAGCCTGCCGCCCTGCATGCAGGCCGCTCTCTCGCACACGTTATCCGTACCGACAGTCTTTTTTACAAAGTCCGAATGTGTATATTCACCGTCAAGGCTGTTAAGCTCATCGGCTGTATAGGTAATGAGCGGCACATCAAGGTATTTCGCCAGCGCATTGATACAGTCCGAATTCTTTTTTATATCTATGGTGGAAACACACCTAACGGCATTTTTGCTCAGTCCCGAAGAACTAAAGAGCGTTTTCAGGCTTTCCCTGTCCGCTTCTTTCTTACTTCCTGCACCTATGCACACACACCTTGGTACTATATTCAGGGTATTTTTAAAGGGCTTTTTAAGAAACGGCGATATTACTATACCGTTTTCATATTCGCCGAAGCTTACACCCTCGGGAAGCTCTCCCGATATTCTGAAATCACAGCAAAGACCGACGGTTTCGCCCCTCAGCAAAGCACCTGATATATGCTTGATGTTTTCAATATTTTCTATATAATATCCGTTCTCTGCCGCCCATGTATCAGCCGCCCATACGCCGTTTATGTCCGTGGCTGTGGTTATTACGGGAACTGCACCTATCAGCTCCGCCAGTCTTTTTGCGGCGGCATTGGCTCCGCCTATATGTCCCGAAAGTATTGGTATAACAAACCTGCCCGTTTCATCGCATACAATGACCGCCGGGTCCGTATCCTTAGAACGTATATAGGGCGCAATTGCCCTTACGGCTATGCCGGCCGCACCGATAAATATCAGGGTGTCATATTTATTGAAAATCTCCTGCATAAATTCCTTTAGGTTTTTTGTATTCCTATAGGAATCTGCCGAAAGTACCCGTGATATTTTTTCATTCAGCAAATCGCCCTTTTGTGTAAAAGATATTACTGCCGCTTTCATTTTTCCGTACCCTTTCTGTATTCATGGGTAAAGCTCGGGTCGTACAGCTTGGAGCGTGCGCCCGTTTTGTTCAGAAATTCACCAACTATAATAAGCGCAGTTTTGTTTATTCCGTTTTGTGCCGCACTTTGTGCAAGACCGCCTACAGTGGTTCTTATTATTTTTTCATCTTCCCATGTGGCCTTATATACTATTGCCGCAGGGGTTTTATCGGAATATCCGCCCTCAATAAGGTCATTACTTACCTGCTCAGCCATACCTGCCGACAGGAAAATGACCATAGTTGCGCCATGTCCCGCAAAACTTTTTATGCTTTCCTTTGCAGGTACGGGTGTCCTGCCCTCTGCCCTTGTGATAATGACGCTCTGGCTGACCTCCGGCGGGGTATATTCCGCTTTCAGAGATGCCGCCGCCCCGAACATAGAGCTTACTCCTGGACAAAACTTATAGTTTATGCCCCTTTCGTCTAACATCAGCATCTGTTCATAAATGGCACCGTATATCGATGGGTCGCCCGTCTGGAGCCTAACTGTATTCAGCCCCTTTTTTTCGCCCTCGCACATAACGTCTATTATTTCCTCAAGGGTCATCTTTGCACTGTCATATATCCTGCAGTCCTTCGATGTGTACTCAAGCAGCTTAGGATTTACTAGGGAACCTGCGTATATTACCACATCTGCCTCTTCAAGCAGTCTCATACCCCTTACCGTAATAAGGTCTGCGGCTCCCGGGCCTGCGCCGACAAAATTTATCATATCTGCACCTCAATATACAAAAAGCTCCCGTTCATACAAACAGGAGCAGAATAACAAGATTAACACGCCCTATCCTTTCCCTGCCCAAAGGATTTGACGTAAATTAACCGGCGATCTGACTTATATGCCGAAGGCATAAACACAGTAATGGCTGTTGCGTCGGATTCCCACCGAGCTTCTCCGGTCCCCGTTTACGGGTATTAAATTAATTATATCAGTATGGCAGTCAATGTCAAGCAGAGAGGAAATCTATTCCCATCTGTAAGTGTTGGCAAAATAACCTTTTGCTACTTCGCCAATCATTGAAACGAGCGTATTGATATGATAATATGATAATTAAATAAATTGTGTTGAGGAGGAAAAATAATAGATGAATTGTCCATATTGCGGTAAAGAAATGAAATTAGGATATATCCAATGTCGGGATGGCGTTACATGGACCTTGAAAAAACAGCTTGTTTCATCATTATCATTTTTAGGAAAAGAAAGCACTTCTCTTGAAAATGGTGCTGCAGACAATTCAAGTGCCGTATATGCTTTCAAATGTGACGACTGCAAGAAAGTAATTATTGATTATTCTAAAAAAGGCAATAGGAGCAACAAATATTAATTTGTATGTCTGTTAGAGCTTCACCTATTTAATACGAAGCCCTTGCTGTGATTTTGACTATTTTTTCGATTGCCCCAATATCAATAAAAATATAAAAGCTATGAAAGGTCATACTCTTTCAGTCATTCAAACAGACTAAGCTGTTTTGGCTTTCTGTGCTGTACCGCTTTTTCCTCTTTCAGCAGTTCATGCGGTATTTTTTCAAGGAATCTCGACTTTTCATTTCCCGTAAGCAGTACCAGCTCGTCCATAGCCCTAGTCATTCCCACATACAGCAGTCTCTTTTCCTCTGCCAAATCTCCTATGCCGTTAAAGCCTCTGTAGGGTATTGTTCCCTCATTGACTCCCGCTATAAATACAACGGGAAATTCCAGACCCTTGGACGCATGGAGCGTCATAAGCGTCACAGACTGAGGTACATACTCCCTGCCGCCGCTTCTTACGACATCGGCCTCCTGACCTATGGTAAGTGCCTGAATAAGCTCCTTCTTGGAGGCATACATAACCGAAGTATTATAAAGCTTCTGCACGGAAGCATTATCCTCAAGGCCGTTTTCAGTCATATATTCTAGGAGTATAACCGAAGGCTTCTTTTTTGAATTATCCCTTTTCAAAAATGAGACAGCCTGCCTTACATTTTCGTCCTTAAGGTAATCCTCACGGCCTGCCACCTTATAGGGAATGCCCTCCTTTTTCAGACATTCCTCTATTATTTCTGCCTGCCTGTTGGTGCGGTAAAGCACTGCTATGTCCGAAAAGCCTCTTACCGCTGACCTTTCCTTTCTTCTGCCCTTTCCGTCGGCGTCCTGCATGCTTATGCCGCCTGCCATTCTTGCCGTTTCCTTGGCAATGAATATGCCTTCTTCAAATGCGCTTGCAGTACTTACAAGCCTTACACTTTCGCCGTTTTCCTTATGTGCCTCAAGGGTGCTTTCGTCATTGCCTATGGTTCGTAGGGCACAGCTTATGACCTCGGGAGTGGAACGATAGTTTTCCTTAAGTCTTATATGCCTTACGGGATAAAAATCCCTGTCAAAGCTGTCGAAGCATTTTTTATCGGAACCTCTGAACCCGTATATGGACTGGTCAGGGTCTCCGATTATAAATACGGACTCGGCATTTTCGCTCCATTTTTTGATAAGTCTGTACTGCAAATCATTTATATCCTGAAACTCATCGACCAAAAGATACGGGCAGTTTCTTTCACTGTCAAGACTTTTTAACAATATGTCATCAAAGTCAATCAGCCCTTTATCGTTCAGAATGCTGTTATACCTCTCAACAAGCTCCGCCGAAACTGCCTCTGTATCAGCACCGTTTTTAACCATAGATACTAAACTGACAAATTTCTGCGGCGAAATCTTTATATCCGCTGTCTCCAGCACCTCTGCCGCAGTCTCCAAAGTATCGGTTTCATCGGCTATGCTTAGTCCCTCCGAATTTTTTAGACAAAGGGAATGGAAAGTACCGATGTTCATTTCCCTAACAGTCCTTTTGTTTCCGAAATGCTTTTCCAGTCTTTCCTTCATCTCTCCTGCGGCCTTATTGGTAAACGTAACCGCAGTAATATCCGACGGCTTCACTCCTCTTTTTTCTATGAGATATGCAATCCTTGAAACAAGAGTTTTTGTTTTTCCCGTTCCGGGTCCCGCAGTTACACATACGGCTCTGTCCTCGGCCTTAACCGCTTCCGCCTGCATGGCGTTCAGCTCCTGTTTTATATTTTTTGTAGATGCTGCCGTTTCGGCTTTTTTAGGTGCTTTTATATTGATGCTGTCCTTCTTTTTCACTGTTCCGGCTGTGTCCGCAAACAGCTTTAGCTGTCCTGCTATCCTGTCTCTGTCGTCGGCACACAAAACACTTATTTTGCCGTATTCCCCGTCATAGCCTGCCTTGGCGTCCGCTTTGCCTTCTCTTATATTCTTTATTCCGCAGGCCACAAGCTCTCCTGCCTTTTGGGCAATAATCTCTATGGGTGCCTGTCTTATTATGTACAGCTCGGGGCCTATCTCTTTAAGCAGTCTTTCATACTCTCTTTTGACCTTTACCGACGAGGCAGACACACCTACGGCAGAGCCTATAACCTCCGCAAGTGGAACAAGCCTTTCAAAGTGCTTCGTTCCTTCAGGCATAAAGCTCTCGGGTCTGTCAGCCAGTTCCTCCACCCTATGGGAAACGCCGACGGTTATTCTTCCACCGCATACGGGGCATATACCGTTGTTCTTTATAGTTTCGGAGGGTTTCATGCAGACTCCGCATTTTCTGTGACCGTCATAGTGATACTTTCCCTCCTCAGGAAAGAACTCTATTGTGCCGTAAAGGCCGCACGACTCACTGTCGTTAAGCGCCTTATATATATTTTCGTAGTGCATTTCGATATCAAATATATTCGCCTCTCTTGCCAGGTTTGCAGGAGAATGGGCGTCGGAATTTGATACAAGCATATATTTGTCCAGTGCCGATATACGCCTGTTCATGGGCGGGTCGGAAGAAAGTCCCGTTTCAAGGGCATGAATATACCCCGTCATGTCCTCAAAGCATTCCTCTATGGTGTCAAAGCCCGAATATGCACCGAAAAGAGAAAAGTGCGGCGTCCATATATGTGCTGGTATAAATATGGCCTTTTCGTCGGCGGTCAGCACCATTTCCAGCAGGTCACGGCTGTCAAGGCCTATTATCGGTCTGCCGTCGGAATGGATATTTGCTCCTATACTTTCAAGGCTTTTTGCCAGTCTGTCGGCAGAGTCAAGGCTCGGAAATATCACTACATTATGTATCTTTCTTACCTTGCCGTTCTTTTTATAAATGGAGCTTATCTCTCCCGTAACTATAAAACGTATGTCCCTTTCGCCCACAGGACTGTCAAGTCTGTATTCCTTTTTCAGTCTGTACAGTCCGTCATCGGTTTCCTCAAGCTTTTCTCTCAGTTCCTGTCTCCATACAGGATGGGTCATATCACCGGTTCCTATCAGGTCAAGACCCTTCTTTGACGCCCAAAGCTCCAAGTATTCCGGAACGCACTCTTTGCTTGTGGCTCTGGCGTATTTTGAATGTATATGCAAATCAGCGGTAAACATGTTCAGCTCTCCTTTTCAGATGTTATAAGTATAGACCCCGCAATCCATAAAATCAAACATTCTTTGACAGCCTTCTCTTTTACGGACTGAAAATTTTAGGCAAATAATAACTGAATATTAATGAAAATGTAAAAAAACAAAAGCTGAAATATGCTAATATCTACGAAAGGAGATGATAATGTGAAAAAATCCAAACAGCTTATTTCCATAGCGGCAGCTGTGATGATGTTTACCGCACCGGTTTATGCCGCCGATGCGGGACAGATACAGGCGGCATATTCACTCTATTCAATGGGACTGTTTTCGGGTACGGGCACCAATGCCGACGGAACGCCCATATTTGAACTGGATGAGAGTATAACCAGAGCTCAAGCAGTCATTCTTATAGTTATGGCCCTAGGAAAGGGTGCAGAGGCCGAAAGCGGAAATTTTTCCTCGCCCTTCACCGACCTGCCCCAATGGGCTGAAAAATATATCAATTACGCCTACGCCAACGGCTATACAGGCGGTATTTCATCAACGGAGTTTGCACCCAATGACAGCATAAGCGCCAATCAGTTCTGTGCCTTTATACTCAGGTCACTGGGCTACAGCGAGTCCGACAGAGACTTTGAATATAAAAACGCACTGAAATTTTCCGCTGAAATGGGCATTGCGGAAAGCAACTACAGCGGAACCTTTACAAGGGGCGATGCTGCGGAAATACTATATAATGCTCTTTCGAAAAATATTAAGAGTACGGAGGTCACACTGTATCAATATCTTTATGAAAACGGCTGTATATCCTCAGCATACAACAAAACAGAGACAGCAAAAATTTCAGAGAACAGGGAAATGAATGCCGAAGAAATATATGCCAAGTGCTCCTCCGCAGTTTTTTACATCGAGGTCTGCGATGAAAGCGGAAAGCCTATGCAGCTGGGAAGCGGCTTTTTCATTGACTCCGACGGCACTGCCGTAACAAACTATCATGTACTGGATGGCGGAAGCTCCGCAAAAATAACCCTCTCCGACGGAGGTCAGATATATGATGTTGAAGGTGTATATGACTATGACAAGGAAAGGGATATTGCCCTTATTAAAATAAAGGGAAGCGGCTTCCCATATCTTGAAACCGCCGACTCCGACGATATAAAGGGCGGCGCAACTGTATATGCCATAGGCAGTCCCCTCGGACTTTCAAACACCATATCCCAGGGCATAATATCAAACACCGACAGAACCATTAACGGACAGAACTACATACAGATTTCAGCCGCCATATCCAACGGCAGCAGCGGCGGCGCCCTGATAAACACCTACGGAAAGGTTATAGGTATAACAAGCGGAGAAGCGGCACAAAGCACTTCATCGGGCACTATAACGGGTCAGAATCTGAATCTAGCTATACCTATCAACTGCATTAAATCCCTTAAAAAGGGCACTCTCACCTCAATGGCGGATATATATCAGAAGGAAATAAAGGGAAATGCAAAAATAGAGCTTTCATCAGAGAATGTTTCGCTCAGTGTCGGACAAACCTCAAAGGTCAGCGTCAAATGCTCTGCCGATATAAAGGCATATCTTACGGGCAGTGTAAGCCGTTTGGGCGTAGTAAATGCCAAATTTGTCAAAACCGATGACGGCTCTGAAATAATTCTTACCGGACTGTCAGACGGAACCGCATCTATTGAGCTTAAAATGCGTGACTCGAGCGGCAGAATAATAGCTGAAAAGACAATAAACGTAACTGTCAAATAAATACATAAAACGGCGGCAGAGATTTCACCTCTGCCGCATAAGATTACTTAGTAAGCTCTTTGCTTAAATTTACTATAAAGTCCTGCACATTGGTTACTATTCCTCTGGCGCTGAGACTGCCTCTGTCGCTAAGCTTATTTACGGCAAATTCGGCTATATCAACACAGTAGAAATATACCTGTCTTACCGTTCCGTCAGGCATTACTCTGTAGGAGGGAGTCATATTTCCCGTAGCTATTGTATGCAGTGTTGTCGCCATACAGATAACAGTTGTTGCATTTCTTATCTGATTTCTCATGGCGTCCTGCGCCTCGTACACATTGCCGTAAACAGGAGGCAGAGGTCCGTCGTCTCTTATGGAGCCTGCCAACACATATGGAACATTGTATTTTTCACAATTATATATTATTCCGTTGTCAATGTGCTCACCCTCCAGGAACTCCTTAACGGTTCCGTAGTATTTTACCCTGTTAATGGTATCCAGATGATTATAGTGACCGTTGGGCTGACTTTCCTGAGTATAAATGTTCTGTCCCAGAGCCGTATTGAGATATGCTGCCTCCAAGTCATGGGTAGCAAGGGCATTGCCCGCCATAACGGCATGAACATAGCCGTTCTGTATCAGTCTTGAAAATGCATCTCTGGCATCATAGTCAAAGGTAAAGGCAGGACCCATTACCCACACTATCTTTCCGTTCTCCTTATCATGTCTGAGAAGCTCATAAAGCTCGTCATAGTCCTTAGAAAAGGCTGTCTCCCTTGAACGACCCTGTCTGAAAGCAAACACGTCCTTTTCATGTCTTTCCTCATTAAAGCCATTGGGGTGTACATATATGCCTTCCTCACACTGCTCTGTTCTGCCCGTAACCACAAGCTCACCCTTTTTAAGCAGTCTGAATTCCTTTACATTTATCTTTTCTCCGTCATAGACGGCAACGCAGTCCATTCTGCTCTCCTCGGCCAGAAGCCACTGACCGTTGATTTTAAAATATTCGGGAAATATACTCATGGCATGATAGCCCTCAGGCGCAACGGCCTCCTTCGGACAAGGCATAAGTACAGCGTCAGGTGCATTTTTAAATTTCTCCTCGCCAAAATCCGGCGCTGTATACTTTCTAAGTTCAAAGCTCACAAAAATCCCTCCTATACTAAAAAAGTGTTCTGACGATACCTTCAAAGACCTACGGTATAGCCGAACACTGTTATTCCCAATCCGGTGACAGGGAAAATGTTAAATTATGATGCAGTTTTTACATAAACAGTATATCATTATATAAAAAATTTTTCAAGCGAATAATTTCGGCGTTAAACCGCTTAACAAATAATCCTATATTATTTCATATAATCTTGAAGCCGGACTGAAATTCAGTCGGTTTGTTAAATCATGTAATTTTAATGTTATATCTTTGTTAAATGTATTTACTTATATATTTAAATCATGTAATATAATTCGCATGGATGGTATTCCGAAGGAAGCTGTACCATAGGATAAATCATTATCGTCTGTTTATTCCGGCGGCTCGTATCTATAGTGAGCGGGACTGTACGGTCAGTGGCAAAACAGGCTTTATTATCTATGCTTATTTTTCGGAATGTCTCCATCCGTGTCTCTGCACAGCCTAAAAAACTGGGTGCAGATATACGGATATTTTTATTGTCTGAAACTATCAGGCAACGGTACCATGATTTTAAATTACAGGAGGTAAAACATGAAACCAACAACACGAGAAGAAAAAAATCAGCAGGTACGAAAAGAAGCTAAAGCCACTGTTATCCTTTTCGTAATCTGCTTTTTATGGCATGTGGGCTTCGGCTACGGTCTTTCGGGCGTGCCCATATATGTCTGTAATCTGCCTCTTTGGTGGATAGTCAGCACACCAGGCGTATTTGTAGTAGGTGTAGTGGGCGTAATATTTCTTTTAAAGAAGGTATTCGTCAACTTCGTCCTTGACGAGGAAGGCGGTGATATCAATGACAGGTAAACAGACAGCGGTTTTGATTATTCTCATTATCTATCTTGCCGCAAATATGATACTCGGTATAAAATCCAGCAAGGCTTCGGCGGCGGCACATAAAAGCAGCGGATTTATTCAGAACTATTTCATGGGCGGACGTTCTATGGGCGGTCTTGTTCTGGCTATGACCCTTGTGGCAACCTATACCAGCGCCAGTTCCTTCCTCGGAGGTCCCGGTCTTGCTTCATCATGGGGACTTACTCAGTCATGGGTAGCCGCCATACAGATAGGCACAGCCTTTCTTACCCTCGGCGTTATCGGCAAAAAAATGGCTCTCATCTCAAGAAGGATAAACGCCGTTACAATAACCGATTATTTCAAGGCAAGATATGATTCTTCGGCAGTAGTAATACTTTGCAGTGTATGCCTTGTTATATTCTTTATAACACAGATGGTTGCCCAGTTCATAGGCGGCGCAACACTTATTGAGTCCGTGACGGGACTTCCCTATTGGGCAGGACTTCTTCTGTTCGGCATCATAGTTATATTATATACATCAATCGGCGGCTTCAAGGCCGTTGTAATGACTGATACGCTTCAGGGTATCATAATGACAATAGGCACATTCCTGCTTCTGTTCTTTGTATTGAGAGCAGGCGGCGGAATGAGTGAAATTACGGCAGAGCTCAATGCGACAAATCCCGGCTGGGATCTGCTCGGCAAAGGCGAATTCAGCGGCGGCATAGCTTCCCTCTCACCCGGATATCTTATTTCCTTCTGGGTATTGGTCGGCGTAGGTGTTCTCGGTCTGCCCCAGACCGCTGTAAGAGGCATGGGCTTCAAGGATACCCAGTCTATGCACAGAGCCATGCTTTACGGCACAATAGTAGTCGGCATACTTATGATAGGAATGCACTTTGCAGGTGCGCTCACTCTGCCTCTGCTTCCTGAGGAAGGCGTTTCCAGCACTGACCAGGTTATCCCCTATGTGGTTATGAACTATATGCCTGCATGGGCGGCGGGTCTTTTTCTGGCAGCACCCCTGGCCGCAGTAATGTCAACGGTATCTTCACTGCTGATACTGGCTTCGGCAACAATAATTAAAGAGCTTTATATTACCTATATAGCAAGGAGCGATGAAAACAGCGAAAAAGTAAAGAAGAACGTACCCAAATACAGCTTTGCCATAACTCTTATAATAGGCATAATCGTATTCATATTCGCCCTTTCGCCTCCCGACATTATCGTCTGGATAAACCTTTTCGCTATGGGCGGTCTTGAAGCCACATTCTTCTGGCCCCTTATCGGCGGACTCTATTGGAAGAAAGGAAACAGCACCTGCTGTATATGGTCAATAGTTGTAGGTCTTGCCGTATTCATATTCTTTAATCAAGTCAAGATTGCACCCTTCAATATCCATGAGATAGTGCTCGGTCTTCTTGCAGGAGGAATAGCCTACTTTGCAGCAGGTATGCTTTCAAAGAAAAAGCCCGACCCCGAAATGATAGAAAAATGCTTTTGAGGTGATATAAAATGCCGTTAGACCCTCAGGTCATAGAAATATATAAAAACAAACCTGCGGCATCTAAGTCCTTTTCCCTTGAAGAAATGAGAAAAAATGCCGACAGCACCTTTAATGACAAAACGGAAATAACGGGCATATACCATTGGGAGGACAGGCTCATCGGAGACTGCCTCCCAATTAGGATATATGTACCGGGAGATAAAAAGGATTATCCCGTCATGCTGTATTTCCACGGCGGTGGCTTTGTTATGCACAATATAGCAAGCCATGATTCTCTGTGCAGAAAGCTTTCCTCGGAATGCTGCTGTATTGTCGTATCGGTAGGCTACAGGCTGGCTCCCGAAAACAAATATCCTGCTTGCATAGAGGACGCCTATACAGCCCTTGAATGGGTATATGAAAATGCCCGTTCACTCGGAGGCCGTGCAGACAGAATATACACGGCAGGTGACAGTGCAGGCGCAAACATCAGCGCCGTTCTCAGCCTTTTGACAAGGGACAGAAAAGGCCCGTCATTATACGGACAGATACTGTTTTACGGTCTTTACGGAGCGGAGGATGAAAATTCCGAGTCCATGAGACTTTTCGGAAACGGCGAATATGTACTGCCAAAGGAAATGTATAACTGGTGCAACGAGAAGTATATACCAAAAAATGCCGACATGAACGACCCGTACATATTTCCCGCAAAGGCTTCCGACCTCTCCGGTTTACCAAAGACATTGGTTATTACTGCGGAATATGATCCTCTGAGAGATGACGGCGAAGCATTCTATAAACTGCTGAAAAACAGCGGCAATGATGCACAGCTCATAAGAATGGATGGATTTATGCATGGATTTATGCTCTACTGGCACAGATTGGACAGAGCAAAGGAGCTTATATCAAAAATTTCCGAATGGATAGGCAATAACGCTTAATTGTCGGTGAGTAATGCAAATTTTACATTTGTGCATAGATAGAAATAGAGTAAAAGTCGGCGTCGGAATTCATTTCCGGCGCCGATTTGTTCAAAATCACAAAATGATTTCAACTTAGGCGCTCTGCGCCCTTACCACCTGTATTTGTGCAACTGCCCCTCTTTATTAAGTCCCTTAAAGCCCTGCTGACGGAGAGCCTCATAAAGTATTATAGCCACAGAATTTGAGAGATTGAGACTTCTTAAATCGTCATACATGGGTATTCTGACGCTTGTCTCCTTGTATTTAAGCAATATTTCCTCAGGAATTCCCGCACTCTCCTTGCCGAACATTATGTAATCGTCCTCGGAGTACTGCACATCGGTATAAACCTGCTTTGCCTTTGTGGTTGCCATAAATATTTTAGCATTGGGATTCTTTTCTATAAAATCTTCAAAATTTTCGTAATATCTTACGTCCAGATACTGCCAGTAGTCCAGACCGGAGCGTTTAAGATATTTGTTGTCTACCGAAAATCCCAGCGGCTTTATAAGGTGAAGCGTTGAGTGGGTAACAGCGCAGGTTCTTGATATATTGCCGGTATTCTGCGGTATTTCCGGCTCATGTAGTACTATATTCATTATTTGCCTCCCGTTAAATCAATGTAACAGCTTCTACCTGATTACAATTACATTATATAATATTTCAAGTATATTGCTGTAAAATTATTTTTACATTGACTTATTATTTATATTATAGTATTATTATTTATAGATAATTATTATCAATAGATATGAGGAGTTGTTTACATGAACGATGTTACTGAGATACTGCGTTCCAAAAGTTTAAAAGTAACACCACAGCGCATAGCTATACTGAATATGCTTATGAGCACAAACTCACATCCGACTGCGGAATCTATTTTTAAAGCTCTTGAGCCTACCAACCCTACAATGAGCCTTGCCACAGTGTATAAAACACTTGATTCTTTCTCAACGGCAGGAATAATACAGGTTCTCAGTATCGACGGGGAAAGCCTTCATTATGACTATCGTACAGAATTTCACCCGCATATAATATGTACAAAATGTGGTTCTGTCTGCGATGTTCATGCTGATGTTTCCTCTGAAATAAATTCGATACTCGAAAAAATAAGCAATGAATCCAATTGCAGCATTGATAAAGAACAGCTTTTTTTCTACGGTGTATGTGAGAAGTGTATGTAAGCGGTATAGACGCTTATGGCTAAGCATAAATAATCGAGCCTGTCGGAAATCAATTCCGACAGGCTTTTGATGTTTTAAATGAAAAGCAATCTCTCAGTATTTTGCTTTAAGTGCCGACAGCAAACGGAAATCATGTTGTCGGTTTTTCTATACTCAAAATTATTTGTCGTCATCTCCGTAAATTTCTTCGGGATTAGGCATAGCATCTACCTTTTCCTTTAACTCTTTCAGCTTTGAGAGAACGGTCATGTCGCCTTCCGACGTACTTCCGGAGTTATTGATAAACTCAATAACCTTGTCTGTATACTTCTGTGCTTTATACTTATTTCCCTTAAAGTAATAATAAAAAGCGAATGTGGTCATAAATGCAGCTGAAAAGCTCTTGTTGTCGAGATATTTCTGCATATTTTGGAAGTTTTCATCAACACACTTTGATGCCTCCTCGTTTTTTCCGAGGAAATATGAATACTGCGCTATATTGTTTACGGCAAGCATTTTGTGGCTGGGATTAAGCAGTGAGAGGTCTGCTGACTTGAGTACTTCGAGAGCCTCATCATATTTGCACATGCATGCATATCCCGTTGCGGAATTTACCTTAAGCATTTCTTTAAAGGCTTCGTCTTCCACCCTATTACTGTAATCATTGCATTTCTGAACATATTTTTCGGGGTCATTATCCTCAGTAAGTATTTTGTTAAGGTGCTCAAGCATCTGCGAATACTCTTTGTTTCTGCCGTTTACGGTGTACATTCTGATTACAATTATTACAGCCCAAACTACAATAAGTCCCGAAAACATTGATTTAGGCGGGAGCTTAAGAAGCCAGCACGCCAAAACAACAACAACGGCAAGCACAATGCCTATAGTAGTGAACTTTTTAGTAAGTTTATCCGTTTTTGCCACAAAAACCACTCTCCTTGTTAATTCCTTGATGCTTTTCTGAGCATATCGTATTTTTTAAGCGGAAGCTCCGTTTTCAGCCTTAATATCTGTTCGGGATGAGGTGCCGACATAACGGGAACACCGTCCATGTCCCACATGCTTTCTACGGTCATTTCTGCCGAATCACCATTCACGGGAAGAACCTCTATTTTGTCGCCAACTTCAAACTTGTTCCTCTGCATAACGACAGCACAGCCCGTTTCTTCGTCCCTGTCCTCAAGCACTACTCCTATAAAGTCATAATCCCTTATATATGTGTTGCTTGTATATACCTGGTCGTCATGTCCCGGCTTTCCGAAATAGAATCCCGTTGTAAAGTCACGGTGGCTTACCTTGCATACCTCGGACATATAGTAATCTATGCGTTTTCTGTAGTACTCGGGGTCTGCGAAATAATCGTCTATGGCCTGTCTGTAGGCCTTTACCACAGTTCCTACATAGTAAGGAGTTTTCATTCTTCCCTCTATTTTCAGACTGCTTATGCCTGTGTCCACAAGCTCGGGTATATACCCCAGCATGCACAAGTCCTTGGAGTTGAAAATAAATGTTCCCCGCTCATTTTCCTCAATCGGCATATACTCTCCGGGTCTGGTTTCCTCCATAAGGAAATATTTCCACCTGCATGGATGTGAACAGGCACCCTTATTTGCGTCTCTGCCGCTGAGATAATTGCTCAAAAGGCATCTTCCCGAATAGGAAATACACATTGCTCCGTGAACAAAGGTCTCTATTTCCATATCCTCGGGTATTTTCGTTCTCATTTCCTTGATTTCCTTAAGAGAGAGCTCCCTTGCTCCGACTATTCTTTTTGCACCGAGATTGTACCAGAACTGCGCTGTTTTATAGTTGGTATTGTTGGCTTGGGTCGATATATGCAGTTCCATATTCGGTGCGGCTTCCTTAAGCGTCATATATACGCCGGGGTCCGAAACAAGAACGGCGTCGGCTCCCATTTCGTATATTTCCTTAAAGTAGTCAGCCATACCGTCAAAATCGGCATTATGAGCAAATATATTAGCCGTAACATAAACCTTTGCGCCGTGGCTGTGGGCAAAATCAATTCCTTCCTTCATGGCTGCCGAATCAAAGTTCTTGGCTTTAGCCCTCAGAGAATAGGCCTCACCGCCTATATACACGGCGTCGGCTCCGTAAAGCACGGCTATCTTAAGTTTTTCCAAATCGCCTGCCGGTGCCAGAAGCTCCGGTTTTTTAGCATTCGTCATCTTCATTCTCCTCATCAAAAGAGTTTTCCCCAATAGGGCCATCAGGCTCCTTCACCTTTACGCATACAGCCAGTCCGTCGCCTATGGGCACAATGGCAGAAGTCAGCACATTCGTATGGGAAATGTCCCAAAGAAAGCTTCTCAGCCTTTTGTGTATGGTTCTCTGTCTCCTTGGAACTGAATATCTTGTTTTTGCAATATCTCCGCCCTGCAGCACGTCATCCACAAGCAGAAGCCCGCCTATGGGCAGAAGCCTTATACACTGCGGGAGAAAGGCCGAATACTGCCCCTTCGCCGCATCAAGAAATATAACGTCATAGGGTCCCGTCAGCGTCGGAAGTATGTCCGCCGCATCGCCCTCAAGTATTTTAATCTTATCCTCCAGTCCCATGCGCTTTATATTGACTCTGGCATCCTTAAGCATGACCTCAAAGCGGTCTATGGTAGTTACACTTCCGCCCTCCTCAATATATCTTGTCATAAGTCCCGAAGAAAAGCCCACTGCCGTACCGACCTCAAGTATATTTTTTGGCTTTTTCATGGTCAGAAGTACGCTTAAAAGCCTTGCCGTCTCATGCGGTATTATGGGCACATCGGCGGCTCTCGCTTCTCTTTCTATCTCGCCCAGTACGCCGTCATAGTGTGGCTGTACGGTTCTCAGATAGTTATTTATATAATCATCTGTTACATAGTTCATATAGTTTTCTCCTAGCTGTTGAATGTTGCCTGATAGGCGGCCTTAGCCTTAAGGAAATCATCATAGCTGACCGTAAAGGTATGCTCACTGCCGCCCTGCTCCTTAAGAACATAATAAATATAGCTATGCTTTTCAGGATTTACAGCCGCCTCAATGGAAGCCTTGCCTGGACTGCATATAGGTCCTACGGGCAGACCTTTGTTTTTATAGGTATTATACGGTGAATCCACCTCAAGATCCGTATAGGTGACTACTTCGTTTTTGGTTGAAAGCGCATACTGAACGGTAGAGTCTATCTGCAGGGGCATGTCTATTTCAAGCCTATTGTATATTACTCCTGCTATAGTGGGGCGTTCCTCGTCAAGCTTTGCCTCGGATTCCACCATAGACGCAACGGTTACAAGCTGGTCAAGTGTATATCCGCTTGACGAAACATAGCTACTTACCGACTCATTATATACCTGTCCGAAACGGTCAAGCATCATAACTATTATATCCCTTGCTGTCTCATTTCCACTTAAGAAATAGGTATCGGGGAAAAGATAGCCTTCAAGGCGGTATTCCCTGTCAGGTATTCCTTCGAGGAAGTCATAGTCAAATTCACCGTTATTTACTTCATTGATGAACTCATCAGACGAAACTATTCCAAGCTGATCCACAAGAGCGGCTATCTGTTTTACGGTATAGCCCTCGGGAATGGTAAGCCTTCCGCTTTCTTCGGCCTGTGTCACCGTCAGCAGGGTTTTAATTATCTGGTCAGTAGACATATCCTTCGTAAAGTAGAAAGTACCGTAATTATAGGTGCCGTCAGCATCGTTCAGTCTGCTGGACAGTCTGAAGGACAGCTCATTTTTAATTATTCCGTTATCCTTGAGAATTTTCGCTATATCCCTGGTGGAAGCTCCTTTCGGTATCTCCACCGCAACGGTTGTATCGGAATTTTTGTCTACAACCACCTCTGCCTGATTGCTGTCAAGCAGATAATTGCCTGCAAAGTATCTGCCAACGGCATAGGAAATGCCCAACACAGCCGCTATTACAGCCAGTGCTATAAGGATTATAACCAGTATTCTTCCGGCTCTGTTCTTCCTTCTGCGTCTTTTCTTTTTTCTTCTCCTGCTTTGACCGGTCCCTCCGCTGCGGGACGGCGCTCTTTCAGTGCGTCTTTCTCTGTCGTCCAAAGTATTCACCCTTTGCTTATACGAACTTACTGCATTTTATATATTTCTCTGAGTGCTACGCCGTTTTCCTCTGCAAGCTTCTTAGCCGAGTCAAATTCGGGATATACGCTCACCCTTCCGTCTCGCTCTGTCTTTTTTACATCAAGCTTTCCGTATTTTGTATCTATAACGGCCTTGCTTCTTTCAAGGCATGTTCTTTTTTCCGTTCTTCTTCTTATACCGATTGTGGTTGTCTCCGTGAAAATGATGTCCTCCATTTCTTCACGGCATGCCTCGTCGCATATTACCGTAAGCTTATATGCAGGACGGTTTTTCTTCATCACAATGGGAGAATAGAAAACATCTCTGGCACCTGCCGCAAACAGCCTGTCCATAGTATAGCCCATTATCTCGCCCGTTGTGTCGTCAATATTGGTTTCGAGTATAACAACCTCATCGCCTTTGCTTTCGGCCTTCTCATCACCCATAACAACTCTGAGTACATTGGGTATTTCCAAATCCTTTTTACCTGCACCGTAGCCTATCTTTTCAATGTCCATAGAGGGCATTGTTCCGTAGCTGTCGGCAAGCTCGGCAATAATAGCCGCACCTGTAGGTGTTACAAGCTCTGTAGCAACATCAATCTGCTTAGAAATAACATCCGAAGCGGCGAAAATTTCAGCCGTTGCGGGAACTGGAACAGCCATTTTGCCGTGCTGGCACATAATGAAGCCGTGTCCGTCATTAACTACCGAAGCACATATTCTGTCAGGCTTAAGCATGTCGATACAGATTGCGGTACCGATTATATCAACAATAGAGTCAAGGGCGCCTACCTCATGGAAATGCACCTCATCAAGGGAAGCATTGTGTACCTTGGACTCGGCCTTTGCTACCCTCATAAATATTCTTTTGGCAAGTTCCTTGGCGCTATCATTGATAGTGCTGTTATCAATGATAGCAAATACATCGTAAAGATTTCTGTGTACATGGCTATGGTGGTGGTCATGGCTGTGTTCATGGTCATGGTCATGATGGTGGTCATGCTCATGATCGTGATGGTGGTCATGCTCATGATCATGATCGTGATGATGGTCGTGCTCATGCTCATGCTCGTGATGATGGTCATGCTCGTGGTCGTGTTCATGCTCATGGTCATGATCGTGATGGTGGTCATGATCGTGATCATGATCAAGGGGCTGTCCCTCATGGTCATAGCCCTCAACATTTATTATTACATCCACTTTGTTGGCACCGATACCGTTTTTTACGGCACGTCCGAAGGTAATGTCAAAGCCTTCTACATTTAGTTTTGACATTTCCTCAACAAATTTTTCCTTATCTATGCCCAAATCGAGAAGAGCACCCAGAGTCATATCTCCGCTTATTCCCGAACTGCAGTCAAAATACAGTGTTTTCATCTCTTAGAAGCCCCCAATTTATTTATACTGTTAGCCGTATATCCGGCGCCGAATCCGTTATCGATATTTACAACAACAACTCCGCTGGCACAGCTGTTAAGCATGCACAGCAAAGAGGACAGTCCGTTGAAATTCGCTCCGTAGCCCACAGATGTGGGAACGGCTATTACAGGCTTGTCCGTAAGTCCGCCTATAACGCTGGCAAGAGCACCCTCCATGCCTGCAACCGCTATTATTACATCGGCGGCCTCTACTCTGTCTATTCTTGACAGAAGCCTGTGAAGTCCCGCAACGCCTACGTCATAGAGCCTGTCAACCCTGTTGCCTAAAAATTCAGCCGTAACGGCGGCTTCCTCAGCCACGGGTATATCCGATGTTCCGCCTGTGGCAACAAGTATTATTCCGCCTGTCTTTTCAACGGGGTTTCTCTCCACGGTGACTGTTTTGGCATCCTTATTGTATACCGCATCCTTTATCTCGGCGGCTATATACTCATATTTTTCAAGGCTTACCCTTGTGGCAAGTATATTGTCTGTGCCGTTTTCAAGCATATTTTTCATTATTCCCAAGGTCTGTTCTTTGGTCTTTCCCTCGGCATATATAACCTCCGGACAGCCGTTTCTCATGGCTCTCTGGTGGTCAACGACAGCATAGCCCAAATCCTTGGTTGGAGCAAGCTTCAGCATATTTGCGGCCTCGTCAACGGATATTTCGTTATTCTGAAGCTTTGTAAGTATTTCCTTAGTATTCATAATGTCCTCCTCAGTCCATGCTTCCGCTTCTGAAGCCTTCAAGATCCAGTGTAATATAACGGAAGCCCTGTGCCTTTATACCGTCTATAAGCTCGGTATCGGCAATAAACTCCGAAAATCTGTCCTTCGGTATTTCTATTCTGGCTATGTCTCCGTGAAGTCTTACTCTGCCGCTCGGTATCCCCTTCTTGGCGATAAGCAGCTCGGCGGCCTCAACCTTTGCAAAGTTTTCTTCGGTAAGCTCCGTATCATAAGGAAATCTTGTGGCAAGGCATGAGTTTGAAGCCTTGTTCCATGTTTCAAGGCCCAGTTCCTTTGCCGTCTGCCTTATGTCGTTCTTAGTCATTCCTGCCTCATAGAGAGGACTTACTATACCAAGCTCATGGGCAGCCATAGCGCCGGGTCTGTATACCTTTCCGTCATCGGCATTCTTGCCGTCGGCAACGGTATCGAAGCCCAGTTCCTTAGCCTTTTGGATTACTCCGCCCATAATGTTCTTTTTGCAGTAATAGCACCTTTTTCTGTCATTGAATTTGAACTCTTTAACAGCAAAGGCATCTGCCTTTATGATATAATATTTAATGCCTGCCTTCTTGGCGAGCCTTTCAGCGTCATTCAGGTCCTTTCTTGAAAGCATGATGCCGTCTCCGATGATGGCTATCGCATTATCTTTCAGAACCTCATAAGCTACATTCATAACCAGGTCAGAGTCCACTCCGCCCGAATATGCCACGCAAAGCTTATCAAACCTCGAGATATACTCTCTGAGTTTATCAAGTTTTTCCATTTTAACGCCTCCTTTGTGTATGCTTACACAGAAAACATTATACAACAAAAAAATGTAAAAAGGAATAGTATATAACAGTTGTAAGTCAATTTTAAGCAAAGCTTCATTTACCTTTAGTATTTTCTTTTGTTTTTTTCTTTGAAAGCTTTATAAGAACGATACTCAATATTCCTGTTATCAAATAGAATGCCAAGTGCTTTTCGCCGATTATTCCCGACACTTCCCTCCAGTATTCTCCAAGAAAATATCCCGCTGAAATCAGCATGGTGTTCCACACAAAAGCACCCAAAAGCGTATAAAGAACAAATGCAGCCGCATTCATTCCCGCCAGTCCCGCAGGTATTGAAATATAGGTTCTGGCAATGGGAAACACCCTTGCCAACAATACCGACTGTCTGCCGTACTTATTGAATACTCTTTCGGCGTTTTCTACGCCTTTTTTCACCGATGAAAATTTTCCGCACAGACTTCTTTCTATAAAGGTTTTTCCGAACCTGCCGAAGCAGTAGCAAAAAAGGCTTCCCACTATGCCGCCCGCAGTACTTACTACGACAGCGCCCAAAAGGCTCATTTCTCCCTTATATACCGAATAGCCTATAAAAGGCAGCAAAACCTCACTGGATACGGGAAAACACCCATATTCCAGTGAGGTTGCTATAAATATCCCCAAATATCCGAAGGAATTGACCAAATCGGTCAGAGTTTTGATAATCAGAGCAATCATCCCCAAAGCTTCCTGTATATCATTTTATGCTTTTGGGGACGTCAGTATTAAATTTATGCTATAAAAAGTCTGAGGAAAAGGTCATAGGCTTCATGTATGCCCTTCATGGCATCTCCGACTTTAGCGCAGTCACCTATCTTCGCACAGGAAATCCTTTCGTCAAGGCATGCCAGTGTAATATCGTTTGTTTCGGGTGAGAAGCCCGCTGCTATTACAACATTGTCGGCAGGTATCTGCTTTTCGCCGTCGGGTGTGTCGGCGATTATGTATCCGTCGCATATTTCCTTAACGGCTGTTTCGCTCATGGTCTTAATGCCGTCGGCCTTAACCTCTTTCATTACTATCCACTTAAGTCCGCCTAAATCTCTGCCTATCTTTTTGGTCATCTCAACAACAGTAATATCGGCAGGAACGTCAACCGTAGGTATATCGTCGCCTATGAACATTTTATTGAAGCTCTTAGCCTCATCGGGTACTGCATAATGCTTTGAAGCAATAAATCTTGCTGTTTCAAGACCCACCGAGCCACCTCCGATAACAACTGTCTTGCCTGTTTTAAGCTTTGCAAAAAGCTCATTATCGCCGTTCAATACGTCGAGAGCCATGTATACATTGTCTCTGTCAATGCCTTTGATATCGGGTACAACAGCTTTGCTTCCCGTGGCTTCAATTACAAAATAGGGCTTAAGCTCCTTTACAAACTCCCCGTCTACCTCGGTGCTGAGTCTTATATCCACGCCGAGCTGTTCAAGCTCATACTTCTTGTTTTCGACATATTTAATAAGGTCGCCCTTCTGAGGAGGCAGAGAAGCGGAAACAAGCATACCGCCGAGATATGAATCCCTAGTGCAGAGTATAGTCTTATATCCCCTTTCGGCTGACTTTTTAGCGGCTTCAAGTCCTGCGGGGCCTGCGCCAATTACAAGTATCTTTTTAGCCGAAACAACCTTTCTGTGGGTCTTTTCCTCGGCCTCGTGTCCTGCCTCGGGATTATACGCACAGAGTACAGGCTTGCCCTTAAGTACGGCCTCTATGCACTTATTACAGCCCTGACATTTATTATAGGGCATTCCGGTAAGAACCTTTCCCGCAAAGCCCGGGTCGGCAAGAAAACCTCTGGCAGTACCAACAAAATCAGCCATGCCGTTTTTGAGTATTTCCTCCATAGTCTCGATATTGTTAATTCTGTTGCAGGCAATTACGGGAACCTTAACAGCTCTCTTTATAGCATCGGCAAGATACGCAAAGCCGCCTGCGGGAAGCTGATAGGAAATCTGGGGAACGGGCGCTTCATGCCAGCCGCCTGTTACATTGACAGCGTCAATAAGTCCCTCTGAGTCGGCAATGGCACAGAATTTCTGCATATAGTCCACACCGTAGCCGCCGGGCATCATCTGTGAACCTGCGATACGAACTATAACGGGATAGTCCTTTCCTACTGCCTCTCTTACTGCCCTGAGTACATCAAGGGGCATCTTCATTCTTCTTTCATCATCTCCGCCGTATTCGTCATCACGGAGATTTGTAAGGGGTGAAAGGAAAAGCGTAAGCAGATAGCCTGCCGAACAGCTTATCTCAACGGCATCAACACCTATTTCCTTGCATTTTACCGCCGCAGAAGCAAAATCGGCTATTGTTTCTTCAATCTGCTCCTTTGTCATTACCTCGCACTCGTTTCTGTATATGGAGGAAGGCACATTTGAAGGTGCAAGGGGCTTGTGACCGTAGTCGGTTCCGCTGTTTCTTCCTCTGTGGAAAAGCTGTACGATATGCTTTGTGTCATAGCTGTGTATCATATCGGTTATGGCCTTTTCTCTTTCAAAAAAGGTTTCTTCCTTGACATTGGGCATACTGTCTGCGGCGCCGTATTCGCTTATACCGCACACCTGGGTGAGCGCTGCCGCACCGCCCTTTGCTCTTTCCTCAAAAAAGGCCTTATCCTGCTCTGTAAGCAGTCCGCCCTTTGAAAAGCCCGTGTGCATAACGAGCATTATAATCCTGTTTTTAAGCTCCATATTATTAATTTTGTACGGAGTATCGCTGATAAATGACATTTTTTCTCCCCCTTTTTAAATATGCCGCCCCGTTTTCGGGGTTTCCATATAGCTTTACTTTTGGTTATAGATATAGTATATTTTAAATGTCCAATAAAAACAAGTACACTTTTTCGGAGGTTGAAATATGAAAAATAAAAAGATATTTTGTTTTATTGCGGCAGCTCTTACTGCTGCATTAAGCGGCTGTACATCTTCGGCTTCAGCTGATGACAATGTTTTTCAGCCCGAGGCAAAAAACGATGTTATTATAACTTCTGTTCCCGGAAACAGCGAAATGCGTGTAAGCTTTATCGATGTAGGTCAGGCAGACAGCGAATTTATAGAGCTGCCCAACGGTGAAACAATGCTTATAGACGCAGGCACCAACGAAACAGGCGCTAATGCCGTCAATTACATAAAGTCACTGGGATATACATCTATAGACTATGTAGTCGGCACTCATCCACATGAGGACCACATCGGCGGTCTTGATGACATTATAAATACATTTGATATCGGAAAGGTATATATGCCCAAGGTTACGGCGGATACAAAAACCTTTGAAGATGTCCTTGATGCCGTTGATGCCAAGGGGCTCACAATTAATACTGCAAAAGCAGGAGTTACCATACTGGACACGGAGGGACTTTCGATAAAAATGCTTGCTCCCGTTTCCAACAGTTATGAAAACACAAATGATTACTCGGCAGTAATAAAAATAGTATACGGTGATACATCATTCCTGTTTACAGGTGATGCCGAAGTCCTCGCCGAAAAGCAGATAACCGACGATGTCAGCGCCGATGTATTGAAAGTAGGTCATCACGGCAGTTCCACATCCACCTGCGATGAATTTCTAGACAAAGTGTCACCGAAAATTGCAGTCATAAGCTGCGGAAAGGATAATAAATACGGTCACCCCAATAAGGAAACGCTGGATAAGCTCAATGCAAGAGGAATACCATATTACAGAACCGATAAGCTGGGAACAATAACCGTTATGTCCGACGGACAAAAGGTTTGGACAGACAACACTGCTTCAGAGTCACAGGCTCCTGTGCAGACAGCTGAAAGCGAACAGACAGCTCAGACCTATGTACTGAACACAAACTCAAAGAGGATACATACTCCCGATTGTACCTCAGTTGCCAAAATGTCCGATAAAAATAAAGCATATACCGATGAATATGACAAAGCTATTGCTGAGGGCTATGACCCATGCAGTATATGTAATCCTAAGGGGTGACTTATATGAAGATAACAATTGACCGTTTTGAAGGCAATTATGCGGTATGCATGACAGATGACAATATAAAAATAGATATTCCGGCAGTACTTCTTCCCGAAGGTGCATCCGAGGGCAATATGTATAATATGCGCTTTGAAAGACTGGCTGATGAAGAAAAGGCAGTACATGAAAGAATTGAAAAAAAAGCAAGGAGATTATGGGCGGATTGATGCTGCCTATTAATCGAATTGAAAATCTCACGCATAAAAGTGCCGTTATCGGCGCTTTTATTTTGTCTGTAATATAAAAACTCCCCGGCCTAAGCCGGGGATAAATGAGTAATATGGAATAAAAAGCTGTAAAGCTGATTATCAAAGCTGAGCGAGAGCCTGTTCAATATCATCTAAGAGGTCCTCTGTGTTTTCAAGACCTGCTGAAAGTCTTACAAGACCCTCTGAGATACCTGCTTCCTTAAGCTCCTCTGAAGAATATGTCGAATGAGTCATGCTGGCGGGATGCTCAACAAGTGTTTCAGCGTCTCCGAGGCTTACTGCGATTGTGCAGAGCTTGAGAGCGTTAACGAATTTAATACCTGCGGCCTTTCCGCCCTTAACCTCGAAGGATACCATTCCGCCGAAGTCAGCCATCTGTCTTACAGCTACATCATGGTTGGGGAATGACTCAAGTCCGGGATAGTAAACCTTTTCAATCTTGTCACTCTTTTCAAGAAGCTCTGCAATGGCTCTTGCGTTCTCGCAGTGACGTTTCATTCTTACTTCAAATGTCTTAAGACCTCTGAGGATAAGGAATGCTGCGAAGGGGTCAAGAACAGCGCCTGTCATATCCTTAACGCCGAACATTCTTACTTCGTTGATGAATTCGGCTGAACCTACTACGAAGCCGGCAATTACGTCGCCGTGGCCGTTAAGGTATTTTGTTGCAGAATGAACAACAACGTCTGCGCCCAGTTCAAGGGGTCTCTGGATATAGGGAGTTGCGAAAGTATTGTCACAAACTACTTTTATGTCTTTGTTATAGCCGTGAGCTATTTCAGCAATAGCAGCTATGTCTGCAACCTTAAGGTTGGGGTTTGCAGGAGTTTCAAGATAAACAGCAACTGTGTTTTCCTTAAGATTTGCTTTAACCTGTTCAAGGTCTGATGTATCGATGAAGGATACCTCAACGCCGTAGCGTGTAAGACCGTGGTTAAGAAGAGCGAATGTGCAACCGTAAAGTGTGCCGTCTGCTATAATGTGAGCACCTGCTTTTGCAATTGTCCATAATGCTGATGAAATTGCGCCCATACCTGATGATGTTGCAACAGCTGCTTCGGCATTTTCAAGAGCTGCTACCTTAGCCTCAAGCACTGATGATGTGGGGTTGCCGAGACGAGTATAGATATATCCGTTTTCTTCACCGGCAAATCTTTTTCCGCCCTGCTCGCATGAGTCAAAATAATATGTTGAGCTCTGGTAAATAGGTGTTGATAAAGCACCGAATGTTTCTTTCTCAATATTTCCTGCATGAATTGCCTTTGTACCAAAACCTTTAAATTCAGCTTTCATTTAAAACAACTCCTTTTCAAACATATAAAACTTTTATCCTGTTATGCATGATTAAATCTTCACGTCTTAGTTAACTTTGCTTTGACTTTTCTGCTGTGATTTCATATTAACACCTTTTGAAGTGAATGTGTTAATATGTAAATTGTATATCCAGTTATCAAAAAAAGAGATAACCAATGTTCAATTTTACTTTTAAATGTATGCATTTCAGTACAATATAGTTTTATTTTGACAAATACGATAAGTCATCAACCCGTCAGGCCCTGTTTATGCGATTATTTTATAAGATATATATAACTATTAACTGAAATTAATAGCTCCGAATAGACTGATAAATTATTTAGCTTCATTATAATAAAAGCTGATGTTTTATGCATATATGCTTTTATATTAATATAATTTCTGCATATTATCTGTTCATCGGTTTTAGAAGCCGTCTTTAGCTTATATGCAAATTGTCTATTAAACAGTAAAAAATCGGCTCGATTGACAACACATTATAATACTATTGTTTTCATTTAAATACAAACATGTTAATTTATACATATTATTATAGATAAATCAGATACCCTGTTATCATTTTTTTCGATTATGCAAAAACTTTTATCTGTGGTATGATTAAATCACGAAATAAAAGGTTAATGATTCAGCTGTTCTTATACGGAAGTACATGGGGTTATGTATCTGTTGTAAGACAGCCGGATGCTTGCTTTTCTGCTGACAGCAATCATCATTCATCAACTAATGAAATGAATAAAGGGGAGGTACTAAAATGAACGAAACTACTACCAAAAAAGCGAACGGTGCAGCTTTGATACCGTTCCTCGTGTTTATCGTTGTTTACTTAGGCGCAGGAATTATGCTCAATGCTATGGGTGTTGAAATGGCATTCTATCAATTCCCTTCGCCTGTTGCCGCACTTATCGGCATAGTTGTTGCCTTTATAATGTTTAAAGGCTCTATTGATGAAAAATTTACTATTTTTGCTAAGGGCTGCGGAAATGAAAACATTCTTACAATGTGCTTCATTTATCTGTTTGCCGGTGCATTCGCAACAGTTGCCAAGGCTATGGGAGGCGTTGATGCAACTGTTAACCTTGGACTTTCAATAATACCTGCTAAATATATCACAGGCGGTATGTTCATTATCTCGGCATTTATCGCCGTTGCAACAGGTACTTCTGTTGGTACAATCAGTGCCGTAGGTCCTATCGCAGTTGCAACAGCTGACAAGGCCGGTCTTTCTCTTCCTCTTATTATCGCAGCGGTAATCGGCGGAGCAATGTTCGGTGACAACCTTTCGGTTATTTCCGATACAACAATTGCAGCAACAAAGACTCAGGGCGTAGAAATGAAGGACAAGTTCAGAATCAACTTCCTTATCGCTCTTCCCGCAGCACTTATCTCCTTTGTGATACTTCTCGTTGTCGGCAAACCCGAAACAGTTGTTCCTCTCGGAGACCTCAGCTTCGACATAGTTAAGGTTATACCTTATATCGTAGTTCTTGTACTTGCACTTATCGGCTTCAACGTATTCCTTACACTGGGCGCAGGTATCGTACTTGCAGGTATCATCGGTATGGTTTCAGGAAGCTTCAGTTTCCTCGGATTTGCTCAGAACATTTACACAGGCTTCACAGGCATGATCGAAATATTCCTTCTTTCTCTTATGATCGGCGGACTTTCGGAAATGTGCTCACACTACGGCGGAATCCAGTGGATGCTTGACAAGATTAAAGGCTTTGTTAAAGGTAAAACTTCAGCTCAGATCGGTATCTCAGCTCTTGTTTCACTCTGCGACATCGCTACAGCTAACAATACAATCGCTATCATCATTGCAGGTAACCCTTCAAGAGAAATCTGCGAAACATACGAGGTTGACCCCAGAAAATCAGCTTCATTCCTTGATATATGGTCATGCGTATTCCAGGGTATCTTACCTTACAGTGCTCAGGTTCTCATTGCCTGCGGACTGACAGCAGGACTTGTAAGCCCTACACAGCTTCTTCCTCTGCTCTGGTATCCTTACCTTCTTGCACTGTTCGCAATCTTATCTCTCTTTATACCTTTTGCGGACGGTCTCATCAAGAAGCACCCTTGGAACTTCAAGACATGGACACCCGAAAAATAAATCATTGTACAGCAAAGCACCGGCCAATAAGCCGGTGCTTTTTTAGAAATCATAGCAATCATATATACAAATTACAAATACATTTCTTTTCTTCTGTAGTCCATATAAGAGAATTTTTTTCTTCTGCTTACAGCCTCAGACAAGTCAAGCTCCGCAGTGACGAGCTGTTCACTGTCATCGGCCTTTACAATCAGTCTGCCGTCAGGTCCGGCCACAAGGGACTCTCCGGCAAAATCCATTCTGTCCTCAAGGCCTACCCTATTGCACATGGCTATAAACACTTGGTTCTGCATGGCCTGAACCCTTATCTCCCATTCAAACACCTCCATAGGCTCGTCCTTGAAATTTGCCGTTGGGATAATTACAAGCTGTGCTCCTCTAAGGGCACAGGTACGCACACTTTCCGGCAGGTGTCTGTCAAAGCAAATAACGATGCCTATCCTGCCGAAAGGGGTGTCAAATACCTTAAAGCCGTCATCAGAGGGCGTATAGTAGTCCTTTTCGTAAAAGTATTCGGCCTGAGCCACATGCACCATTTTTGCCCTATCCTCTATTATCCCCTCTGGAGTTATCCAGAGAGAGGTATCATAGCTCTTTCCGTTCTGCTTCATATACAGATTGGGAGATATATATAGCCTGTGTTCGGCTGCCTTGCGCTTCATAATTTCAACGGCTTCGTCAGTTTCATCCATCAGATACCTTTCGGCATTTCCACCCTCATACTGCGGAAAGAACGGCGAAAACTGTATCTCGGGAAAGAACAGCAAATCACAGCTGTCAGCCCTGTCACAGAAAGCCGCACTCTTTTTAATATTATCTGTTATATTCTCAGTCATTGAAATCTGTGCCATAGCAAGCTTCACAATTATTCCCCCTGTTTTGTTACCTATAATTTTAATATGTATATTACATTATACCTTTAAAAGCATATTGTCAATAACAGCAAAAGGACCCAAACCGATAAACGGCTGAGTCCTTTCAGTCATTCTATATAATTAATCAATTACTCTCTTTGCGCTGGCATATACCTTTGAGCTGTAGCTGTCATAAAGGTTGCTGATTATAACGCCCGTTGTCTTTCCTGATGACGAATGGATATAATATCCGTCATGCATATAAATTCCGACGTGGTCTATAGTTCCGTTTCCGTCATTATCAAAGAATACAAGGTCGCCTGCCTGAAGCTCGCCCTTGCTGATATAATAACCGTCATAGGCTTCCATAGCCGCTGATGACCTGTTAAGAGCTATGCCGAAGTTTCTGTATACCGCATATACAAAGCCTGAACAATCAACACCGCTGTTAAGGTTTGTTCCGCCCCACTTATAGGGTGTGCCCATATACTGCTCTGCAAAGTCTATTATGGTTTTGCCGAGTCCCGATACTTCGTCCTTGGAGCCTGTCCTGATAGTGATAAATTCAGCGTTAACATATCCCTCTGTACCGTCGGGAGCCTCAACAAGCACCCATTCGCCTTCTTCTCTTATTACATCGGCTGTAGTACCAAGGCGAAGAATATCTATTACATTTCCTTCAAGAGAAGGCTCATCCCTGAGGTTAAGTCCTGTTTCCGCAATGATAACTGCATACTTTTCAAGGTCTGAATCGTCAACCTCTGTCTGGATATCATCGAGATAGTCACCAACAACGTAATCAGCAAAGACATATCCCTTTTCGCCGTCAAAATCGGCATAGTACCAGTTACCGCTTTTAGCATAAACGGTAATCTCGTCAAGCTTGTCCAGATATGCAATTATATCCGATGTATCATCGGGCTCTTCGCGAAGCTTAATATCATCTTCTGTTATGTAAGCATCTGTTTCAATAATGTCAATATAATCGCTGTGTATGTATGCGCTGTTTACAGAATCGTATGAAACGTTGTACCAGCTTCCGTCCTTTCCGAGTATATCAACATAATCACCGGCGCTGAGCTTGCCGATGACATTAGAGGCTGTAGAATTTTCTTCTCTGACATTGACCCTGTTGTCATTGAGCAGTCCCTTTGTATAAGCAAACGCTGTAGCCGAAGCTCCCATAGCCATTATCGTGCCGATAAGAGCAGACTTTACAAGCATTTTTTTTAAATTCATATCATGTCCTCCAAACAATTATTACAGATTTGTTACATTTTTATTATACAAAGGTTGCGTATGCTTGTCAATATATTTTATACTCTTTTTCGCCTGCAATTTATATTGTATTCCGACCAATTTTGCGTTTATAATTGTTATGGAAACCGTTATTTTTCACATAACAGATAATAGAATTAACTGATTCTAATTTAATTTTAATAGTTGATAACCAAATTCAAATAAGCTTTTTTGGAGGAAAAGGCCATGACCATTCAAAAGTTGGAAGAACTGCTCCGCATGGGCGAAGGCGAAAAACTGGACTACAAGCAGGAGTTTAATCTTGATACCGAAACAAAGAAAAAGGAATTTGTTAAGGATGTTACTGCAATAGCAAATACAAAGGGCGGAAGGGGCTATCTTGTATTCGGTGTAGCCGATAAGACAAGGGAAGTCATCGGCATAAGCGGAAAGCACCCTTCCGAGGAAACCGTATTTCAGGTTATAAGCACCAGATGTGATCCGCCCGTTCCCGTAAGATATGAGGAGATTATATATAAAGGTAAAAAAATAATTGTGCTTACTATTTTCAAAAGCAGTCAACGACCTCATCAGATACTTCAGACAGGCACCTTTTATATACGCAGAGGCTCCACAACGGATATCGCACGCAGAGGAGAAATAGCGTCAATGATGCAGGACAGCGGCCTTCTCTGCTATGAGACTACTCCCGTCCGCCTTGCTTCTATAGAAGATTTGGACAGTGATATGCTTGAAAAATATATACTCTGCCGTTTTAAAAACGAGCAGTCTGCCCTACTTATACTTGAAAGCATGGGCTTTATAGCCTACAACAGCGAAACCAAGGAATACTCACCCACAGCCGGAGGCCTGCTTGTATTCGGCAAAAGTCCTCAGCGCTTTCTGCCCTCTGTCGGCATAAGGGTCGAATACAACGGCAGGGTTGAGCTTTTTGAAGGCAATATTCCCACAATACTTGATGACATTGAGCGTTTCATAGCCGATATGCCTATGCTGGCCGACTATCCCGTAGACGCAATATACGAAGCCCTTTACAATGCCGTTGTCCACAGGGACTATTGGGACGCCACAAGGGAGACTGTCGTAGTGATACGCCGCACCAGCATAGAAATAACAAATCCCGGTGCAATATGGAATACGGACGGCGCTGTAAATATGGAAAATGACATTAATCCGCCCAGGCGCAACAGCTGGCTTTATCACAGGCTTCTGCTGACAGACCGCAAAGACAGATTTTTAAACAGCCCTATTGGTATAAGAACACTAAATGACAGCTTTGAAAAGTACGGACTTAAGGTAAAATATATCAACCTTATCAAAAAAAATCTGTTCAAAGTGGTTCTTCCGGGCCCCGATGACCTGAAAAAAAGCATAACTTCTGACAAAAAATCGAATTGAAGCCCAAAAAAGAAAAAATATGTTGAATTTTCAACAAAACAAGCATAATATATAATCTCGTAGTGAAATTTATTTTATTGCCGAAAAAACATATCACAGTAGGTCTATATAATAAAAGCGGGGGGAATATTTGTGAGTAAATCCAACGAAATAAATATGTGTGAGGGAGCAATACTTCCCAAAATACTTATGTTTGCCTTTCCTCTTATATTGTCCAACATACTTCAGCTGCTGTTTAATGCAGCGGATGTTGTCGTAGTCGGACGTTATGCCGGCAGCCTGTCCCTTGCGGCGGTAGGGTCAACCACATCACTTATTAACCTCCTTGTAAACTTTTTTATAGGTCTTTCTATCGGTGCAAATGTAATTGCAGCCCACTTCTACGGCGCAGACGACAAAAAGGCCATAAGTGAAACAGCCCATACCGCAATAGCAACGGCCGTATGCTGCGGCATAATAATGGTATTTCTCGGTGAGATAGTGGCAAGACCCATGCTTACGCTCATGGGTACCCCCGATGACATTATAGACAAGGCAGTATTATACATGCGCATATATTTCTGCGGAATGCCTGCGTTTATGCTGTATAATTTCGGAGCCGCAATAATGAGGGCCGCAGGCGATACAAAACGTCCCCTGCTCTATCTGTCGGTGTCGGGAGTGCTTAACGTAATGCTAAACATACTGTTTGTAGTAGTATTAAAAATAGATGTGGCCGGTGTTGCCCTTGCAACAATTATTTCTCAGTATCTTTCGGCGTCGCTTATAATATGGTACCTTGTCCATGCGGATATAGCTGTGCATATCAATCCGAAGCAGATAAAAATACACAAAAGCAGGCTTTCACAAATATTGAAAATAGGAGTTGCCTCAGGTCTGCAAAGTGTCGTTTTCAATATTTCAAACGTACAGATACAGTCATCAATAAACTCCTTTGGCTCAACGGTAGTTGCAGGAAGTTCCGCCGCCAGCAGTGTGGAGGGCTTTGTATATATGTCCATGAACGCTGTGGCACAGACAGCCATGAGCTTTACGGGACAAAATTTCGGTGCAAGGAAGTTCAAGAGAATAGATAAAATATTTGTACGCTGTATTCTGTTCACAACCATAGTCGGTCTGATAATGGGAATGGGCGCTTATCTTATCGGCGATACACTCATCGGAATATATAACAGCGACCCTGAGGTTATAGTGCACGGTGTATACCGTCTTTCAATAATAAGCACAACATACGCCTTATGCGGAATTATGGACGTTGTAGCCTTTGTACTCAGGGGGCTCGGACACTCAACGGAACCGACAATTATATCTCTGCTGGGTGCATGCCTGTTCAGGGTGCTTTGGATATCCTTTGTGTTCAGAGCAATACCGACACAGTTCATAATGTATATATCCTATCCTATTTCATGGATACTTACACTGGCCGCTCTTCTAATCTGCTTCCGCAGAGTAAGAGGGAAATTGCCTTCCGGAGACGAAGCAAATGTTTAATACTCGGTGAAATTAAATAGAAGTCATTTATCAAAAGCCTCTGCGGTTCTTAACCGCAGAGGCTTTTATCATATCTTGTTAAATTATCTTATTCTGTCAGGGAAGCCAATCTTTCTGTGAACCTTAGTGAGTGTTCTGTTGGCTATTCTCTGGGCTCTCTCGGCGTTATTCTTTATGATAGAATCAATATAGTCCTTGTTCTGTTCAAGCTCCTTAGCCTTTGCCTGGATGGGCTCAAGAGATGCAACAACTGCTTCGCCGACTGCTGTCTTGAACTGTCCGTAGTTGCTTCCTGCAAATTCTCTTTCGGCTTCTTCCATAGTCTTGTCTGTAACTGCACAGTAGATATTCAGCAGGTTTGTAACACCGGGTTTATCCTCGCCGTGTCTAACCTCATTATCGGAGTCGGTAACAGCCTTTTTAATCTTGCTCATTATTACGCCGGGCTCATCAAGCAGGGCAATGGAGTTGTTTTTATTCTCATCGGACTTTGACATTTTCTTTGTGGGATCCTGAAGAGCCATTACCCTTGCGCCTACCTTGCCGATATATGCCTCGGGAATTGTAAATACATCGCCGTAAATAGAATTAAATCTTGTCGCAATATCCCTTGTTATTTCCAGATGCTGTCTCTGATCCTCACCTACGGGCACAAGGTCGGCCTGATAAAGCAGTATATCCGCAGCCATAAGCACGGGATATGTAAAGAGTCCCGCATTGATATTATCGGTATGCTTTGCAGATTTTTCTTTGAACTGCGTCATTCTGTTAAGCTCGCCCATGTATGTGAAGCAGTTAAGAACCCAGCCAAGCTCTGCATGCTGAGGCACATGGGACTGATAATAAATAATATTCTTTTCGGGGTCAAGTCCCGAAGCAATATACTGTATAAGCAGTTTTCTAGCCTGCTGTCTGAGCTTTACGGGATCCTGTCTCACCGTAATGGCGTGCATGTCAACTATGCAGTAGAGACAGTTATATTCGTCCTGAAGCTTTGTCCAGTTTCTGAGAGCTCCGAGATAGTTGCCCAGTGTTATATAGCCCGAGGGCTGCATTCCGCTGAAAATAGTCTTTTTTTCATCAGCCATAATATTTCCTCTTTTCATATAATAAATTAGTTATTTACAATTAAATTCTTTATAAGTATACTATGTATTAATATCATATTCAAGTAATTTCTTGTCTGTATGCTGCAGGCAGTCTAAAAGACGCATGTACTGTCATAAATACTTGATTATATATTGTTTTTATAGTAGAATTACTCTTGTGCAATTTAAAGCGCTAAAGTCCCATTAAGTGGGTAAAACTCTAGAAAGGAGCATATTAAAATGAGTTTCATCAATGAGCAGAATATTCCTTCCCCCGATGAAGTGAAGGACGAAGTGCCCTTTCCCCGACATCTCGCAGGCATAAAAGCCAAGCGTGATGAAGAGCTCAAGGACATCATTTCGGGAAAAGAAGACAAGTTTGTAGTTGTTGTAGGCCCCTGTTCCGCCAGTGACGAGGACGCCGTTTGCGACTATATATCCCGCCTCGCAAAGGTAAATGAAGAGGTTAAGGACAAAGTCTTTATTATTCCCAGAATTTATACTAATAAACCCAGAACAACAGGCGACGGCTACAAAGGCATGCTTCATCAGCCCGACCCGGAAAAGGCCACAAACATATATGCCGGCATTATCGCTCTGCGCAAAATGCATATCAGAGCACTTACAGAGTCACATCTTACGGCTGCCGACGAAATGCTTTATCCCGAAAACCTTGTCTATGTTGACGATTTTCTCGGATATATCACAATCGGCGCCCGTTCTGTAGAGAACCAGCAGCATAGACTTGTTGCCAGCGGCATTGACCAGCCCGTCGGTATGAAAAACCCCACCAGCGGCGACTTCTCCGTGATGCTTAACTCTATCCACGCCGCACACCATGAGCATACCTTCCTTTACCGAGACCATGAGGTCAGCACAAACGGAAATCCCTATGCCCATGCCATAATCAGAGGCTCTGTTGATAAATACGGCAAAACCCATGCCAACTATCACTATGAAGACCTCTTATCGCTTACCGAGGAGTATCTTGACAGAAATCTTAAATACCCTGCTGTAATCTGCGATGCCAACCACTCCAATTCGGGCAAGAAGTTCTATGAACAGCCCAGAATAGTTGCGGAAATACTTCATAACAGAACCCGTAACAGCGACCTTCATAAGATTGTCAAGGGCGTTATGATTGAGAGCTTCATCGAAGAAGGCAGCTGCAAGATAGAGGACCATATTTACGGAAAATCCATCACAGACGCCTGCCTCGGCTGGAACGATACAGAAAAGCTTATTCACTATATCGCAGAAAACTGCTGATGATAAACATAATAAACATATAAGCCGTACACTCAATGTTGTACGGCTTATATATTAAAAGCATACGGCTATTTAGGAGAAAAACCATTTTTGTGAAAGATATATTGGCAGTATCAAAAGGTTATGTTGTGCCGTATGCTTTTATAGCTTTGTCAATAACGATGATGAAAAGTACCTTGATGTCATTCGTGATGTAAATCCTGATGTCTGTTTCGTGAATTTTGCTATGCTTGTTACCTGATGTCCCCAATGATGTCTGAAAATATTATGTCGTCTTTGATGTCCCGCATGATGTAACTTTGATGTCTGAACCTGGTGTTGTACTTTTGGTGGAATTTTTAATGTCAAGCTCTTGATGTCAATGTAAAGCTTATATGCAAAAAGGCGTCAAATCAATCAATGATTTGCGCCTTTGCAATCTCTTTGTTTATTTAATTTATGTTTGTATTTTACAGCCTGCGATGAAAAAAGTCAATATATTAAGTGCCCGTTTTACCAGTTTCAGCTATTTACATTAAAATTTCTAATGAAATTATAAGTTTTTGTTTATTTTTTGTTTTTTGTTGGTTTGTCATTACATTGTTCTGTTTATTAAGCCCAAAAACCATATCTTTGTTTTGTGCCATATCACAATCAGATTTACAGCTCAACAAGCATGTTTCTTCTCAGCTTCTCAAGCTTTTCTTTATTTGCACCCTTTGATATAAGATAGCTTTCCAAATCAAGCTCATCAAAGAGATTCAGCACCGCATACATATTTTCTGCCTCTGACAGAACCACATTTCTGTACTGTCTGAACTGCGGATGCTCATTCATAAACTTATCCGACGCCTTTTTATTATATGTATAGCTGGTCTGGTAGTCCGCCACTATATCCTCTGTGCACACACCCAAAAGACGATATATTACAGCCGCAACAATGCCCGTTCTGTCCTTTCCCGAGGTGCAGTGAAATACAACAGCCCCCTCCTCGGTCAAATCGGCTATTGCATTTACAATTTCCGCAATTTTATCGCCGTGGGCAATAACCATATTTTTGTAGCCGTCCTCTACACTTTTGGCAAAAGCCTGCATGTCAGGGCTTGAAATATTAAAAAACGACAGATTTTCCTCCACAAGAGGCAAATGTATATATCTGAAATCTTCCGGACAGTTATCAGGGCTTGTTTTCACTTCATCACCTGAGCGTATATCAAGTATTATATTTATTCCAACCCTTCGCATTAAGTCCCATTCTTCCGACATAGTTCCGTTGAATTTATCGCTCCTATACAGCCTGTTCCATCCCACAAGCTTTCCGTTTTCTGAAAATACTCCGCCCATGTCACGGAAATTTATAGCTTTATTAAACCTGAATCTTTTAATCTGCATCACTCAGTACCTCTTTATATTTATTTAATACAGTATATCATAAAATCAACGTCTTTAACAGTGTTGCAGGCCAATATCGTTAAAAACGGGAAGGCAGCCTGCCTTCCCGTAGTAATTATTTTCCGTCTATTGTAGAAATACCGATTGTCATTTCCTCAAGAACCTCAAGGAGCATTCTTACGGTATCAAGCGATGTGAACATTGTCGCATTGTTTTCAACAGCACATCTTCTTATAATATATCCGTCCTCGTAATGCTTGCCCGAAAGTATAGCCCTTGTATTGATGACATAATTTATCTTTCCGCTTCTGATGTCTCTGAGTATCTCATCATGGCCTTCGCATATCTTGCCGTATACTCTTGTTCTTATGCCTCTCTCTTTGAGATATTCGGCTGTCATCTCCGTAGCTACGATATTGAAGCCCAGCTTATAGAATCTCTTTACAAGAGGGAATGTCTCGGCTTTATCCTCATCGGCAACTGTAACAAGCACTGTGCCGTGGTCGGTAAGGGTTATGCCCGAAGCCTGGAGCGCCTTATACATGGCTCTTGTAAGCTTTTCATCATAGCCTATGGCCTCACCCGTTGATTTCATTTCAGGTGAAAGGTAGGCGTCAAGACCGCTTATTTTTGAGAATGAGAAGGCAGGTGCCTTAACATACCATGTTTTCTTTTCCTCAGCGTAAAGCTGTGTGAAGCCCTGTTTCTTAAGGCTTACACCCAGTATAACAAGCGTTGCTATATCCGCAAGGAAATATCCCGTTGCCTTGGAAAGGAAAGGAACTGTTCTTGATGAACGGGGATTTACCTCGATTACATATACATCTTCGTTCTTGTCCACGATGAACTGTATGTTATAAAGTCCCACAATTCCGATGCCGAGACCGAGCTTTCTTGTATATTCGATTATCTTATCCTTTGCCTTCTGGGATACGCTGAAGGTAGGATATACACTTATACTGTCTCCCGAATGGATACCTGTTCTTTCAACAAGCTCCATGATGCCGGGGATAAATACATCTGTTCCGTCACAGATGGCGTCAACCTCCAACTCCTTGCCGACAATGTACTTATCAACAAGTACGGGCTGGTCCTCGTTTACCTCAACGGCTGTCTTAAGGTATTCCCTTAAGTCCTCCTCCTTGGAAACTATCTGCATGGCACGTCCGCCGAGTACATAGCTGGGACGTACAAGAACAGGATAACCTATTTCCTCAGCAGCCTTAAATCCTGCCTCAAGGCTTGTTACCGCAACACCCTTGGGCTGAGGTATGTTGAGCTCTGTCATTACCTTTTCGAAAGCGTCTCTGTTTTCCGCTCTCTCAATGGCCTCGCTGTCGGTACCGATTATTTTTACTCCTCTTTCCATAAGGGGCTCTGCAAGGTTTATGGCTGTCTGTCCGCCGAGACTGGCAATAACGCCGATGGGCTTTTCAAGCTCAATTACGTTCATAACGTCCTCGGGTGTAAGGGGTTCAAAATAGAGCTTATCGCTGGTTGTATAGTCTGTTGAAACCGTCTCAGGGTTATTGTTTATGATAATAGCCTCAAAGCCATTGGCCTTGATAGTCTTAACCGCATGTACCGTTGAGTAGTCAAACTCTACGCCCTGACCGATACGGATAGGGCCTGAGCCGAGAACTACTATTTTCTTCTTGTCGCTTACCTTGGACTCGTTTTCTTCCTCGTACGTTGAGTAGAAGTAAGGGATATAGCTGTCAAACTCCGAAGCGCATGTATCAATCATTTTATATACAGGGAACATATTGTTCTCTTTTCTGAGATTATAAATCTCTGTGTCGCTCATTCCCCAGAGAATACCGATATATTTGTCCGAGAAGCCCATTTTCTTGGCCTTGAAAAGAATGTCCGTATTGCCCTTATTTTCAGCTACTACCTTTTCAAAATCAACGATATTCTTTATCTTTTCAAGGAACAGCATGTCTATCTGTGTTGCATTGCATATCATTCCGGGGTCAATGCCCTCTCTCATAAGCTTTGCAATGGCATAAATCCTGTCGTCTGTTCCTATTGTGATATACTTCATAAGCTCTTCCTTTGACATGCTGTCAAACTTAGGCATGTAAAGGTGGCAAACGCCTATTTCCAGTGAACGTACGGCTTTCAGCAGGCTTTCCTCTATTGTTCTGCCGATGCTCATAACCTCGCCTGTGGCCTTCATCTGTGTGCTGAGCTTGTTTGATGCCGATGTGAACTTATCGAAGGGAAAACGAGGCATCTTTGTAACAACATAATCCAGTGTAGGCTCGAAGCTGGCAGGTGTGTTTGCTATCTGTATTTCATCAAGGTGCATACCGACAGCTATCTTAGCCGAAACTCTGGCAATGGGGTATCCGCTGGCCTTTGAAGCAAGGGCTGACGAACGGGATACACGGGGGTTTACCTCGATAAGGTAGTATTTAAATGACTCGGGGTCAAGGGCAAACTGTACGTTGCAGCCTCCTTCTATTTTAAGGGCTCTTATTATTTTAAGGGCGCTGTCCCTGAGCAGATGATATTCCTTGTTTGTAAGGGTCTGG
>JAQXNZ010000149.1 GCA_029098265.1 Clostridia bacterium | reverse complement strand
CATTCTTGGCAGTATCCGCATATACCAGTGTCCGTCCATGCCCTTGGGTGTGTCCTCAAAGCACATATTGTAGCATATACCCTTTCTAAGCGTCTTGACTGCCGACAGCACCATTTTGATAAGCCTTGCCAGCTCCTTAAGCATTTCATCGTCAAAGTCCGCAAAGGAGCGCACATGTTCTTTTGCGGCTATATCACATTCGTAGGACATCTTAGACGCGTAGGGCATAAAGGCCGCAAAGCTTTTTGTCTCGACTATTATCCTTTTTTCGGCGTTTATCTCATGCTTTACAACATCACAGATAAGGCATTTGCCATGCTTCTGTCTGTATTTATCACAGCTTTCCATGACAACGGTCTGTTCTCTGGGTATAACAGGCACGCCTATTATCTGCCAATGGGAGTGCATTATTGATGCACCTGCATCGGGGCCGCAGTTTTTGAACACCTGTACATATTTTATGTTATCCGCATCTGATATGGCTTCAAATCTGGATTTAATGACCTTAAGCACTTCAAACAGCTTTTCCTCGCTGAAATCATGTATTATTCCCATATGCTCCGGCGTATCAACAACTACCTCATGTATTCCCCTGCCCGGTGCCGCACTGTAAAAGCCCTCGTCATCGGCTTTATCAGCATTCTCCGAAACAGCCGGAAATTTATTGGGAAAGGCTCTTATGGTCCAGTTTCCGTCCTCGCCGTTCTGATATACCGGTTCGGTAGTAAGATGTTCATTGCCGGGGCAGAACTGACAGTCTGTGCTGTCCGTTGTTTTAGGCACGCTCTTTTTTACAAAATCATATGGTCTTTTCATTCTGTTTCCGGCGAATATGACCCATTCTCCGGTCAGAATGTCCTGTCTGAGTTCCGACACAGCTGTCACCTCACTTTTTGATACTTATGTTTTCCATTCCGCCCAGCGCATTATACATTGCCGGCATCATACTGCCCTCTATCCTCGGTCCGCAGTATACCTTGGACTGTCTGTAAACAAGGCTGATATACGGCAGCTCCTGAGAAATATACTTCTGCAAAGCTGAATATGCTTCCTTTGTATCCTCGTCGGAAACCGCACTTTTGCATGCCTTAAGGCAGGAGTCCATTCTTTCACTGTTGTAGTTTATAATATTGCCCTCCTCGCCGTTAAGCTCCTGAGAGCCGAACATAAACGTCAGGTCGCACACAGGGGACAGCTTCCAGCCGCCTATAAATATATCAAAGTTCCCGTTTTCAAGCCTCTGCCTGTATTCATCGAAATTGACCACATCAAGGGTTATTTCAAAGCCTATTCCCCTCAGAGCCTCTGCCAGCTTTACGCCAACCTGTTTTCTCTCATTGTTTTCACCGTTTACAAGAATTCTCAAAGAAAGCTTTGATGGGCTGTCGCCGCTGCTCTGTCTTATGGTGTCACTGCCCGTCCTGAACCTCCAGCCCGACTGTTCAAGGAGCATTTTTGCCACCGAAAGGTCATAGCCGTAGCCGTAAACAGAGCTTTCATACAGCCACGATGACGAGCTTATCGGTGTATAGGCTTCCTCTGCATTGTTTAGGTATATGCCCTCTATAATGCTCTTTTTATCAACGGCGTATGCAATGGCCTGTCTTACGTTTCTTTCCGCCAGTATCGAATTGTTAAAATTAAAGCCTATAAAGTCATACTCATTGGTTGTATAGGCCGCTTCCTTTACGCCTGCCGTACTGCCCGCTCCCGCCGACTCTGTCTTATCTGCGGCAAGTATGTCCGTTATGCCCTGGGAGAACAGGTTTATATCAGTCTCCCTGTCCTTGGTCATTATGACCTCGACACGGTTTATGCCCGCTTTACCTCTAAAGCAGTTAAGCGAGGCTATAAGTGTAAGCTTATCGGGCTTTTCGTAGCTGTCAAATCTGTACAGTCCGCTGCACAGCGCTTTATCGGCATTATCATCCTCATCGGCATAGTCTCCGCCGTAGAATGTACTGCTTATTATCGGTATGGACAGATAGTATATATTCCTGCCCGTTGACTCATAAAACGTAACGCTAATGTCATAATCGCCTGTAACAGACCATGTCTTTATATTATCCACACAGTTTCTGTAATAGGAGTTGTCGGCATTATCTATGGTTTTGAGCGAATAGGCAACGTCATAGGCCGTAAGCCTTGTTCCGTCTGAAAAGCATACGTTGTTTTTAAGCTTTATATAGGCCACACTGCCGTCCTCGTTAAAGCTCCAGCTTTCCGCAATATTGGGCTGAGCCTTTCCGTCCTCGCCGATTGTAATGAGCTTTTCATACATAAGCGAAAAAATCATGTCCGCCGATTCATCGGAATTGATAAGGGGGTTGAGGGTCTTTGTCATGCTCATGGACAAAGTTACCGCATCATCTGTGTCAGCTTCCCTGTCTATGGACACGCCCTGTCCCGATATGTCGCTCTGTACGGCCTTCGATTCCTTGTCGGAACAGCCTGTCATCAAAAGCAGGGCCGCCGCCAACAGTACCGATATTCTTTTTCGGTTAAAATTCATCATAATACCTGTCATACTTCTCCATGTATTTTATCGTTTTCTCAACGTATTTTTCCGTTTCCCCGTAGGGTATATTGTCAAGCGTATTTCCGTCACTGCTGTATTCACCGTCCGCTAGCCACTTTGACACATTACCAAGACCTGCGTTATAGGCCGCCAAAGCTGTAGGCATATTATCTTCGTACATGTCAAGCAGATACCGCAGATACCAGCACCCTATATGTATGTTGGTATCAGGCTCGTAGAGCATATCGGGGCTGTAATCGTCTATTTCAATAAGCTCCGCTGCCCATTTGCCTGTATCGGGCATTATCTGCATGAGTCCTCTGGCACCCGTGCGGGAACGGTTGGAGGCGTCAAAGCCGCTCTCCGCCTTTATTACAGCATAAACAAGCTTTTTGTCAACATCATATTCCTCGGAGTATTTATCCACATATTCACTGTATTTTACGGGATAAAGCACCTTCGGGACAACATAAAATCTATATATAAGCAGCAGTGCCAGAATAACTATGACAGCCGCCGCAATTCCTCTTTTATTTTTCATCAATCAATACTCCCGTTGGGACATTGTTATGCAGAAACGGCTTCACATCAGGGCGTCAAGCTGTTCCTCCACATTTTCATCATCGGAGCTGTTGTCTATTACCACCGCACCGAGAGCCTTATATTCCTCCCATGATTTCTGCGAGGCTATACGCTCTCTCGCCTGCTCCTCCGTTATGTAGTCCCTTTCCATTATTCTTTTTACTCTGACCTCACTGTCGGCATATACTACCCATATAACATCGCAAATATCCGTCAGTCCTGCCTCTGCCAGCATGGGTGCGTCCAGAACTATAGCGGTATATTTATCCGTCTGCGGACTTATCTCCTCTATGGTGCGCATTATTTCTTCCCTGATATATTTATGGGTGCAGGAGTTAAGAAAGGCAAGCTTCTCCCCTCTTTCGGAAAAAACTATATCGCCCAGTCTTCTTCTTACTATCTCGCCGTCATCGCCGAGTATATCTCTGCCGAAATATTCAACAAGCTCGTCATAGGCGGGCTTTCCTTTTTTTATTATTTCATGGGCGGTAAGGTCTGTGTCCATTACATAGGCATGCCTTTTTCTGAGCATATCGGAAACAAATCCCTTTCCGCTTCCTGTTCCGCCCGTAAGTCCTATAATCTTCATAAGCTCTCCTTATTTTGCTTCAAACCAGCTTTTTCCGCTGTGTACGTCTACGTCCATAGGCACACTCAGCTTTGCTGCGTTTTCCATTTCTTCCTTAAGCAGTATTCTGACCTCATCAGCCTCGTCCTCCGCCGCTTCAATAAGCAGTTCGTCGTGCACCTGGAGGATAAGCCTTGATTTCATGTTCTTCTCCTTAAGCTTTTTATGTACATTTATCATTGCTATCTTTATAATGTCGGCGGCACTGCCCTGTATGGGCATATTCATAGCCACCCTCTCGCCGAAGGCTCTGCGGACAAAGTTTCCGGAGTTTATCTCGGGCACAGGTCTCCTTCTGCCGTATATAGTGCTGACATAGCCCTTTTCGGCGGCGTCTGCAACCGTTTTGTCCATATATTTCTTTATATTCGGGTATTTTGCGAAATAACCGTTTATATAGTCCTCGGCCATTTTCTTGGTTATTCCCAAATCCTTGCTCAGCGAAAATGCTCCCATTCCGTATATAATTCCGAAATTAACGGCCTTTGCATCGCTTCTCTGTTTTGAAGTTACCTCGTCAAAGGGCACATTGAACACCTGAGATGCCGTAAGCCTGTGTATATCCTGCCCTTCTCTGAATGCGTTTATAAGCGTTTTATCATCGGACATGTGGGCAAGCACTCTGAGCTCTATCTGCGAATAGTCAGCGTCCACAAACACATATCCGTCCTCGGGTATAAATACCTTTCTGAATTCTCTGCCCAGTTCCAGACGCACGGGTATGTTCTGGAGATTCGGCTCTGTAGAGCTTATTCTGCCCGTTGCTGTTATGGTCTGATTGAATGTAGAATATATTCTGCTGTCCTTTTCGTTTATGACAGACAGCAGTCCGTCGGCATAGGTGCTTTTAAGCTTGGCTATCTGTCTGTAATAGAGTACCTTTTCCACAATGGGACTTTCGTACTTAAGACCCTCAAGCACCTCTGCCGCCGTTGAATAGCCTGTTTTTGTCTTTTTGCCGCCGGGCAGTCCCAGCTTTTCAAAAAGTATTACTCCCAGCTGTTTGGGTGAATTGATGTTGAATTCCTCTCCTGCCAGCTCATATATTTCCTTGGTAGTCTCATCAATACTCTTTTCTAGGTTTTCCTGATATTTTTTAAGGGTATTTTTGTCCACCTTTATGCCGTAATGCTCCATATCCGCCAGTACGAATATAAGCGGCATTTCTATATCGTAATAGAGCGAAAGCTGTCCGTTTTCTTTAAGTCTTTCCTCCATCACAGGCTTTGCTCTGAAATTGACCGAAGCCTGTCTGGTGCCGAATTCCGCCCTCTTATCAGCCTCAAGGCTGAATATTGACACCTTTGACTTGCCCTTACCCAGTATCTCCTCCTCTGAGGGGCATATTTCATCAAGGAACTCGCCGGAAATATCGTCATAGTTATAACTGTCCCTCATGGGATTGAGTATATATGCTGCTATGGACGTGTCAAAATCAAAGGGCTTCATCTCTATACCGTAGCTTCTGAGTACGGCTATATCACTCTTTCCGTCATGGGCAATCTTTTTTATATCGCTTTCAAAGAAAGGTCTGGCCGCCTCTGCCAGCTCAACGTCAGTAAGGCTTTCGCCGCACTCTGCCCACGCCTCTGTCTCGGCATTGGCAAAGGCTATGCCTACAATCTTACCGTTTTCGGTAATAATCGTATAAGCCGTTTCGCCCTTGAGCTTATTTACAAATTTCTTTATATCCTCGCTGTCCTTAAGTATCAGTATTTCAGTCCCGCCGTCGGCGCTTTCGTTTTTCACTCTGTCCAGCATGCTTTTGAAGCCCAATGATTTGAAAAGGCTGTAGGTATCAGCCGAATAGGGCTTTCCCGCTCTCATGCTTTCCAGGTTATCGTCAACGGGTACGTTTGTGTCTATCTCCACCAGCGTTCTTGAAAGCCTTGCCTGCTCGGCATAATCACGCAGATT
>JAQXNZ010000148.1 GCA_029098265.1 Clostridia bacterium | reverse complement strand
ATGCCTGCCGCTTCGGCCGCTGTTTTTGCCTTTTCGCCTAATATAACAAAGGGCTTGCCCTTTTCGTCATGCTCTACGCCTATGTCCTTGGGCGAAAAACCCGTAAATCCCGTTCCTATTGCTTTGGCAACAGCCTCCTTGGCACAGAAAAAAGCCGCCGCCGATTCCGTAGGCTTTGCCTTGCTTTTAATATACTCAATTTCTTTATCAGTATAATAAGTTGACATAAATTTATTATTGTTAACCGACTTTTCAAACCTGTTTATTTCTATAATGTCGGTTCCTATTCCTTTTATCATAATATCACCGGAATTATTATACAATCACCGAACTTTTATTGCAACAAAATAAGGACAGTACAGAAATTATAAATCTGTAAACCGTCCTTATACATTATGAAAGCTTTTCTCTTAAAGCCTCAAGACTCTCGTTTTCGATAAATTCATCGTAGGTTTCACGTCTGTCGATAATTCCGCCGGGAAGTATCTCGATGACTCTGTTGGCTATGGTCTGTACAAACTGGTGGTCATGGGAGTCAAAAAGAATTGTTCCCTTGTAGTCCACAAGACCGTTGTTAAGGGCCTGTATGCTTTCCAGGTCAAGATGGTTGGTGGGCTCATCCAGCACAAGCACATTTGCACCCGAAATCATCATCTTGCAGAGCATACATCTTACTCTCTCACCGCCCGAAAGAACATTGGCAGGCTTAAGGGATTCCTCGCCTGTAAACAGCATTCTGCCAAGCCACCCTCTTATGTCGGCGTCATATCTTTCGCCCTCTTTTGCGTAGGGTCTGAGCCATTCCAGAAGCGACTCCGTAAATCCGTCAAAGTATTTTGAGTTATCCTTGGGGAAATATGCGGTGCTTGTTGTAACACCCCACTTGTATGAACCCTCATCGGCCTCCATTTCGCCGTTAAGTATCTGGAAAAGTGTAGTTCTGGCTATTTCGTCCGCACCGACAAAAGCAACCTTATCGTTGGGCATTATTATAAAGCTGATGTCATTGAGCACCTTTCTGCCGTTTATGGTCTTTGACAGGTTCTTTACCTCAAGAACGTCGTTGCCGACCTCTCTGTCCTGCTTAAAGGAGCAGAAGGGATATCTTCTTGATGAAATCCTTATGGTATCCATCTGGAGGTTGTCCAGCAGCTTCTTTCTTGATGTGGCCTGCTTTGATTTTGAAGCATTGGCGCTGAAACGCTGTATAAACTCCGTAAGTTCTTTTATTTTCTGCTCGGCACGCTTGTTCTGGTCCTTTATCTGTCTGTCGACCATCTGTGTATATTCATACCAGAAGTCATAGTTGCCGACATACATAGTTATCTTTCCGTAGTCAATATCCGCAATATGTGTACATACCTTATTAAGGAAGTGACGGTCATGAGATACAACTATAACGGTATTTTCAAAGTTAAGCAAAAACTCCTCAAGCCAGTTTATTGAAGGCAGGTCAAGGTGGTTGGTGGGCTCGTCCAGAAGCAGTATATCGGGATTTCCGAAAAGTGCCTGTGCAAGGAGCACCTTAACCTTCTGATTACCCGTCAGCTCATTCATCTTTGCATAGTGGAATTCATTTGTTATGCCCAGTCCGTTTAACAGTATTTCTGCATCGGACTCGGCGCTCCAGCCGTCAAGCTCGGCAAATTCCGCTTCCAGCTCCGATACCTTTATGCCGTCCTCATCGTTGAAATCAGGTTTGCAGTAGAGGGCTTCCTTTTCCTCCATTATGTCATAAAGGCGCTTGTTGCCGTAAAGCACGCACTTTATTACATCAAAATCATCAAAAAGGAAATGGTCCTGTTTCAGTACAGACATTCTTTCTCCCGGGGTGATTGAAACTGCACCTGTATTCGGCTCTATTTCTCCCGAAAGTATTTTAAGAAAAGTGGATTTTCCGGCTCCGTTAGCTCCTATAAGACCGTAGCAGTTGCCCTTTGAAAAGGTTACGTTTACGTCCTTGAACAGTACTCGTCCTCCGTACTGTAATGATACGTCATTGGCGCTTATCATAGTTAATAAATCTCCTCATCATTTGTATATTATTCTGCAGATGTCTCGCTGTCTGCCTCTACCACGGGAGCGTTAAGGGCTTCCTCGGGTATTTCTGTATCTATTTTGTTGTTGTAGTCGCTGACTGTTCCCTTAGCTGTATAGGATTCAAACTTTATCATCGCAGACTCATCTGTAATATTATTTTCCTCATAGAGTGCCTTGAACAGGTTCTGAACTATATCTGTCAGGTCTATTTCATAGCCGAGTATAACGCCGTTGCTGTCTACCCACATCACAACCGACATGTCTTCGCAGTACTTATAGTATCTGGCACCGATATTTGTTCCCACAAGTGCAAGTGTTCCTGTTTCCTCAAGCAGGTCGGGAAGAAGTCCAACTGATACTGTGCCTTCGTATTTGTCGGCAGTAACTCCGTTATATTCCTCTGTACCGAATTTCTGTATATTTGCAGAAGCCTCCATAATGAGCTTTGCAGTCTCAAGCACATCATACTGGGAAGCTGCCACACGGAAATCATCGGCCTCGACCTTTTCCTGATTCCATTCTCCTTCATGGTAGAGGTATACTGTCTTTTCTCCGTCCTTATCCTGAAGAAGAAGTCTTGATGATGTATTCTGAAGCTCATCATCTCCCTCGGAATGAATGTTAAGGTCTATATCTGCGAAGAAAGGCTCGTCCTGTATATCAATATCGCCTTTGGTTCCCATTGATATTTTTGTTCCCTCCGAAACGGCAGTAAAATCAATCTCTGTGGTACCGCTGTAGGTCTTGACAGCGTCCGTTGCATCAAGCACAGCTGAGTTATCCGTTGACTGTGTCGGTGCCGAACAGCCTGATATGATCATGGCGCAGGCTGCCGTAAAAGCGGCTATTTTCATTATTTTTTTCATTCTTCTCACCCTTATCCTAATATTCAGCTAATAAGCATACTCAATTATTATATTTTATTATGCTTACTATTTCAAGTACTTTATAATTACACATATCTGTTTATGTCCTCAACGGTCAGTGCCGGGTGTATGGCTATGTTTATAGCGTTTGATATTATATCCGCCAGACGGTCTATTACGGCGTCTACCTCCTTAGGCGTTACAAACATATTTTCCGCATAGGGCGTCAGCAGATCATTTATAAGCCTGTATCTTTCCTCGGCATCTATACTGTCCAGCATGTCATAAAAAGCCTTGTCCTTTGAGGCAGCTGCCATTTCACCTAAAATTCTGTCCATCGTATCATTCACCAGCGTTGCGGCATCTACAACCGTCGGAACACCTATGGCTATCACAGGTATACCGAGACTGTCCCTGTCCAGTGTCATACGCCTGTTGCCCACACCTGCACCGGGACTTATACCGCTGTCGGCTATCTGTATGACTGAGTTTATTCTGCTGAACTTCCTTGCCGCCAATGCGTCTATGGCAATAAGCAAATCGGGCTTTATCCTGTCGATTATACCTGACAGTATCTCCCCAGTCTCTATACCCGTTATGCCCATTACTCCGGGAGCTATGGCGGCTACTGAGGCAACATTCTCGTCTATGCTGTCGGGCAGAGTATCCTTGATATGTCTTGTAACAAGTATCTTTGATACCACTTTAGGTCCCAGTGAGTCGGGCGTTATAAATCGGTTGCCGAGCCCCGCCACAAGTATGTTTTTATATTTGTCGGGCTTCACAAGCATGGCAAGCATATCGGCTGTTTCCTTTATTACGTTTTCCTTTGTCTCTGCATCGTTTTCTCTGAGCTTTGACGTCTCTACGGTTACATATCTTCCGACAGGCTTACCAACGACCTTTGCACCGTTTTCGTTATATATCTCCACGCAGGATATTTCGATACCGTTTCTCTTTTTTGATACGGATTTGACTCCATCTGCTATATTTTTTTCCTCTGCCTTAAGCATTTCACAGGCTTCAAGAGCCAAATCCGTTCTTATACCTAATCTTTTATTACACATATTAATCCTCCGAATATTTTTTAATTATTTTTTCTCATAGCGGCATAATATATGTAATCTCCGATTTTAATAAAAACTTAAGTATTATATCAGCTTTTTCTTTAAAATTATCATTTATTATATAAATAAAGAAACGATTGGGAGGTGTTTATATGGAATGGAAAAAAGGTAATTACAGCAGAGTATTGTTTATACTTTTCACAATGTATATTGCTGCTCTAACATGGATAATACTGTTCAAGCTGACCGTACCGTCAAATATCACTATACTGTCAAGAGAACGAATACTGAACCCGATACCCTTCTATGACATATTAACAGATAAATACTTTAACTGGTTTGATGTTATTGCCAACATAATAGTATTTATACCCTTCGGCATTTACACAGCACTTATGCTTAAGGATATACCGACAAGGTACAAGGTAATGACCGCCGCCCTTCTCAGCATACTATATGAAGCAATGCAGTTTATATTTGCTATCGGCGTATCTGATATAACAGATGTAATGATGAACTCCCTCGGCGCCTATATAGGCATACAGATTTTTAGCTTTATTTCCGAAAGGCTGATATGTGAGCTTAAAACAAGAAGGTTTGTAACAATATGCTCGGCACTTTCCGCATTCCCCCTCTGCACTGTGCTTAGCGTAGTATCCGTAATTAAAAATATAGCTTAACAAGGAAATAGAGTACCCTTCAAGTCGATATGACTTTGGGATACTCTATTTCTTATTCTATAACCTTTGTCATTATTCCGTCATCGTCGAAGCATAGCTCAAAATAATCTCCTATTTTTTCAATATTCTTGTTATCCTTTATCACATTATAAGCTGCTTTGGAAACAGCCATATATTCAAGAGCGTTTGTATTTTTAATTATTACAGCCTTTATGCCGGCATTATCTGATACTCCGGAAGAAACAAAGGCAGCTTTGACTGCCTCCCTGTCATTTGATGCTACACATGGTATTTTTGCCTGTAAAAGACATTTTGACGTAATGCCTGTAAGGGATGTGGCTTTTATATCTATTTTATCGAATACCCTTCTTGTAATTATATCAACGACACCAAGACCCATTGAATTGCCGTGGGACGCATCCGTAAAATCAAGTACGGCAACCGTTCTGATTTTTGGCTTTTCAGGCTCCGACTGACCGGCTATCATTATTCTGCCGACAACCTTTGTGTCTACACAGGTACCTGAAATATCCTTGCCTGCCTCCTGTATTATAAGAGTATCGAGCTTATCAAGCGGCAGACGTACCGTATTTCTTTTTACCTCTGATAGTATTTCAATCTCTTTTTCAAGGAGTTTTTCGGGAAGTATGGCCGTAAGCGTTTCCGTCTCATGCTTCCAGTTCTCGGTTATGGCTACGGCAAAGGCAACAGGAAGCTTTTTAAGTATCAGTTCTCCCGCTGACCTTATGGCAGGACCATAACCCATTGTGAGGGCATTGGCATGGGTATTGTCTGCTCCCCCGGGATTGCCGATACCTATTGCCATCAGCTTATATATACCGCTTTCGGTAATATCCTCAAAATCCGTATGCGGTTTTATCCTGTTTACAAGAATAATTCTGTCAAACTCAAGAGCCAGAGGATTGCCGTATACCTTCATGCCGTTTTCGGCTGTTCCGTAAAGTACGCTTTCAGCACAGGTTCTTATTTCGGCAGAAATGCTTTCCTCATTGATACCAAGAGACTTCAAAACCTCACGCTGTCCCTCTGCCGTTCCTCCGCCGTGGCTTCCCATTGCCGCAAAAATAACGGGAGTTGCGCCTGACTCCTTTATCTGCTGTACCAAGGCACTTACTATTTCAGCAATATTGCTTATTCCACGGCTGCCGACAGCTATGCCGACTGTTTTATTCTTAAGCTCGGACATATCATAGCCGGAAGCAGAAACTGTTTTTCTCAGTTCCTTCTCTATGTCATCAATTCTTTTTGCTTCGTAGTTCTGTTTTATCATAACAAATTTAGGAAACATATAAATACCTCCGATTATGTAAGTATAGGTGATACTCTGTACAGTGAAAACTCCCTGTGTCCCAGCCTTTCGGAAGAGGTCAGCTTTCCCTCCGCTGTATCAATGACCTTTTTGAAAAGAATTTCTCCTCCTCCGTCTACGGACATTTCACCATTTATTATTTTTGAAAGGTCAACATCGAAATTGTCATCCATTATTTTAACTATATCCTCATTGGCAGTAACCTTTATAACAGGGGCGGCGGCAAATCCCATAGGCGTTCCTCTGCCTGTTGTAAATATTATTATCTGTGCCCCTGCACAGCAAAGACCGAGAGAGCATGCCATATCGTTTCCCGGAGTATCGACAAAGGTAACTCCTCTTTCCACAGCCTGACTGCCGAACTCAATGGCATCACATATCTTATTTCTGCCTATTTTACAAACGCTTCCCAGAGACTTCTCTTCGATGGTTGAAAGTCCTCCGTCTATATTTCCCGGAGACGGCTGAGTTCCTCTCAAATCCACCTTCATACTTACCGCTGTATCCTCTATTTTCTTTATCTTATCAATAATGAAGCTGTATATTTCTTCACTGCGACTTAGCTCCTTAATTATGTTTTCAGAACCCATAAGCTCGGTAGTTTCTCCGAAAACTATCCTGCCGCCCATAGAACAAAGCCTTTCTGAAAATTTACCGACCGCAGGATTAGAAGCTATGCCCGATGAAAAGTCCGATCCTCCGCATTCTACGCCAACTGTAAGATTTGAAATATCCACCATAACTCTTTTTATTTCTCTCAGCTTTTTCTCAAAACGCCTGCATATTTCTATGCCTTTATTTATGCAGTATTCTGTTCCGCCTTCCTCCTGCATAACGATAAGCTCGGCATCCGGACGTTCTTTTTTTATGTTTTCATACAGCTCATGAGGCAGTATTTCCTCACATCCAAGACCGATGACAAGAACAGCGCCGTTATTCGGGTGAATTCCCATAAGCTCAAGGCATTTCTGAGAAAGCTCTTTATCATATCCAAGCTGATCGCAGCCGTAAGGGTGTACATATGCGTCAGCAGTTTCAACCGCATTGGCGATTGACTGCGCTATATGATTGACACAGGCAACAGACGGTATTACGGCTATTCTGTTTCTTACACCGTATTTCCCGTTGGGTCTTTCGTACATCTTTATTTTCATGCAAGATCGCCCCTTCCTCTGCAGCTTTCCATATTATGAATGTGTATAAGACTGCCCTTTTTGATAGCTTTTGAAGCTGTACCTATAATGTATCCGTATTTTAAAATACTTTCGTTATTTTCTATATCTGAAACCGCAATTTTATGACCTCTGTTTATATGCTCGTTTGCAGTAACAGTTAATACAGAGTTCATAACATTATCAATTATGTCAACGGTATCTCCTGCTTCAGCATTGCCGAACAGCGTAGCAGTATTATCTTTTTCTGACAAAATTATAGCTCTTGCCATATTTACCTCCCCACATTATCCTAAATAATAGGATATTATCCTATTTTATGAACTTCTTATTTAGAATAGCATACGAACATGCCACTGTCAACCTACTACTGATATTTATTGCAAAGTATTGCCATATGCCAATAACTCAGATAAAATAAAATCAGATGATTTGAAAGGATGAAATCGCATGTTGAAAAGCAATTACAGCGCCAAATACCCCGTACAAACAGTGGAAAGAGCCCTTGATATACTTTTATACTTAAAGAATAATCCTTCCTCGGAGGGACTTACGCTTAATCAGATAAGTGAAGGCGTAGGAGTTGGAAGAACAACCGTCCATAGATTTCTGGACACACTTCTGGAATATGATATGATAGAAAAATCGGAAAATGGAACTCTGTATAAGCTCGGCTGGGGAGCATTTGAGCTTGGCTGTGATGTTCCAAGATATAACGGAATTGATTCGGAAAAAATATCATCGCAGCTTAAGGCTCTCAGCAATTATTTCGGTGAGATAATAAATCTTGGCATAAAGCGCAACAACTCAATGATAATAATAAAAAGATTTTTCCCGGACATGGCACTGTCCAATTACAGGCTCATAACAAATGTCAACATCGGAGAGAGAGAGCCTCTTCACTGCACCGGTATAGGTAAACTTTTTCTCAGCGAAATGAATGATAATGAAATACAAGAAATATTTGCTTATGAAAATAATAAACAGCTGACAGAATTTTCAATTAATAGTGCTGATATTCTATTGGATGAGATTAAAAAGGTAAGAGCAAAGGGATACGCCGTTGATGACAGAGAATCATCCGTTGATGTTTTTTGTATAGCAGTACCCATAAGGGACTATACAAAAAAAATGACGGCAGGCATAAGCATATCCGTACCGGCAGGCAGAATAACCGAGGACAATATTCCATCAATATTATCAAAAATGCAGGAAACAGCTTCAGGCATTTCAAGGCTGCTCGGATATTACTAAAAAAAGGATAGAACCGATAAAGGTTCTATCCCTTTTTATACGATATTACATAGCGTTGTAAAGTCTCTGGATTGTTGATTTCTTTCTTGCAGCTGCATTCTTGTGGAAGATTCCCTTTGTGTATGCTCTGTCGATAGCTGCGATTGCGTTCTTGCAAGCTACTTCTGCTGCTGCCTTGTCGCCTGCTGCGATAGCTGCCTGAGCCTTCTTAACGGCTGTCTTAGTAGCTGACTTTACCATTTTATTTCTTAATGTTTTCTTAGAGATAACTTTAATTCTTTTCTTTGCAGATTTAATGTTAGCCAATTTGATTTCCTCCTAAAACTCTCTAATATTCTGATTACAGTTTTGCTTTTGCTGTTTCAACAAGCTTTGCGAATGCTGCCTCGTCGCTTACTGCAAGCTCGGAAAGCATCTTTCTGTTGATATTTACATCAGCGAGCTTTAAGCCGTGCATGAGCTGGCTGTAAGAAATGTCATATTTTCTGGCTACTGCATTGATTCTTGTAATCCAGAGTGATCTGTAGTCTCTCTTTGTCTGCTTTCTGCCTGCGAATGCATAGCTCATAGCCTTCATTACAGACTGTTTAGCAACTCTGTACTGCTTGGATCTTGCTCCTCTGTAGCCCTTAGCTAATTTTAAAACCTTTTTATGTCTTTTTCTCGCGTTTAAAGCGCCTTTAACTCTTGCCATTGTTCAAATCCTCCTTATCCTTGGTCTTATGCGTAGGGAATTAATTTCTTTTTGATTGTCTTTACTACAGTCTTATCAGCTGTTGTAGCCTTTCTGAGGTTTCTTTTTCTCTTTGTAGACTTTTTGCCAAGGATATGCTGTGTATTTGATTTATTTCTTTTAACTTTTCCTGTTCCTGTTAATCTGTAGCGCTTTGCCGCAGCTTTTTTCGTTTTTAATTTAGGCATTTTAAATTTCCTCCTTAAATTGTTGTTATGCTTTAGGTGCAAGGAACATTACAAGGCTCCTTGCTTCCATTTTTGCGGGTTTATCCACAACTCCGTATTCTGAAACGGAGTTTGCGAAGTTCTCAAGTATTACTTCGCCGCTGCCGGTACGTCCAAGTTCTCTTCCTCTGAAACGGATGCTGACCTTGACCTTGTCGCCGTTTTTAAGAAACTCGATGGCTTTCTTAACCTTAACCTGAATGTCATGCTCATCGATACTGGGAGAAAGTCTGAGCTCCTTTGTCTCTATGGTTTTCTGTTTTTTACGGGCTTCCTTTTCCTTCTTAGCCTGATCAAACTTGTACTTGCCATAGTCCATTATACGGCACACCGGCGGTTTGGCGTTGGGAGCGATTTTTACGAGGTCGAGCTTTTTTTCATCGGCAAGCTTCTGCGCTTCCTTAACCGACATTATACCGAGCTGTTCTCCTGTATCGCTGATAAGTCGTATTTCCTTATCTCTGATTTGTTCATTAATCATTAATTCAGTAATGGTTAAGCACCTCCAATATAAAATAAAAAAAGCGGACAGAGAACTATCCGCTTAAATACGCAAACCAAGATGGCATCTAAAAGTATTAACCCTATGAACTGAAGCGTTATAAGGTGAGAAGCGGATACTTCTTCTTTGTTACCTGAAATAGTATAGCACCCCTGCAGGGCTGTGTCAACTGTTTTTTATATTTTTACCGAAAAAATCAGCTATTTTTATACATATATTATTTCGCTGGTCATTCATGCCGTGGTCGGTGGGAAATGTAACACATTCAAAGCATGTGCCGCCGCATTTCCTTACTGCCTTTTCCAGTACGTTTATATGCTCTTCCCTCGGAATAAGCTCGTCAAACTTGCCCGCTATGCCTAGAACAGGCTTCTTTGAAAGCCCCTCCGCATAGGAAGTCAGCAGATACTTATCGGGCTCTCTTTCGCATTCCGCAGCCATAGCGTCATAGTCAAAGCTGTTAAGCCACCGTCCGAAGTCATCGAATATTTCTTTGCAGGACAGGCGTTCTTCCTCGGAGGTCTTTGAACGGGCGTACAGCTGCCCTATTCCGGCAGGCATTATGAGTACTGCCGCCTTTACCTCGTCATGCTTTGCCGCCGCATAGGCACCCACCATTCCGCCGAGACTGTGTCCCAGTATAAATATATTGTCAGTATCAAAAATACTATCCTCATTATTGTTCACATATTCGAGAACGGTGTCTGCATCCTCAAAGCAGTTGTTAAGGGAATATACTCCCTCACTGCCCCAGCAGCCGCTGTAATGGAAGGTAATTGTGCAGAAGCCGGCCTTTCTGAGGTTCATGGCAAAATCGGACAAACCGTCGTTTCCGGGTATGCCGTGGCACATGACTATGACGGGATGCAGCCCTTTCCCGGCGGGTTTACTGACTACGGCAAACAGCTTTCCCCTGTTTCCGTTCAATATTATGCCGTTGGAATCCGGTCTGTAAATCTCATCTGTCAAATCCAAGTCTCTGTATATTCTGCTTATATCAACTGCCATTATTCTGCCGTCCTTCCTGCAAAACAAGCCGCCGTTTTATGCGGCGGCCTGTATCGAATGCAATTATGCTCTGTCCTTGATTTCCTTTGTGATTCTTGCGATAACATCGGCAAGGTCGAACTGACCTTCCTCTCCGTTAGCTCTTGAACGGAGTGAAACCTTGTTGGCTTCCTTATCCTTTTCGCCTACAACTATCATATAAGGAACTCTTTCGTTTCTTGCCTCACGAATCTTGTAGCCTATTTTTTCATCTCTGTTGTCAAGCTCAACTCTGATTCCCGCCTCGTCAAGCTGTGCCTTTACGCTCTCCGCATAGTCGATGAACTTCTCAGAGATGGGAAGTACCTTAACCTGTACGGGTGCAAGCCATGTGGGGAACATACCTGCGAAATGCTCAATAAGGATACCGATAAATCTCTCGATTGAGCCGAAGCATACACGGTGAATCATTACGGGACGTTTCTTTGTGCCGTCCTTATCGATGTATTCAAGCTCAAATCTTTCGGGAAGCTGCATGTCAAGCTGGATAGTACCGCACTGCCATGTTCTTCCGATGGAGTCCTGAAGGTGGAAGTCAATTTTAGGGCCGTAGAATGCTCCGTCGCCTTCATTTACAACATAGTCAAGACCCATGTCCTCAAGGGCGCCTCTGAGACCGTCTGTAGCCTTCTCCCAAGCCTCGTCGCTGCCCATGCTGTTCTCGGGACGAGTTGAAAGCTCAACATGATATTTGAAGCCAAAGAGCTTGTAAACGCCGTCGATAAGCTCTACAACGCCTTTGATTTCGTCTCTTATCTGATCCTCTGTCATGAATATATGAGCATCGTCCTGCGTGAAGCATCTTACACGCATAAGTCCGTGAAGAGCGCCTGATTTCTCATGTCTGTGAACTATGCCGAGTTCGCCTACTCTTAAAGGCAGGTCTCTGTAGGAGTGAATTTCCTGTTTATATACAAGCATACCGCCGGGGCAGTTCATGGGTTTGATTGCGAAGTCCTGATCATCAATTACTGTTGTGTACATATTTTCTTTGTAATGATCCCAGTGTCCGCTTGTCTCCCAAAGCTGTCTGGAAAGGATAATAGGTGTTGAAACCTCAACATATCCTGCTTTTTTATGAATTTCACGCCAGTAGTCAATAAGTGTGTTCTTTACTGTCATACCATTGGGAAGGAAGAAGGGGAATCCGGGGCCCTCGTCAAGCAGAGCGAAAAGCTTAAGCTCCTTGCCGAGTTTTCTGTGGTCACGTTTCTTTGCTTCCTCAAGCATTGTTATATATGCTTCAAGGTCTGAAGCCTTTGTATAGGCTGTGCCGTAAATACGGGAAAGCATTTTGTTTTTCTCGCTGCCTCTCCAGTATGCACCTGCAACGCTCATAAGCTTAAATGCCTTAATGGGCTTTGTGCTCATAAGGTGAGGGCCCGCGCAGAGGTCTGTGAAGTCTCCCTGTTTATAGAAAGAGATAACAGCGTCCTCGGGAAGATCCTGAATAAGCTCTACTTTATAGGGCTCGCCCTTTTCTTCCATGAACTTGATAGCTTCTTCTCTGGGAAGCTCAAAGCGCTCAAGGGGAATATCCTCTTTAACTATCTTCTTCATTTCCTTTTCGATTGCCTCAAGCTCTTCATGTGTGAAAGCCTTTTCTCTGTCAAAATCATAGTAGAAGCCGTCATCGATTGAAGGGCCGATTGCAAGCTTTGTATCGGGATAGAGTCTCTTTATAGCCTGTGCCATAACGTGTGATGCCGTATGACGGAAAGCTCTCTTTCCTTCGGGTGTATCAAATGTGCATATTTCAACTGTGCTGTCCTCGTTTACGGCAAATCTTAAATCTTCTACATTGCCGTTTACAAGACCACAGCATGCGTTTCTTGCAAGACCCTCGCTGATGTCCTTAGCGATTTCAAATACTGTGATACCGGCATTATACTCCTTAACAACGCCGTCCTTTAAGCTGACTTTAATCATTTTCTTTCTCCTTTCAAATCCTCAAGATTATTGGGAAGAGGCATAAAAAAAGCCCTCATCCCTTAAAACTAAAGGGACGAGAGCGTTCATCTCCCGCGGTTCCACCCTAATTGCCGTAAAAACCACTCAATTAACGATTGTAACGTAATCAACGGGCCTGATTGGGGCCGCTCCGAGGCAGTTTTCAAAAACGATGTTTTACGGCGTTCACAGCCATGCCGCCGCTCTCTGAAAAAACAATTCGTAATTTACTCTTCTCATCAACGCTTTGTATATAAGTATAAGCCGAAATATTTCGACTATCTGCCGATATTATAGCACAGAAATTTTTGATGTCAATGATTTTTTAGTTTTTCAAAGCACCATTACAAGAGTTCCCGCTGTAATAAGAACTGCGCCTATTGCGGATTTATATGTAAAGGGCTCATGCAGAAGCACAAAAGCCAGTATGAGCGTTATAACCACGCTCAGCTTATCAATCGGAACAACCTTCGACACCTCGCCTATCTGTAACGCCCTGTAGTAGCACAGCCACGAAGCGCCTGTAGCAAGACCAGAAAGTATAAGGAAAATCCAGCTTCTTCGATTTATTGAGGATATGCCCTCCTGTGCTCCCGTAATGAAAACAATTACCCATGCCAT
>JAQXNZ010000147.1 GCA_029098265.1 Clostridia bacterium | reverse complement strand
TCAACGTGCCTGATTGGGGCCGCTCCGAGGCAGTTTTCAAAAACGATGTTTTACGGCGTTCACAGCCATGCCGCCGCTCTCTGAAAAAACGATTCGTAATTTACTCTTCTCATCAACGCTTTGTATATAAGCCGAAATATTTCAGCTATCTGCCGATATTATAGCACAGAAATTTTTGATGTCAATGATTTTTTAATTTTTCAAAGCACCATTACAAGAGTTCCCGCTGTAATAAGGACTGCGCCTATTGCGGACTTATATGTAAAGGGCTCATGCAGAAGCACAAAAGCCAGTATGAGTGTTATAACCACGCTGAGCTTATCAATCGGAACAACCTTTGATACCTCGCCTATCTGTAACGCCCTGTAGTAGCACAGCCACGAAGCGCCTGTGGCAAGACCCGAAAGTATAAGGAATATCCAGCTTCTTCGGTTTATTGAGGATATGCCCTCCTGTGCTCCCGTAATGAAAACAATTACCCATGCCATTATAAGGACTACCAGTGTCCTTATGGCTGTAGCCAGATTTGAATTTACACCGTCAATGCCGACCTTAGCCAATATCGATGTAAATGCCGCAAATACCGATGACAATATTGCAAAAACGAACCACATAATTATAACATCTCCCCATGTATTAATTCCGTTTGCAATATATTATAATACCTGTATTATTTCCAGTCTATATTTGATGGGCATGGTATTGAAATTTTTGTTCCATTATAGTCCAGAACGTCGAAAGACATTTCATATACGGCTTCAAGGCACTCCTTAGTCATTATCTCCTGACCACCGCAGGCAAATATCTTTCCGTTTTTAAGGAACATAAATTTATCGCAATATCTCATTGCAAGATTAAGGTCATGTATTACAACAACTACTGCTATGTTCTCTTCCTTGCTTATCCTGCATATTCTGCGCATTACACTGTATTGGTTTCTCGGGTCAAGTGAACTTGTAGGCTCGTCAAGAAGCAGCATCTTAGGCTCCTGAGCCAATGCTCTTGCAAGCATCACCTTCTGCATTTCTCCGCCGCTCAATTCATCTAGGTATCTAAGCTCATATTTTTCAAGCTCCATGCTTTTTATAGCCTCTTTAACAATTTTATGGTCATTTTCCGATGCGTCCCACTTTATATAAGGCTTTCTTCCGAGAAGCACGGCATCATATACGGTATATTTTGATATTTCATTTTTCTGAGCCACATAAGCCATGTTTTTTGCAAGCGTAACAATATCCATTTTTAATATATCTGTTCCGTTTATATATACAGCGCCTTCCTTCGGAGATAGTATTTTATTCATACACTTTATCATCGTACTCTTTCCGGCTCCGTTGTTTCCGAGCACCGCCATACATGTACCCTGTTCTATTTCAAAGGATATATCATCCAAAATTTTTTTCTGCCCGTATGAAAAGCTTAAATTTTTTACCGATATCATTTTGTTCCAACTCCTTTGAAAAGAAGATAAAGAAATATGGGAGCACCGAGGAATGATGTTATCGCACCTATAGGAAGTATTACGGGCGCAACTATAAGTCTGCCGAAGGTGTCGCTTATAAGCAACAGCAGAGCCCCCATAAAGGCCGAGGCAGGAAGCAGATAGCGGTAATCATTTCCTACAAAACGTCTTATCATGTGCGGTGCTATCAGACCTACAAAGCTGATTATTCCGACAAAGGCAACCGCTACGGAGGCCGCAAAGGATGCGGCAAGCATGCTTATTACCATTACACTGTCTACATTTACTCCGAGACTTTTGGCAGTCTCCATGCCGCTCTCCATTGCGTTGTAATTCCACCTGTTAATAATAAAGAATACAGCCATAATGACTGCGGTTATGGCAAGAATGCCTATTTCATTCCAATTTGTTCTTCCGAGGTCTCCGAATGTCCAGAAAACTACAGCCGAAACCTGAACATCATCAGCAAAATACTGTACCAATGTTGTTCCTCCGTTGAAAAGAGAGCTTAATGCTACTCCCACAAGTACCATAGAGCTGGGCTTCATTGTTTTGTATCTTGAAAGCAGCAGTATTATAACAGCCGGTATTATACCGCCTACAAAAGCACATATTACCACAACAGTCGGATTGTAAATTGTTATGGCACTGGCAGAGGATACGGTGCCCTGTATACCTGCGCCAAAGCATATAATACCTATTGTAGCACCGAATGAAGCGCCCTGAGAAACGCCCAGTGTTGATGCCGATGCAAGCGGATTTCGTAAAACACTCTGCATTACACTGCCTGACAGTGCAAGCAATATGCCCGCAAGTATTGCCGTCATAATTCTCGGCAGTCTTATTTTAAGCACTATGGAATTGGACATCTTGTCTCCCTGTCCGATAAGGCACTTTATTACTTCGGACAGGCTCAGGCCCGATGAGCCTGAGCACAAAGAGAAAAGAGCTGTAACAATGCACAATGCTATTACACATAGAATTACCAGCTTTTTGTGACGGATATATTTTTTATAGCCGTCCGATGCATGTATTAAAGCATTGTCCGCCATAATTACTCACCTATTGTAAGCTGCCTGAAGCCGAGACCGCCTGCCGAAAGCTCCTCGTAGTAGCCTGCTGCTTCGGCGCCGAGAAGTGTCGTATATACTTCATTTGCAAGTTCCTCTATATCGATATCCTCAAAGGCTTCCGGGAATATTACTTTTCCTGCATAGTAGGCGTCAACAACTGCCGTTTCAACATTTGTTGTATACCAGTTATAAGCAACCTGTGTATAGACACGTCCCTCTTTAACAGCGGTAAGAGAATCATAAAAATCGGGATTTACAGCATAATCATCATTTACAAGCTGCATATTGTTGGGGTCAAGGAATATATAATCGGGATCCCAAACTGCAATCTGCTCAAGGTCAACTACTACTCCGCCGATTTTATCGCTGAGTTCATCAGCTACATTGACAGCTCCTATAGCTGTGAAAGGCGGGAAATTGGTATATGTACCCTCTATGCCGTGTCCGCCCTTGAAGGAGCATGCTCCTGTAAATACTCTGGGCTTGTCCTCATCGGGAATATTTTCGGTTCTGGATTTTAAATCCTCCTGCCAGCCCTTTAAAGCGCCGACAACCTCATCACATCTTTCTTCACAGCCGAGTATGCTTCCTATAAGCTCCATTGACTGATACAGCTTTTCGTCAAACATACCTCCGTCATAAGTTACAACGACAACGGGAATACCTGTTTTGGCCTGAAGGTCATCTGCCAAATCCTGCGGATAAGCTGCAAAAACAACATCTGGAGCAAGTGTTATAATTTCTTCCTCATAGGCCTCATAGCTGCCCGCTCCGCCTGTTCCCACTACGGGAAGGTCTTTAAACTTATCATAATTTATGTAGTTATAGCCCTTTGCCAATGTCTGTTCATGCTCTCCTTCTTCAACGCCGATTACAAGCTCCTGCTCTCCTGCATAGCATATCATTCTTAATCCTCCGGCACCGAGAGCTAAAATGCTGTCTATTTCTGTCGGTACCTCTACTTCTCTGCCCAGAAGGTCTGTAACAACCACGCTTTCAGCCTGTACCTCCTGATTGCTTTCGGTTTTTGATGTGCTTCCGCCCGAGCATCCTGTAAGTGCTATTAATGCAGTAAGTACTATTGCAAATATACTTTTTTTCATTTTAAATTCCCCCTTAGCTCTGTATAAATACTTTTACCAGCCTCTTTTGTAGTCCTTAAAGCAGTCAAGACATACCTTTTTGCCGTCCATAAGGCGTATTTTGTGTTCAGGTGCGTTCTCTCCGCATATCTCACATTTTACGCTGGTAAAAATTCTCGCCATTTCGGGAAGCTCAAACGAAGGCTCTCCGACAGTAAAAATTTCTTCAAAAGGCGCTGTAAGTATGTACTCCTGTCTCTCGTCACGCTCCATTTCCTTATCAAACGGCTTGAGACAGTATCTTATCTTTTTTCCGCTCTTTCTTTCAAAAAAGCTGAAAGCCATTTTTCCCGTACCTCTGTAAATCAAATTGCCCTTTCCGATTGTACAGCTGATAAGTCTTTGTACTGCGTCAACACCGCAGGCGTCATTTTCTGTAACGCACACAAGCTCCTCGTCCTCACTTTCGGCCACATTAAAATATTCCGAAGCCTCAACAGCGGCTCTGTAGCCGATAGCAAGTCCCGGGCATTCGTGACCGTGAAACTCTACGCACTTTTTCCATAAATCCATATTCATTTCTTCTCCTCCTCATTTTCTTTCCAATATATTGTGCACAAAACAACGTCCGTTGTTTCGGTTACAATCCCGTTCTGAGCCTTGCTGTTTATAAAGTTAATAATTCCTTCTTTCTCTGTATCACTGAGCTCCTTTTTCACAGTCATACGTTTTATATAGCTGTCCGCCAGCTTTTCGGCATCAGCGGTGTTTGTCCATGTCTCCTTCTCATAAAAGGTTTCGGCAGCTATTCCGTCTTTCCATAGTATAGTAAGCAAATCGTTGAGCTCATGTTCTCCGTAGCCCTTTATTATATTTCCGCATATTTTATTTACGCCTTCGGCTATATCGCTTTTTCTGTAGATCGATTTAGTGACAGCGCACCATTTTTTACTTGCAAGACGCATTTTTTCAAAAGATCCCACATCACCGACAGCAGGCGTCATGTGAGCGAATACAAAATCAAATTTTTTCCTCCAGCCCTCTTTTTCAATATCAAGCTCCTGCCATGACTCACACCTGAACTCTATGTTGTCAATGTTATTTTCGGCCTTCTTTCTGTCGGCTCCCTCAATCATTTTGGTCGATATATCAGTACCGATAATATGTTTGAAGTACGGAGCAAGACCCAAAGAATACTTGCCTCCGCCGCAGCCTATATCAAGAGCCTCATTATCTCTGTTTATTATTTCGTGAAGATACAGCTGCTTCATAAATTCGTTATTGTACGGAGTAGGTATTTCGTAATCCGTAAACTGCTCTGCCATGCTGTCCCAAAATATTTTTATATTGTCCTGTTTATCCATATAATCCTTTTCCTTTCTGCTGTTGCAATAAAAAAAGCCACGAAAACAAAACCTGTCATTCTGACAGTTTTTGCCTTCATGGCTATAATTCTTATAATATACTGCGTCTAATAACTGGATTTCATATCCATAATTCTTAATAATATTACCATGCTAATCATAAAATGTCAATAGCCCTCGTTTATTACCTTCCACGAACTGCTTTTATCTTTTCTTCCTATGCTTATACTGCGTTCCGGTTTGTTTTCCTGACTGCCCTTTTCCGTTATGACCTTATATATGACTATATTTCCTGCCGTATATTCACCCTCGACGCCTTCATTGCAATACATAGGGTCACTGTTTTCGGCAGGATATGCGGCATATACACCGCCGTAAGCGGAATTATCATAATAGTCAGTCATTATATCCTGTGTTTCCTGCTTTTCGTCATCGGTAAGCAGTCCGTAATAATCGGGCGTCTGCTTCTCGGTATGCTCAGTCTGCTCCGACTTGGCAGGAATATTCTTTTCTATGGCATCGGCAGCACAGCCTGAAATAAGGACAGCCGACAGCACCGTTGCCGCTAAAATTTTTCTCACAGCTTATCCCTGCTTTCCCCTCAGCCGTTTAAGTGACTCGCTTATTTTCTTTTCTATGCCGTTTTCCGTCGGCTCGTAGTATATTTTTCCCACCAGTTCATCGGGCAGATACTGCTGTTTGACATAATGACCGGGATAGTCATGGGCGTATTTATAGCCGACGCCGTGGTCAAGCTTAGCCGCACCGCTGTAATGGGAATCCCTAAGATGTGAAGGCACTCCCGAAACCGTCACGTTTCTTACATCGGACAGCGCCTTTTCTATGCCCATATATGCCGCATTGCTCTTAGGTGCACAGGCGACGTATGTGACGGCCTGTGCCAGTATTATTCTGCCCTCGGGCATACCTATCATATTTATTGCCTCTGCCGCCGAAACAGCCACCTGCAAGGCGTGGGGGTCGGCATTTCCAACGTCCTCGGAGGCGCATATAACTATACGTCTGGCGATGAATTTAGGATCCTCACCGGCATATATCATCTTAGCCAGATAATACAGTGCGGCATCGGGGTCTGAGCCTCTCATGCTCTTTATAAAGGCCGATATAGTATCGTAGTGGTTGTCGCCGTCCTTATCGTAATTCAGTGCCCTTTTCTGTATGCACTCCTGTGCCATAGCCATGTCTATGACAATTTTTCCGCTTTCATCGGGTTCAGATGAAAGCACCGCCAGCTCAACGGCATTGAGTGCCCGTCTGGCATCGCCGTTGGAAAGCTCTGCGATAAACTTAACGGCTTCGTCATCTATTTCCACATTCATTTCGCCGAAGCCCTTTTCCTTATCGCTTATTGCCCGTTTGATAAGCGTTTCTATATTTTCCTGGGTCAGCGGACGAAGCTCAAAAACATAAGAGCGGGAAACCAGAGCCCTGTTTACCTCAAAATACGGATTTTCCGTAGTCGCTCCGATAAGTGTCACCGTACCGTCTTCCACATGGGGCAGAAGCGCATCCTGTTGTGCCTTATTGAAGCGGTGTATCTCGTCGATAAACAGTATAGTTCCCACATTGTACATACCGGCGTTTTCCTTGGCTTTCTGTACCACATCGGTTATCTCCTTTTTGCCTGATGTGGTGGCATTCAGCTGTTCAAACTTACGTTTTGTCGTATTGGCAATTACCCTAGCAAGTGTAGTCTTGCCCGTACCCGGCGGGCCGTAAAGTATAATAGAGCCCAGCTTGTCCGCCTTTATGACGTTGTAAAGCATCTTACCCTTGCCGATTATATGCTCCTGCCCCACATAATCCTCCAGTGTTTCGGGCCGCATTCTTGCCGCCAGAGGTGCCGTTCGGTCAAATTGCAGGGACATATTATATTCAAACAAATCCATTATAAACACCCTTTATCATAATTTCCTATAATGATTATATACCCGCTGTATAATTATGTCACTCTGTTTTTACATATAAAAACAGACCCGACAAAGGGCCTGTTTTATTCCATATTTACACAATAAACATCGCATCACCGAAGGAGAAGAATCTATACTTTTCCTTAACGGCTATCCTATAGGTATCAAGTATTTTTTCCCTGCCGACCAGTGCCGCAACAAGCATTATGAGCGTGGACTCCGGCAGGTGGAAATTTGTTATAAGGCAGTCTATGGCCTTGAACTTATAGCCGGGATATATAAATATCTTCGTCCAGCCGCTTTTGGCGTGCACAACGCCGTTTTCATCGGTTACGGATTCCAGTGTTCTTGTGCTTGTAGTGCCGACAGCTATAATGCGTCCGCCGTTTTTGCGGCAGGTATTTATTTTATCGGCTTCCTCCTGCTCCACAACATAATATTCGGAGTGCATTTCGTGGTTAGTAACGTCATCTACCTTTACGGGTCTAAATGTACCCAGGCCAACATGGAGTGTAACATGGGCTATCTCAACTCCCATTTCTTTTATCTGCTCCAAAAGCTCCTTTGTAAAATGCAATCCCGCCGTAGGTGCGGCGGCAGAGCCCTCATGGGCGGCGTAAACCGTCTGGTATCTATCTTTATCCTCCAGCTTATGGGTTATATAAGGAGGCAGAGGCATTTCGCCAAGCTCGTCCAATATATTTTCAAAAACTCCGTCATATTTAAATTTTACTATTCTGTTTCCGCCCTCTATTACCTCAAGTATCTCTGCTTCAAGTCTGCCGTCACCGAATACAATTACATCACCGGGCTTTGCCTTTTTGCCAGGATAGGTCAGAACCTCCCAGGTGTCCATGTCCTTTCTAACAAGAAGCAGTATCTCAACCCTTGCTCCCGTATTTTTTCTTGCACCGATAAGCCTTGCGGGCAGTACCTTTGTGTCGTTTATGACAAGGCAGTCGCCCTTTTTAAGGTAACCTGTTATGTCTTTGAATATTTTATGCTCAATCTCACCCGTATCCTTATGGAGCACAAGAAGCCTTGAAGATGAACGGTCTTTAAGGGGTTCCTGTGCTATAAGCTCCTGGGGAAGGTCATAATTAAAATCACTTGTTTTCATAAATATATCTCCGATTTATTCTACTGTTGTGCCTGTATAGTAATGCTGTAATATTTCCTTATAGTCCGCTCCGTTCTGAGCCATACCGTTGGCGCCCATCTGGCTTAAACCAACGCCGTGACCTATGCCGTAGCCTGAAATATTTATGGTCGAGCCCTTAGAGGCTATAACCGTTGTACCTGTTGCTGAAGATGACGATGAAGAAGCTGAAGATGAGCTCGATATATATTTTTCTATATCGGGAATATCATCAAGGTCAACCTCTTTGCCGTCATAGCCATAGGCCTTTGTGCCCGATGAAGTTGAATATACGACTGCGCAGTCGGAACCGATTACATAATCACTGCCCATTTTAAAATTATCAATGGGGCCCAACACAAGTGTTCCGAAATTTGTATTGGTATTTGACGTTGTATCAAAGCCTCCGCTTATGACCGTACCGTTTGTTATGGTATAGCATCTACTGCTGAAAGAACTGCCTAAAGCACTGAATACCGTTCTGCAGGCCTCCAAGGTTATGGCCTTTGTTCCGTTTGTTCCTAAGAACTCAACCTTCTGAACACGTTTTGTTTTATTGTCAATGGTCAGTCTGAGACCCGTTGCAGAGCCGATATTATAGCCGTTAGCGGATATTATTTTGTCAAGGTCGGATAATGTCAGAGTTCTTGTCCATGTGGGGCAGTTTATTTCCTGACTGTCGTCCACCGCTTTGAGATAAGGCACCGATGTGCCCCATACGTTTTCAGCGTCTTCTGTATAGCCGCCGCTTGATGAGAAGAACAGCGCCTCAATAGGTTTCCCGTTATAATAGATAAGCTCTCCCTCGGTATCCTTTACCGCCTGAGTTGTGGTCTTTGTTTCATAGTCATAGCCCATATATGCCTGACAATGGGTGGAGTCGCATATATCAAAGCCTATGTCTGATCCTATATTCCATTTATAAAGCGCATAGGTTCTGGCGGCGCAGGCCTGAGCCTTTATCGACTCGTAAGCATAGCTTGACGGAATTTCCGAAGCCACAACGCCGTAGAGATATTCCTCAATGTCGATGACATTTACCGCTGTAATTGTTCCGTCACTGTTCTGCATAAAGTCGATTATTCCTCTGTAGGAGCGTGCGCCGAGGTCAATTACCGCAGGATCGCCCCTTCCCATGAAATATGCATCGCTTTCGGCAATAAGCAGTATTGGATTTCCGTCAATATCAAGTATAGTCACCTTATTTGGTGAAAGTGCATAGCCGCCCAGATTAGCCGCCGCATTGGAGGCTGTATAGGAATCCGAATATCCGTATATTATTACCGCCCAGTTATTTTTATAGTATCCTGCAACGGCATTGGGATATCCCTTGGATATATAGGATAAAGCCGCCGCCTTTGCATCACTGTAGGAGCGTGCATCTATCTGTATTGCCACCTGATAGCTGAGGCCTGTCCTGACCGTAAAGCCCGAGCCGGAGCTGAATTCCGCCATAGTTTCGTTGAGAAGTGGGCTGGTTACTCCGTCGTCACTTCTGACAAGCTTTATATTTGTTGACTCAATGGAAATAGAGGATTTTTCCTCATAGCTCATTCTGAGACCTACCCTTATGTAGTCCGGAAGCTCAGCCGCATAAGCAGTCTTTGCCGCAAAACCTGAAAATATCAAAGAAGCACTGAAAAAGGCCGCAAGCAGTCTTTTTAATCTTTTCAATGCAAAATCACCCTTTCCTGATGCCGAAAAAACAAAATGAAATATTTTTGTTCACTGACAGCATTTTATTTTTCATTATATTATAGAATAATACGTCATAAATTGCAAAGCCTAATGGCGTAATATGTGCCGTCAAACACAAATATTAATTAAATTTTAAGAATTTGTTACAAAATTCTGCTAATTTCACAGCCGCATATAAAAAGGACTCCTTAAAATTCTCAGGAGTCCTCAAAAACTCTATTCAGCTTTGTCAGCCTTTTTGTCGGCAATCTGCCTGCCCTCGCTGTTAATTGTATATCCATCTCTTATAATCAGCTCCGATATGGGAACTATTTCGTATCCTTTATCCTTAAGCCCCTTTATTATAGTACCAAGGGCTTCAGGAGTATACTTTGCATCATTGTGGAAAAGTATTATGGAGCCGTTTCCCAAATGCTTGTGGTTAAGCACCTGGTTTATTTCCGCCTCTGTGCCGTATTCTTTCCAGTCAAGACTGTCAA